>NZ_JBVIKC010000044.1:0-73441 GCF_055581065.1 Streptomyces sp. NPDC031479
GGCCCTTGGGGTCCGCGCTTTTCTGTCTTGCGGCTCTACTCCCCCCCCCCCCCCCCCCGCGGCGGGATGGGGGCGGCGCCGCCCGGGAGACGGCCCGTCTCCGACAGGGCCCGGCGCAGCACGAACTCGATCTGCGCGTTGGCGCTGCGCAGCTCCTCGCCGGCCCAGCGCGCGAGCGCGTCGTAGACCTGCGGGTCCAGGCGCAGGAGCACCTGCTTGCGCGCCTGCCGTGCCGTCCGGGGTGCGGGCCGGCCCGTACCCGGGTCCTCGCCGCCGGGGGTCACTGGTAGAGGGTGCCCGTGTTGATGACGGGCTGGGCCGCGCGGTCGCCGCAGAGCACCACCATCAGGTTCGACACCATGGAGGCCTTGCGCTCCGGGTCCAGGTCCACGATCTCCTCCTCGGCCAGCCGCGTCAGGGCCAGTTCCACCATGCCCACCGCGCCCTCGACGATCTGCTTGCGGGCCGCCACGACCGCGCCGGCCTGCTGGCGCTGGAGCATCGCGGAGGCGATCTCCGGAGCGTACGCGAGATGCGTGAAGCGGGACTCGATGATCTCCACGCCCGCCGTCTCCACCCGGGTGGCCAGCTCCGCCGAGAGCTTCTCGGTGATCTCCTCCGCGTTGCCGCGCAGCGAGAGCCCGCCCTCGTCGTGGGCGTCGTAGGGGTACTCGATCGCGATGTGCCGCACGGCCGTCTCGGTCTGCGTCTCGACGAACTCCGTGAAGTCCTCGACCTCGAACACCGCGCGCGCGGTCTCGGAGACCCGCCAGACCACGACGGCGGCGAGCTCGATCGGGTTGCCGTAGGCGTCGTTGACCTTCAGGACGGCCGTCTCGTGATTGCGGACCCGGGTGGAGATCTTCCTGTGGGAGGTCAGCGGGTTGACCCAGCGCAGTCCGTCCGCCCGGATCGTGCCGCGGTAGCGGCCGAAGAGCTGGACCACGCGGGCCTCGCCGGGGGCGACCGTGTTCAGTCCCATCATGGCGAACAGCGAGCAGAGGACCAGCAGGATCCCGGCCGCGATCATCGCCGCCTTGGGTCCCGTCGCGGTCGCCGTCGCACCGAAGGCGATCAGGGCCACCCCGGCCGCCGTGCCCAACAGGCCCAGTAGCAGGGCCAGTCCGCCGCCGACGCTGTGCGCCGCGAACTCCCGGACCTCACTCGGCCGGCGGTCGACTGCGGTTGTCATGGAATACCCCCGTTTGATGTGGGGCGTCCGGCCGTGGCCGACCGAAGCGCCTAGCAAAGTGATATCACTTTTTGCGTTCACCGCAACCCTTCAGGTCTCATGGGCGTCGGTTCCATCGGAGTGGGTGCTGATTCTCACGTCCGAATTGACCGGTATTGATCAGGGTTAGCCGTCCTTTGTCACAGCCTGCGGTGTTAGTTTTCTGAGCTGACGTCGGGGGGGTAATCGAGCGGAGCGGGAGCGATGGGCCGAGCAGAGGCGCGACGGGCGCAGCAGCAGCGCGGTGCGCGGAAAGCGCCGAGCGGGCGTGCGGGCAAGTCGACCGGGAAGACCGGGGGGAAGCGCAGCGGCATACGTCGCTTCCTCAACTGGAAGACGATCCTGGGGACTTTCCTCGGAGGTGCCCTGCTCCTCATCATCGGAGCGGTCGCCCTCTACTTCTCCGTGGACCCGCCGGACCCGAACAAGAACGCGATCCTCCAGAGCAACACGTACAAGTACGCCGATGGCTCGATCATGGCCCGCACCGGCCAGATGAACCGCGAGATCCTCCCGATCGACAAGATCCCCGAGGACGTGCGGACGGCCTTCATCGCCATCGAGAACAAGTCCTTCTACCAGGACAGCGGCGTCGACGCGATCGGTGTCGCCCGAGGCCTCTTCAACACGGCCACCGGCCGCGGCAAGGCCGGCGGATCGACGATCACCCAGCAGTACGTCAAGAACTACTACCTGACCCAGGACCAGTCGGCGACCCGAAAGCTCCGTGAGCTGGTGATCTCGATCAAGGTCGACCAGCGCATGAAGAAGAACGAGATCCTCGCCGGTTACCTCAACACCAACTTCTACGGCCGCAACGCCTACGGCATCCAGGCCGCGGCCCAGGCCTACTACGGCATCGACGCCGAGAAGCTGAACCTGGAGCAGGCCGCCTACCTCGCCGCCGTCATCCAGGCCCCCAGCCAGTACGACTGGGCGATCGCCGGCCCCAACGGCAAGCGGCTGGTCATGATCCGCTTCAACGCCGTCCTCGACAACATGGTCGAGATGGGCAAGCTGGACCAGGCCAAGCGGGCGACCCTGAAGTTCCAGGAGCCCATCAAGCCCAAGCCGCTCCCGGGCATGGACGGACAGAAGGGCTACCTGGTCCAGGCCGCCAAGCAGGAGCTGAGCCGCCAGGGCATCAAGGACGCCGACATCACCGCCGGCGGCTGGACCATCACCCTGAACGTCGACAAGAAGAAGCAGGCCGCGCTGGAGAAGGCCGTCGACGACGAGCTGGAGTCCAAGCTCGACCGCAAGAACACCAAGGACCGCCCCCAGGACCAGAGCGTCCAGGCCGGCGCCACCTCGGTCGACGCCAAGACCGGCGCGATCGTCGCGATGTACGGCGGCGTGGGCCTGACGGAGAAGGCCGAGAGCAACGCCCTGCGCACCGACTTCCAGCCGGGCTCGACCTTCAAGCCGGTCGTGCTGGCCACCGCCCTGGAGACCGGCGCGAAGACCCAGGACGGCCGTCCGATCACGCCGAACGCCCTCTACGACGGCACCAGCAAGCGCGCCGTCGTCGGCAGCGCGACCGCCTTCGCCCCGCAGAACCAGGACAACATCAACTACGGCGACCCGATGCTCACGGTCCAGGAGGCCACCAACTCCTCCGTGAACTCCGTGTACGCGCAGATGATCGTCGACGCCAAGCCGGAGAAGGTGAAGGAGACCGCGCTCGCCCTCGGCATGCGCGACCGCGACGGCTGGCCGGCCGACAGGCCCGCCATGTCGCTCGGCACCATGAGCGCCAACACCGTCGAGATGGCCGGCGTCTACGCCACCTTCGGCAACCACGGCAAGAAGGTCACCCCGACCATCGTCAAGAAGGCCGAGCACGCCGACGCCGATTTCAAGCCGGTCAACCCGATCGGCGGGCAGGTGCTGACGGCCAAGACCGCCGACACCGTCACCAAGGTCCTCACGGGCGTGGTCGAGGACGGTTCCGGCAAGGCCGTGCGCAGCTCCGCCTACGAGGCCGCGGGCAAGACCGGCACCACCGAGTCCAACGTGGCGGCCTGGTTCACCGGCTACACCCCGGAGCTCGTCACCGTCGTCGCGATGTTCGGCGAGGACCCGAACTCGCACAACCAGGTCACCCTGACCGGCACCGCCGGCAAGGGCCGCGCGGGCGGTTCCAGCTTCCCCGCCCAGATCTGGCAGGCGTACACCACGGCCGCGCTCCGGGGCCAGACCACCGGCCAGTTCGACCTGGAGGACGCCGAGATGGGCACCCCGCCGGCGCCGACCCGCAGCCCGTCGCCCACCGCGTCGAACCAGACCGTCGCCCCGACGCCGACCAGCTCCAGCACCCGCCCCACCGGCTCCCCGGACCCCACGGGCAGCTCCGGCAAGCCGGACCCGACCGCGCCGACGAAGGACCCGACGCCGACGAAGAAGCCCACGCCGCCGACGAAGGACCCGACGCCGCCCACGAAGGACCCGACGCCCCCCGGGCCGCCGAACCCGCTCCTGGGCCGGTAGGCACCCCGGCACCGCGACGCACCGCCGCCCCGCAGCGATCATGCTGCGGGGCGGCGGTGCGTCGTGCGCAGGGGACCGGTTCCGGGATCCGGGAGCGGCCGGATGGGACGTCAGCGGCGGTCGTGCGCCCCCGGCAGCGGGAGCTCGAACCAGACGACCTTCCCGCTGCTCAGCCGGGTGGCGCCCCAGCGCCGGGCCAGCCGGTTGACCAGGAACAGGCCGCGCCCGCCCTCGTCGGTCTCCCGCGCCCGCCGCTGGCGCGGCAGCTGCGGGGAGTCGTCGCCGACCTCGCAGCGCAGTACGTCCGTGCGCAGCAGGCGCAGCGTCACGGGCCGCTCGGCGTACCGGACGGCATTGGTGACCACCTCGCTGACCAGCAGCTCCAGCGAGTCGCTCAGCTCCTCCAGGCCCCAGCGGGTCAGCGCGCGCCGGGCGAAGCGGCGGGCCCGGCCGGGAGCGGTCTCCTCCGGGTCCAGGAACCAGTACGCGACGTCGCTCGGCGCGATGCCCTCGAAACGTGCCGCGAGCAGGGCGATGTCGTCGTCCCGGTCGCCCGGCCCGAGCATGTCCAGCACGTCGTCGCAGAGGGCCTCCAGCGGCGGCGAATGGTCCAGCCCCGTCAGCTGCGCGGTGGTCGCGAGCCGCTCGCGCAACTGCTCGATGCCGGTCCACACGTCCCGCAGCCGGGACTCCACCAGCCCGTCCGTGTACAGCAGCAGGGTGGCCCCGGCCGGGGCGTCCAGCTCGACGGCCTCGAAGTCCACGCCGCCGACCCCGATGGGGGCGCCCGGCGGGACGCGCAGCACCTCGGCCCGGCCGCCCAGGTGCAGCAGCACCGGCGGCGGGTGGCCGGCGTTGGCGATGGTGATCCGGTGCGAGACGGGGTCGTAGACCGCGTACAGGCAGGTCGCCATGCGGTCGGAGCCCAGCCGCTGCGCCTGCTCGTCCAGGTGGTGCAGCACCTCGGCGGGCGGCAGGTCCAGCTGGGCCAGGGTCTGCGCCGTGGTGCGCAGCTGGCCCATGATCGCGGCGGAGGTCATGGAGTGGCCCATGACGTCGCCGACGACCAGCGCGACCCGGCTCCCGGGCAGCGGTATGGCGTCGTACCAGTCGCCGCCCACCCGGGCCGTCTCGGCGGCGGGCAGGTAGCGCGAGGCGAGCCGCACCCCGGTGGGCTGGGGGAGGCTGTCCGGCAGCATGGTGCGCTGCAACTCGTCGGCGATGTAGGCCTCGCGGCCGTAGAGCACCGCCTTGTCGATGCCGAGCGCGGTGTGCGTGGCCAGCTGGGCGGCGACGAGCAGGTCGTTCTGCTCGAAGGCGTCCCGGTCCGGGGTGCGCAGGAACACCGCCGCGCCGATGACGCGTCGGCGGCCCCGCAGCGGGGCCAGGATGGCCCGCTGGCCGCGCGGCACCGGGTGGTCGGACCCCAGCAGCTCCGGGAGCGCGTCGCGGGCTCCTGCGGCCGATCCGAAGACGGGCCGTACGCCGCGCAGCACTTCGGCCAGGGCCCCGCCGGGGCGGATCTCGCAGAGCTCGGCCGCGGGCAGGTCACCCTGCGGGCCGACCAGCGGCAGCTGGCTGAAGTCGAGCTCCCCGGCGGCCCCCGCCGCCCCCGTGCCCTCGCCCTCGGCCAGCGCCAGGTCGTCGATCGGCCGGAGCCGGTCGGTGCGCCGGAGCCTTAAAACGACCGGGCCGACGGGCCGCTCGTCGCCGACGGGCAGCGGGTCGCGCAGGTAGACGAGGATGGCGTCGGAGAAGGTGGGCACGGTCGCCCGGCACAGGCCCAGCACGATCTCGTCGAGGTCGATGCCGCGCGCGATCCGCCGGGTGGCGGCGCCGACGAAGCGCAGCCGGTCGCCCTCGCGGCGCGCCACGCTCACCTCACCGGGACCGGTGGCACCCGTCCCGGAGCCGGCCCCCGGTACCGGGGGCGCGCCGGTGACCGGGGCCGCCGCGGGATCCGTGCCCGCCGCGCCCGGGGCCCTGGCGGCGGCCGTCACCGGGCCGCCGGGGAGCGGCTCGCCGCCGCCCGCGTCCCGCCGCCCGGCGTTGCGCGCGGCCTCGCCGTCGCGCGCGCGGGCGCCGGCCGGGCCGGTGTCCGCCGCGTCGTGGCCGGAGGCCCGGGTGCCCTGCGGTCCGCCGTTCCCGGCGGCGCCGCGCGGGCGCGGGAGGTCGGCTGCCGGAGTCTGCGCATGCGTGCGTACGGCCTCGGCGGCCGCGATGGGGGCCTTGCCGTGGCCGGGCTCGTCCGTACCTCCGCCTGAGGCGACGGCGGGCTGCGGGCCCTCCTGGGAGGTGGGGTACTCCGTCACGCGTGGAATTCCGTCCGTTTGCGCTGGATGTGCGCTGCACTCAACTCGGTCAGTCGCGGTATACCCGCTCAGCGGCGGGGGCACCATCACCCCCGGGATCCGCGTCCCGCTCGTTACCTCTCGTTCGGCGTCGACCTCCGGTCAAGTCCCGGTCGCCGCAGGTCATTTGCGCTTACGGGGGCCGGTCGGCCCCCCGCGCACGACCGGCGGAGGACGATCCTACGTTTGAACCCCGGGGGCGCATCAAGGGTCTCATGACGTCATATGCGCCGGGGTGCGGTCCCAGTCCTCGGGCAGGGCCGGAACGCCCCAGGCCGGATCGGGCCGCCAGTCCTGCCAGCCGTCGCGGAACGGGGACCCCCAGGCCTCGATCACCCCGACCGCCTGCCGCCCGGCCTCCTCCACCCGCCGGGCCTGGTCAGGGTCCATCAGGCCGGTGCGCTGGGCCTGCGCGAACTCGTCCTCGTCCCGCCAGTTCCAGCTGCGGTCCGGGTGGACGGAGATGTCGAGGAAGTGGTCCACCGAATCCACTCCGCCGGACCAGCGGACGAGAGGCTCTTCGAGGTTCACGTACCAGTTCTTGAAGCGCCAGCCGTGGTCCCAGAACAGCCAGACCGACCACGGCTCCCCGGGACGGGCCAGCTTGAGCACGCCCGCCCCGAACCAGCGCGAGCGCACGGTGGTCCGCGGCGCGGTGTAGCGGGTGGCGAGCGGCTCCTCGTGCACGGGGGTGCCGTCCGCGAGCACCGGCTTGACGCATTCGGTGCCGGGGGCCATCCACACCGCCAGCAGCTCGGCGGTGTCCCGCACCACGGTCACCGGACGGGCGATGTGGACCTGGCCCTTGAGCCCCGGGGCGTGGTCGCGGTAGCGCCAGAGGATCCGGTCCCCGGGCGCCCAGTGCGCGTCCTGCGCGGGGCGGTGCCCCGCACCGCTCACGGACCTGTGGGTACCTGTCATGCGCAGATCTTAGGGCGGCTGCCCCCGAACTGGCTGCGTTGCAGGTCACGGAGGGGTGCGGGGACGGTAAACGACCGGATTCGGCCCCTGGGAGGGGGCCGTTCAGGGCCGGGTCATCCGCAGGACGTCCAAGGCCTCGTCCAGCTCTTCCAGGGTGAGCGCGCCCCGCTCGACGTAGCCGGACTCCAGGACGACCTCCCTGATCGTCTTCCGCTCGGCGAGGGCCCGCTTGGCGACCTTGGCCGCCTCCTCGTAGCCGATGTAGCGGTTCAGCGGGGTCACCACGGAGGGCGAGGACTCGGCGTACTCCCTGGCCCGCTCGGAATTGGCGGTGATCCCGTCCACCGTGCGGTCGGCCAGCAGCCGGCTGCCGTTGCCGAGCAGGCGGATCGATTCGAGGAGGTTCCTGGCCATCACCGGGAGCATCACATTGAGCTCGAAGTTGCCGGCCGCGCCCGCCACGGCGACCGCGGTGTCGTTCCCCGTCACCTGCGCGGCGATCATCAGGACGGCCTCCGGGACCACCGGATTGACCTTTCCGGGCATGATCGAGGACCCCGGTTGCAGATCCGGCAGATTGATTTCGGCCAATCCGGTGCGCGGGCCCGAGGCCATCCAGCGCAGATCGTTGCAGATCTTGGTGAGCGAGACGGCGATGGTGCGGAGCATCCCGGAGGTCTCCACCAGCGCGTCCCGGGCCCCCTGGGCCTCGAAGTGGTTGCGGGCCTCGGTCAGCGGCAGTCCGGTCGCCGCGGCCACCTCGGCGATCACCGCGGCGGAGAACCCGGGAGGGGTGTTGATGCCGGTGCCGACCGCCGTGCCGCCCAGGGGCAGTTCGGCCAGCCGGGGCAGGGCGGCGCGCAGCCGCTCGACGCCGTGGCGCACCTGGGCGGCGTACCCGCCGAACTCCTGGCCCAGGGTGACCGGGGTGGCGTCCATCAGGTGCGTGCGCCCGGCCTTGACCACCTCGGCGAACGCGGCCTCCTTGCGCTCCAGGGCGGCGGCGAGGTG
The DNA here is from genome assembly GCF_055581065.1 of Streptomyces sp. NPDC031479. Classification (NCBI taxonomy): domain Bacteria; kingdom Bacillati; phylum Actinomycetota; class Actinomycetes; order Kitasatosporales; family Streptomycetaceae; genus Streptomyces; species Streptomyces sp. NPDC031479. Next base: position 8,005 of record NZ_JBVIKC010000044.1, read on the forward strand.
CTCCAGGGCCGGGATCAGCTCGCCGGTGACGGCGGCGGTGGCGGCGATGTGGATGGAGGAGGGGAAGACGTCGTTGGAGCTCTGTGAGGCGTTGACGTGGTCGTTGGGGTGCACGTCGCGCCCGAGCCGTTCGGTGGCCAGGGTGGCGATGACCTCGTTGGCGTTCATGTTGGACGAGGTCCCGGACCCGGTCTGGAAGACGTCCACGGGGAAGTGGTCGTCCCAGCGGCCGTCGGCGACCTCGGCCGCGGCGGAGCGGATGGCGCCCGCCGTGTCGGCGTCCAGCACGCCCAGTTTCTCGTTCACCGCGGCCGCGGCCGACTTGATGCGGGCCAGGGCTTCGATGTGGGCGCGCTCGATCCGCTGCCCCGAGAGCGGGAAGTTCTCCACGGCGCGCTGGGTCTGGGCGCGCCACTTGGCGTGCGCGGGGACGCGTACCTCGCCCATGGAATCGTGCTCGGTCCGGAACGCTTCGGACCGCTGGTCCTCTGTCATGTTCGTTGCCTCCTGAAAAAGTTGAGCAATTGTCTTGTTCGAAGTGTTCCCAACTCCCCTACCGACCAGTAAATACCGTGGGTAACACCACGGGTGACACCACGGGTAACACCGCAATCGGGGAGGCGTTCATGGCACGTGCGCGTACGAAACCCAGGCTCAGATCTACCTTCGCCGCCATCGCGGCGATCGCGGCCGCCCTCGGGGGCGTCACCGCCATCACCCCCATGGCCCAGGCGGCACCCGCCGCCGGCGGCTCGATCACACCCCTCTCGCCGGAACTCGAAGCCGTCCGGGCCGCCGAGGCCACCAAGCTCTACGGAGACCCGGCGATCCGCCCGCTGAACGAGCGCAAGACCGGGCTCATCTCGCTCGGCGACAGCGAGATCTCGGGCGAGGGCGTCGGCAACTACGACCCGGCGACCAACACGTCCGCCAACCAGTGTCACCGCTCGCCGGACTCGGCGATCCACCGCACCGGCATCCCGGCCGACCTGACCTTCAACGTGGCCTGCTCCGGCGGCTACACCGGGAACATCAGGATCGGCGGCAGCAAGCAGTACGCCGACGAGCTGGTCCAGAGCGACAGCCTCGCCGTCAAGGCCCGCAACACGAAGATCAAGATGGTGCTGCTGGTCGCCGGGGCCAACGACGACCTCCAGTTCGGCCCCGTCATGACCGACTGCGTCACCCGCTGGGTGCTCAGCCAGGGCACCTGCGAGCCCAAGTACGGCCCCGGCTGGCAGGCCCGCGTCGACGGCCTGAAGCCGAAGGTGGAGGCCACCGTCGCCGACCTCAGGACGGTCATGCGCGACGCCGGCTACGCCGACTCCGACTACAAGCTCGTCGTGATGGGCTACCCCAGCCCCATCGGCCCCGACTTCAACGACAACCCCGACTTCCCCGGCAAGCTCCCCGGAGGCTGCGCCGGATACGACTCCGACGCCGCCTGGGGCCGCAACTACGCGGTGCCCACCTTCGAGAAGGGCATGCGCGAGGCCGCCCGCGCCTCCGGCGCCCTCTACCTGGACAACTCGCGCCTCTTCCAGGGCCACGAGGTGTGCATGGAGGACACCTGGGCCCGCGGCCTCTACCTCGACGTCGGCGACCACTTCCCGTGGGACGAGAACACCGCCCGCCAGTCCTTCCACCCCAACTACCGCGGCCACGGCGCCTTCGCGTCCTGCCTGACCCAGCTCTACGACTCCGGCCTGCGCGAGGCCTCCTGCGCCGACCCCGCCAGCACCGGGACGCCCGTCCTGCAGGCCGGCGCCTGGGACGACCTCTACAAGCCCCTCAAGAACGAGGCCACCGGCAACTGCCTCGACGACTTCGGCGGCTCCAGCGCCAACAACACCAAGGTCGTCGGCTGGGACTGCCACGGCGGCCGCAACCAGGGCTGGTGGTACGAAGCCGCCCGCGGCGCCGTGCACACCGAACTCACCCAGGACCGCTGCCTGGACGTCCCCGGCGCGAACTACGGGGCCGGCACCGGTCTGATCCTGTGGAACTGCCACGGCGGCGCCAACCAGAAGTTCGTCCGCGACGGCGCCACCCTGCGTCCGGCCGCCGCCACCGGCATGTGCCTGACCGTGGCCGCCGCCCACGAACCACTGCGCCTCCAGCCCTGCAACGGCTCGGCGAACCAGCGCTTCGCGTAACCCCGCCATCCCCTCGGACCCCCCACACCCGGCCGGCTCGCCCGGCCGGGTGTTCCCACCTCCGCAACCGGACGGCCCGGACGTACGTCCGTAGTCTCCGGCAGGCGCGCCGCGGCACCAGGTCCCCGGCGCACACAGATCTCCGCAAGGGAGCAGTTCGATCGTCACCGCCCTCCTCATGGCCGCCCTCGGTCTCCTCGCCCTCCTCTTCCTCCTGGGCAAAGGAGTCCACCTGCTGGCGACCCGCAAGCCGGCCGTGAGCGCGAACCCCCTCGGCAGGTGGGTGGAAGCGGCGGCACTGTGCCTGAGCGCGGCGGCCCTCCTGACCGCCGTCGGCGGTCTCACGGGCCTCGACTCCCGCCCCGTACGGCCCTGCGTGCAGGCGCTCGCCGAACACCAGGGGCCCGGCGGGTACCGCACCCCCGACGCCGACATCACCGTCACCCGGACGCTGCTGCCCGCCTCGGTGCTCTGCGAGTTCCCCGGCGGCACCCACGTGGAACTCGTCTCGCCCTGGGTGAACCCGCTGCTCGCGCTGTCGCTGGCCGGCGCGGCCGGCTGCACGGCCGGCTGCGTCCGCGCAGTCCGGGCCACCCGGCGCGGCGCGCCGCGGAGCGGGCACCCGGCGTACTGAACGGCCGCCCTCAGCGGGCCCGCGCCCCGAGCAGCCCGCGCACCTCGCGCGGCCGGTTGGTGATGATGGTGTCCACCCCGAGCCGGACGCACAGCTCCACGTCCTCGGGCTCGTCCACGGTCCACACCCGCACCGCCAGCCCCTTCGCCTTCAGGCGCCCCACGAGTCCGGGGTCCTTGCGCACCAGGTCGATGCCGGGGCCCGCGTGCGTCGCGAACGGGGGACGGACCGGCCTGACCCGGCGCTCGATCAGGTACACGGCCGGCAGCCCGGGGGCGAGCCGGTGCATCCGCGTCAGCGCGGTCCGGGAGAAGCTCATCACCTCGACGAGCCCCGACGCCCCGTCGGCCAGGCCGTGGTCGCGCAGCACCCGCACCAGCTCGGCCTCCAGGCGCCCGCCGGCCCGGGTGGGGTGCTTGGTCTCGACCGCCAGCCCCACGGGCCGGTCCGCGGCCAGCGCCTCCTTGAGCAGGTCCTCGAAGAGCAGCACCCGCGCCCCGCGGTGCGCGTCGCCCTTCCACCGGCCGAAGTCGAGCGCGGACAGCTCCTCGTACGTCATCTCGGAGACGACGCCGCGGCCGTCGGAGGTCCGCTCCACCGTCCGGTCGTGCACGCACACCAGCCGCCCGTCGGCACTCAGCCGCACATCGCACTCCAGCGCGTCCGCGCCGTCGGCGATGGCCTGCCGGTAGGCCTCGATGGTGTGTTCGGGGTGCGCGTACGAGGCCCCGCGATGAGCGACGACGCGCACGTCGCGGGCGGTGGGGGAGGACAGCTCAGTCATGCCGCAGACGTTATCCGGATGCGCGGCCCGACCCGTTACGGGATGCTCCACCGATGGCTGAACAGTTCGTGACGCTCCACTGCGAGCCCTGCGACGCGTGCCGCTCCGAGGCGTGGCAGCGCGTCGTCGGGGGACGGCTGCGCTGGGAGGAGCAGTCCTACTGCACCGCCCCCCTGACGGCGTTCCAATACTGCGACGGCGGCTGGGGCCCGCCCCCACCATGGGTCCGCGAGCGGATCGTCGCGACGGAGGGCACCGTACGCCTCGCCGTCGGCGGTCCGGACGGGGTGCCGCTGAAGGCCGTCCGCGCGATGTACGGGCTCACACTGCCCCAGCTGCGCGAGGCGCGGGCGAACGGTCTGCACGCCACCCCGGTGGAGGCCGAGCTGCTGCGATCCACTGCTGTGGACCAGGGGGAGAGGCCGATCCGCGCCGGGTCGACAACTCACGCCGGGCCCGGTAGATGGTGGGCCGCTCCGCCACCTGGTCCGGGGTGAGGCCGTCCACGGTCATGTTGCCCGTCCAGAGGTGGTCGCGGTTGGCGTAGGTCGCCTCGAAGCCGATCCGCTTGCCGCCGGGCTCAAGTTTCCAGCCCTGCCGGTCGAACTGCGCGATGCGGTCACTGCCGCAGACGAACGAGCGGGTCGCCTGGGCCAGAATCCACTGCGCCAGCTCGGCGTCCTTGGCGGTCGGCTTTCCGCAGGTGCGGGCCATCTGCCAAAGGCGTGGCCACTCCGCCCCGGGCGTCAGGGGGCCGACGACGGCCACGTCCCCGATCTGCCGCTCGTCAAGGTGGTGGGTGGCGTACCCGAAGACCACACCGAACATCGTGAACACCGTGACGCGGCCACGGCCGGTCAGTCCCTCGTCATTCGTTGCCATCACTGGAACCCTTGGGTGTGGTGCGACCCGGGGCGCAATGCCCGCGCCCCGGGTCGCGTCCTGATCGGGTGGGTCAGGGAGGGCTGAACCGGCCTGCCAGGTGATCGCTGCGCGAACCGCTCAGCAGCCGTCGCCGTCGCCGCAGCAGGCCGGGGGGTTGCACTCCTTCGCGGAGCCCCACAGCCGGTCGTCGACGTAGAACCCGGCTGCCTTCACGCGGTCGACCACGGAACCGATCAGCGGACGCGTGCGGACGGTGGCCTTGGGCTCGTGACCGAGGAAGAACCCGAACTGCTCCTGACACCAGGCGGCGTACGCCTGCGTGTGCAGCACGAACGCGTGCCAGCCGGGGTCCACGGTGTCCGACGGGGGAGTCCGGCATGGTCGTCATGTGCACCTCCTGTTGTGTGGGGTCACGTGGCGGGCGGGGGCGGGAACTGGCCTCCGCCGGTCCCTCCGTCTCCCGACTCGTCTCCGGGTTCGTTGCGCATGCGTGCACCTCCTGCCGGCTGTGTCTTGCTGTCCGCCCGCGGCGGGCTGAAGGCCTCGTGCCTGCCTCACGCCGGGACGTGGGGACGGGGACAGGGGTTCTGCCGGCGCCTCAGTGCGCCGAGGGCGACCGAAGGGCTTCGGCGATCTGCTCCACCGCTTCGGTCGGGAGCTTTCCGAGGTCCACGTACGCGCGGCCGGTGCCGGTGACCGAGGGCCTGACGCCGCACCACGCGGACTCGGGGAGACCGAGGGCGGCAAGGGCCGCACGTATGGACTCCGAGGCGCTTTCGGCCCGGTCCCACGCGTTTCTCCAGGCCTGCATCTCCATCACGCGGCCATTCCGCGACCGGGGCGCTCCTCCGCGTGCCGGTAGATCACCAGAGGCGGACCTGAAGCCCACTCGTCCGTATCGGTCGCCATTGCGCACCCCTTCGCCGCTGTCTCCGGGAATCGACAACCAATGATGTCCGGGCTACGGGGCGTGGTTCTAGCCGGTTTCCTGTTCGCGCAAGAACTCTTGCCGAACAGCCTCAAGCATGGCGCGCGCTTCGTCGCCGGAAAGCGCCAGCGTTGCGAAGCCCTCGAACTTGCGGACGTACAGAGCTACATCCCGTGGGTCTGTTACCACGATTTCAGCATGCGTGGTTTCGACGGTCACCGTCCGATCGTCTCGGACCACAAAGGCGTGATTGGCTATGTCGTGCTGCCGTGCCGAGAGCGGAACGATGCGGATGTTTATATGAGGCAGGCGGGAGAGGGAGGCGATCCGGTCCATTTGCTCTGCCATCCTGGACGCCGTCACAATTCGCCACCGCAAGACAGGCTCCGTGATGACGAACTGGAGTTCCTTCCCTGTGTCGTACAGTGCCTGTTGCCGTTCCAGGCGGGCACTGATTGTTTTGGTAAGTACCTCCTCGCCGAGGTCATGTCGCGACAGAATCGCCCTCATGTACTCAGGCGTTTGGAGCAGGCCCGGAACGAGGGCCGGCTGGAAGAGCCGTAGGAGCGTCATCTGGGATTCGAGAGCCCTTGTTTGCTGCTGGGCCTTGTGTACTCCCATGCGGCGGATGAGGCGCCACGCTGTGGCTTCTGTCGCCGCTGCCCTGACAGCCTCCAGATACTCCTGCTTCACCTCATCCGAAACGCCTATGGCCGTAAGGATGCGCTCAACGTCCGCAGCGGACGGAACAACCTTGGCCGTCTCGATTTTGCTCAGCTTGCTCGCGGACATGACGGCGCTGCGGGCGACGGCCTTGGCTTCCTTCCCGGATGCTTGCCGTAGCGCCCGCAACGCGGCCCCTAGCTGTCCTTTGTTCACTCGCCGTGCTTCGCCCACCATTCGGAGAACGCCACGGCATGACTCATCGCCGTGTCTCGGTACGCACGGAATTCATCCGCCCGATCCTCGGGAAGAATGTCAACTCCGAGGAACGATCCATCGTCCGAGTAGTTCATTACGCCTGGAGTTGCGCTGTCCATCAACCAGAAATCGGGAACGCGTTCCAGCGGGTTGGGTTTTCCGGTGACGTCGAGGATGAAGAATTCTTCGCCGCCCGTCACGTTCTTCCGGTAGCCCCAGCCCAGTTCGAACCGTAGGTACGGAGTGAGGGGTCGGGACAGGATGTGCACACGATAAATGCGCTTCCCCCTGCTGGTGTGGGAGAGCAGCTCTGACACCCAATCCTCGTTGTAGTCGGCCGGCTGGGGCTCGCCGGCCAGGAAATCCGCGTAGGCCTGCGTGTTGCCCGACTTGCTGTAATCGTCCAGCGTCTCCAGCCGAAACGCCTCTTGCTCGAAGGTGTCGAAGAGCTCCCCGAGGGTCTTAGGCGCCACGGAGGCCCTTCCGGATGAGATCGAAGATCAGCTGCTCTGGGATCTCGACAACGGTTTCGTGCGCGGGAATCTCCAGACCGTGGTCGGTCGGGGTTTCGCCCTGAACCAGCAGGGTGCCTCTGTCGGTGAGGTAGATCGTCGGACAGTCCTGCAGGTCACAGGTGCTCACAATCTTGGTGACCTTCACAGCTTCCCCTTCCGGCCTGCGTCGGTGTGCCGTGATCGATCCTGGCGACCAACTCGGGGAAGGTGCAAGGGTTTCGAGTTTCCGGAACAGGAAACGCGCAGCCCGGCCCCCTGCCGTCCGGTGCGGGGGCAGGTACGGCGAGAGCCCCCGGCGGGGCGCCAGAGGCTCTCTCGGCTCGTGGGGGCGGGGTTACGCCAGGCCGGGGCCGCGGACCGGGATGTGGGTGAACGTCGGCTCCGGGGCCGGGTTCTGGAAGAAGTCGTTGCCCTTGTCGTCCACGACGATGAACGCCGGGAAGTCCTCGACCTCGATCTTCCAGACCGCCTCCATGCCGAGCTCCTCGTACTCCAGGACCTCGACCTTCTTGATGCAGTCCTGGGCCAGGCGCGCGGCCGGGCCGCCGATCGAGCCGAGGTAGAAGCCGCCGTGCGTGCCGCACGCGTCCGTCACCTGCTGCGAGCGGTTGCCCTTGGCCAGCATGACCTTGGAGCCGCCCGCCGCCTGGAACTGCTCGACGTAGGAGTCCATGCGGCCGGCCGTGGTCGGGCCGAAGGAGCCGGACGCGTAGCCCTCGGGGGTCTTCGCCGGGCCGGCGTAGTAGACCGGGTGGTCCTTCAGGTACTGCGGCATCTCCGCGCCCGAGTCCAGCAGTTCCTTGATCTTGGCGTGCGCGATGTCGCGGGCCACGACCAGCGGTCCGGTCAGGCTCAGCCGGGTCTTGACCGGGTGCTTGGTCAGGGTCGCCAGGATGTCGTCCATCGGCTGGTTCAGGTCGATCGAGACGACGTCCGAGGCCGAGTCGAGGTGCGAGTCCTCGGTCTCCGGCAGGAACCGCGCCGGGTCCGTCTCCAGCTGCTCCAGGAAGACGCCCTCGGCGGTGATCTTCGCGGTGGCCTGGCGGTCCGCCGAGCAGGACACCGCGATGGCGACCGGGAGGGACGCGCCGTGGCGGGGGAGGCGGACGACGCGGACGTCGTGGCAGAAGTACTTGCCGCCGAACTGCGCGCCGATGCCGATCTTCTGGGTCAGCTCGAAGACCTGCTGCTCCAGGGCCTCGTCGCGGAAGCCGTGGCCCAGCGCGGAGCCCTCGCGGGGCAGCTCGTCCAGGTAGTGGGCGGAGGCGTACTTGGCCGTCTTCAGCGCGTGCTCGGCGGAGGTGCCGCCGACGACGATCGCCAGGTGGTAGGGCGGGCAGGCCGCCGTACCGAGGGAGCGGATCTTCTCCTCCAGGAACTTCATCATGGAGGCCTCGTTGAGGACCGCCTTGGTCTCCTGGTAGAGGAACGACTTGTTGGCGGAGCCGCCGCCCTTGGCCATGAAGAGGAACTTGTACGCGCCGCCGTCGGTCGCGTACAGCTCGATCTGCGCGGGCAGGTTCGAGCCGGTGTTCTTCTCCTCCCACATGGTGAGGGGGGCCATCTGCGAGTAGCGCAGGTTCAGGCGGGTGTACGCGTCGTAGATGCCGCGGGAGAGGGCGGCCTCGTCCGCGCCCTCGGTCAGCACGTTCTGGCCGCGCTTGCCCATCACGATCGCCGTGCCCGTGTCCTGGCACATCGGCAGGACGCCGGCCGCCGCGATGTTCGCGTTCTTGAGGAGGTCGAGCGCGACGAACTTGTCGTTCGAGCTCGCCTCCGGGTCGTCGATGATGCGGCGCAGCTGGGCGAGGTGCGCGGGGCGCAGGAAGTGCTGGATGTCGTGGACGGCCTCTTCGGCGAGCTTGCGCAGCGCCTCCGGCTCGACCTTGAGGAACGTACGGCCGTCGGCCTCGAAGGTCGAGACGCCCTCCGAGGTCACCAGCCTGTACGGGGTGGTGTCCTCGCCCAGGGGGAGCAGATCGGTGTACGCAAACTCTGGCATGACGGCAGTCATTCCTCACTCGGCAGACGGCGCTGGCGACCAATTTGGCAGCGCGGTTAACCAGCGTAGGACCTCCCCCGGGGGCTTTGTCTGTGAGGTAAGGCTCAGTCGGCCCCGGCGAGGGAGTATCGCGATCTATCGTGTCTCGCTATGCTGGTTGACGTGGACCTGGAAAAGCACCCTGCCGCCCCCGCCCCCGTGGCCGCCGCCCCCGCCGGGCTGCGCGCCTCCGACGCCGATCGGGACCGGATCGCCGAGATCCTCTCCCACGCCCTCGCCGAGGGCCGGCTGACCGCAGAAGAGCACTCCGAGCGCCTGGACTCCCTCTACGCCCTGAAGACGGTGGGGGAGCTGGACGTACTGGTGAGCGACCTCCCGGCCGGCGCCGCGGCGGCGTCCGGCCCCGCCGCCCCGTCGGCCGCGCTGCCGGCCGTGGCCGCGTCCGGCCCGGTCGAGACGGTGGTCGCCGTGTGCAGCAGCTCCGCCCGCAAGGGCCGCTGGCGCCCCGGGGCCCGCACCCGCGCGGTCTCGGTCCTCGGCGACATCACCATCGACCTCACCGAAGCGGTCTTCGAACAGCAGGTCACCGAGATCAACGTGACCTCTGTCCTCGGCAACGTCGAGGTGCTGGTGCCGGAGAACGTCACGCTGCGCGGCTACGGCAGCGGGGTCCTGGGCAACTTCGAGGTACGCGGCGAGGGCGGCCCGAGCGACCCGCAGGCACCGGTGGTCATCGTCCGCGGATTCGCGCTGCTCGGGAACATCGAGGCCTACCCCAAGCCCGGATCCCGCCTGGTCGACCTGGCCCAGAAGCTGCGCAAGCGGCTCGACGGCTGAGCCGCCGCGCGGGCCCTGCCGCGGGCCCCGGGGGCCCCGTGCGGCGGGCGTGTGCCTGCGGCGTATTTCGGTCGAACCTCCCATCGGTGACGGTGCACAGTGCTTAGTGGCACGCACAGCGGGTAGGGACTGGTGCATCGTCTCTCGCTCGCGTATACGTCGTCAGGAGTAGACCCGTGCCGCATCCGCCGCATCAGTCCCTGCAGGCAGCCGCCGTCCAGAGTCTTCAGGCGCGTCCGGCCGCGGTGCCGAAGCCACGGATGCCGGCGCGCGAAGAGGACGGCCCATGGCATGCGGAGGCGGTGTGCCGCAGGGACGAGGCGGGCCTCTTCTTCGCACCCTCCAAGGAGCCGACCGCGGCCCGGCTCGCGCGCGAGGAGGCCGCCAAGCGGGTCTGCGCGCGCTGCCCCGTGATGGTCGCCTGCCGCGAGCACGCACTGCTCCAGCCCGAGCCCTACGGAGTCTGGGGCGGCCTCACCGCCGCCGAACGCCGCGTGGTCCTGGGGCGCAGGCGCCGCCGGGCCGCCGAGCTGCTCCCCGGGGCGGGTACGCCGCCCATCGCCGCCGCCGGCTGAGCCCGTACGCGCGCGCCGGTCCCGTACGCGCGAACGGGTCCCCGTACGCGCCGGTGGGCCCCCGTGCCCCCACCGGAAATCCCCGTACGACACGACAGTCCCCGTACGACGAAGGGGCGGTCCCCCCGCACCGGGACCGCCCCTTTCGCCGTGCCGTCGCCGGCCCGGCCGCTCCTACTGCGCCCGGTCGAAGTCGATCGCGCTGTACGCGCGCAGCTTCGAGAGGCGGTGGGTGGAGTCGATCTGCCGGATCGTGCCCGACTTCGAGCGCATGACCAGCGAGGACGTGGTCGCGGTCTCCGAGCGGTAGTGGACGCCGCGCAGCAGCTCGCCGTCGGTGATGCCGGTGGCGACGAAGAAGACGTTCTCGCCGGACACCAGGTCGTTGGTGTGCAGCACCCGGTCCAGGTCGTGGCCCGCGTCCAGGGCCTTCTGGCGCTCGGCGTCGTCCTTGGGCCACAGCTTGCCCTGGATCGTGCCGCCGAGGCACTTGATGGCGCAGGCCGAGATGATGCCCTCGGGGGTGCCGCCGATGCCCAGGAGCAGGTCGACGCCGGTGCCCTCGCGCACCGCCATGACCGAGCCCGCGACATCGCCGTCGGAGATGAACTTGATGCGGGCGCCGGTCTCGCGGATCTCCTTGACGATGCCCTCGTGGCGGGGGCGGTCCAGGATGACGACCGTGACGTCCTCGACGGCCATGCCCTTGGCCTTGGCGACCCGGCGGATGTTCACCGAAACGGGCGCGTTGATGTCGACGAAGTCGGCGGCCTGGGGGCCGGTGACGAGCTTGTCCATGTAGAAGACCGCGGACGGGTCGAACATCGTGCCGCGGTCGGCGGCCGCCAGGACGGCGATGGCGTTGGGCATGCCCTTGGCGTTGAGGGTGGTGCCGTCGATCGGGTCCACGGCGATGTCGACCTCGGCACCGGTGCCGTCGCCGACCTGCTCGCCGTTGAAGAGCATCGGGGCTTCGTCCTTCTCGCCCTCGCCGATGACGACGACGCCGTTCATCGAGACGGTGGAGATCAGGGTGCGCATGGCGTTGACCGCGGCGCCGTCCGCGCCGAGCTTGTCGCCACGGCCGACCCACCGGCCCGCGGCGAGTGCGGCGGCCTCGGTGACCCGGACGAGTTCCAGGGCGAGGTTGCGGTCGGGGGCTTCGGGAGAGACTTCGAGCTGGGGCGGCAGGTTGTGCTCGGTCATCGGAGCGCACCTTTCTGTACGACGACGGCCGGGATGTGAGGGTGCTGGAACTCTATCGGTACGTCGACATATTGAGCAGAGCGGGTCACTTATGAGCGGAATATCGGTCAACGGGACGGGCTGAGCGGACACATCCCCCGCCCCTCCCGTCCCGTACGGGTCTTCTTCCGCACCCGCCACGCCGACCCCGGCGCTGATCGCCCCCGGGCATGCGGGACGATGGGGGGCGTGGCAGGTATGAAAGGCAAGCAGACGGTCTGGGACATGGTGCGGTCGCTGGTGGTGATCGGCGTCGTCGTGGCGGGGATCTACATCTTCCTCCCCCATGACGACTCGGCCGACCCGACGCGCACGGTGGACTACCGGGTGGAGACCATCACGGCGCGGCGCGCCGCGTCGTACCCCGTCGCGGCCCCGGTGGGGCTGCCGAAGGAGTGGCGGGCGACCTCGGTGACGTTCGAGCGCAAGGAGGCCAACGCCTGGCACCTGGGCTTCCTGGACCCGGACAAGCAGTACGTGGCGGTGGAGCAGTCCAGCGACGCCTCGGCGAAGTTCGTGGAGGGCGTCACCCGGGGGGCGAAGGCCACCGGGCAGACCCAGCAGGTCGGCGACCGCGCCTGGGAGCGCTGGGACGGCGAGAAGTACGACGCGCTGGTGCTCCAGGAGCAGGGCTACGTCACCGTCGTGACCGGGACGGCCTCCTTCGAGCAGCTCGGTGCGATGGCCGCGGTGCTGGAGTTCAAGCAGGGGGCGCAGGCCTCGTAGGCCCTGTCGGCCCGCGGCGGGTCCGGCGCGCGGCGCCGGGTACCCGGCCGGGCGCGAAGAGCGCGAAGAGCGCGAAGAGCGCGAAGAGCACGAACAGCACGAAGAAGGCCGCCCGCCCCGGGGGAACCGGGGCGGGCGGCCTTCTTCGTGCGTCCGTTCTGCTCTGCGCGGGGCAGGACTCAGACGGTGGTGACGACCTGGTCGAAGTCCAGGCGCGGGGAGCGCGGGAACCAGGCGTTCTCGCCCGGCTTGCCGATGTTGACGACCATCAGCGGGGTGTGGTCGGCGTCCAGGAACTCCTTCTGGACGCCGGCGAAGTCCAGACCGGTCATCGGGCCGGCGGCCAGGCCGGCGGCGCGGACGCCGACGATGAAGTAGGCGGCCTGCAGCGAGGCGTTGACCAGGGCGGACTGCTCGCGGACCGGGCGCTCGGAGAAGAAGGCGTCCTTGGCCTGCGGGAAGTGCGGCAGCAGCTGGGGGAGCTCCTCGTGGAACTCGTTGTCGGCGGAGAGGATCGCGACCAGCGGGGCGGCGGCGGTCTTGGGCTGGTTGCCCTCGGCCATGTGCTTCACGAGGCGCTCGCGGGCCTCGGGGGAGCGGACCAGCGTGATGCGCAGCGGGGTCTGGTTGAAGGCCGTGGGGCCGAACTTCACCAGGTCGTAGATGGCCTGGACCTGCTCGTCGGTGACCGGCTCGTCGGAGAACGAGTTGGCGGTGCGGGCCTCGCGGAACAGCAGGTCCTGAGCAGCGGCGTCGAGCACGAGAGACATCGGTAAGCCTTCTTCTGTACGGAGGTGAAGCGCGACGTCTCCGACTCTACGACGAAAGTAGATGAAATTTCAACTAAATTGGCCTGGCGAGACCTGGATCACTCTTCGCGGCCCCCCTCGCGGCCGTCGCCGTCCCCGGCCGCCTCCCGGGCCGCCAGCGCCGAGTCCAGCCGGGCGCGGGCCCCCTCCAGCCAGTGCCGGCAGACCTGCGCCAGCTCCTCGCCGCGCTCCCAGAGCGCGAGGGACTCCTCCAGGGAGGTGCCGCCGGCCTCCAGCCTGCGGACGACCTCGACGAGTTCGTCGCGGGCCTGCTCGTACCCCAGCGCGGTGTCGCTCTCAGTCATTCCCGTTTCCTCATCGTATCTGTGCACTGCAACGAATCCGTTGCCGGAACTTGTCATCCTCTAGCGGCTTTTGAGGCGGTCTCCGGCGTGACCTCCACCGCGAACTCGCCCGCCGCCACCCGCGCCCGCAGTACCTGCCCCGGCTCGACCTCGTCGGGCGCCCGCACCACATGCCCGTCCGCCCGCTGGAGCACGGCGTACCCCCGTTCCAGGGTGGCCGCGGGGGACAGCGCGAGGACCCGGGCCCGGGTGTGCTCCAGCTCGGAGTCGGCCCGGTCCAGCAGGTGCCCGAGCGTGCGCCGGCTGCGGGCCAGCAGCGCGTCCAGCTCGGACTCCCGGTTCTCCACCATCCGCTGCGGGTGCACGAACACCGGCCGGGCCAGGGCGTGCGCGAGCCCCCGCTCCTCCCGGTCCAGCAGCCCGCGCAGCGCGCGCAGCCCCCGGCCCTGGAGCTGGCGCACCCGCTCCATCTCCTCCCCGACGTCCGGGACCACCTTCTTCGCGGCGTCCGTCGGCGTGGAGGCCCGCAGGTCCGCCACCAGGTCCAGCAGCGGCGAGTCCGGCTCGTGCCCGATCGCCGAGACCACCGGCGTACGGGCCGCCGCGACCGTCCGTACGACCTCCTCGTCGGAGAAGGGCAGCAGGTCCTCCACGCTGCCGCCGCCGCGGGCCACGATGATCACGTCCACATCGGGCCGGGCGTCGAGCTCCTTGACCGCCTGCACCACCTGCGGCACCGCGTGCACCCCCTGCACGGCCACGTTGCGCACCTCGAAGCGCACCGCCGGCCAGCGCCGCCGGGCGTTCTCCAGCACGTCCCGCTCGGCCGCCGAGGCCCGCCCCACCACCAGCCCGATCAGCTGCGGCAGGAACGGCAGCGGCTTCTTGCGGTCCAGCGCGAACAGGCCCTCGGCGGCCAGCGACCGCTTCAGCCGCTCCAGCCGGGCCAGCAGCTCCCCGATGCCGACCGGGCGGATCTCGGTGACCCGCAGGGACAGCTGCCCGCGCGGGGCGTACCACTCGGGCTTGGCCAGGACGACGACCCGCGCGCCCTCCGACACCGTGTCCGCCACCTCCTCCCAGACCTGCCGGAAGCAGGTCACGCTGACGGAGATGTCGTGCGACGGGTCCCGCAGCGTCAGGAACACCACCCCCGCCCCCGGCCGCCGGGACAGCTGCGTGATCTGCCCCTCCACCCACACCTGACCCAGCCGGTCGATCCAGCCCCCGATGAGCCGGGACACCTGACCGACCGGCAACGGCGCATCAGCCGACGTATTCAGACCCATGCACGCAGGCTAGCCGCCGGGGCCGACACCCGTACCGGGCCCGTCGGCCGCGGCCCCGGCGCGTCGGCCGCGCTGGGCGGCCAGGACGCACAGCCCCACCAGCAGCCACACCGCCCCCACGAGCTGCGCCGTCCAGGACGCCTCGACGATCACGGCCACGGTCACGGCGGCGCCCAGTACGGGGAACACCAGGTGCTTCCACCAGATCGGCGGGCCCTCCATCCGCCGCACCACGAACCAGCCCACCACCGAGGCGTGCAGCAGCGTGAAGGCCGTCAGCGCTCCGATGTCCACCACGGAGACCAGGTGGTCGAGCCCGTCGTCGCGGCGGGCCGCCCACACCGCCGCCACCAGCGTCACCGTGGCCGCGACCAGCAGCGCCGCCCTCGGGGTGCCGCCCGAGGTGCGCGCCAGAACACCCGGCAGCCGCCGCTCCCGGGCCATCGCGAACAGCAGCCGCCCGGCCGCGGCCTGCCCGGCCAGCGCCGCGAAGGCCGCCCCGACCGCCTTGCTCGCCGCCACCAGGTCGTGCAGCCACCCCCCGACCGAGGCCTCGACGGCGTCGTAGAAGGCCGGCCCCTGCAGCGCCGGGTCGGCGGCCAGCTCCGCCGAGGAGACCGGGGTGAGCAGCGCCGCGAGGTAGGTCTGGACCAGGAACAGCACTCCGGTCAGCGCCAGGCAGAACAGCACCGCCCGAGCCACCCGGGCCGAGCCCCCGGTCACCTCCTCCGCGAAGGAGACGATGGCGTCGAAGCCCAGGTAGGACAGGACCGCGATCGACACCGCGCCCAGGACGGCGGCCGTCGAGAAGCCCAGCGAGCCGTCGCCGGTCAGCGGCGACAGCCAGCCGCGCCGGGCCCCGTCCCGGACCAGTACGGTCACCGCCGAGACGAGGAAGACGAGCAGGACCAGGAGCTCCACGGCGAGCACCGCGAAGCCCACGCGCGCGGCCGCCCGTACGCCCCACAGGTTCAGCAGGGTGGTGACCGCCACCGCCAGCGCCGTCCACACCCAGCGGGAGACCTCCGGGACCAGCGCGTTCATCGCGATCCCGGAGAAGAGGTACGCGACCGCCGGGATCAGCAGGTAGTCCAGCATCGCCATCCAGCCGGCGATCAGCCCCGGCCCCTCGCCCAGCGCCTTGCGGGCGTAGGTGAACACCGAGCCCGCCTGCGGGGCCACCCGCACCATCTGCGCGTACGAGAAGGCCGTCAGCGCCATCGCGGCCGTCGCGACGAGGTACACGAGCGCGACGGAGCCGTGCGACCTGGCGTCCAGGGTGCCGAAGACCCCGACCGGGGCCATGGGGGCGATGAAGAGGAGGCCGTAGACGACCAGGTCCCGGAATCCGAGGCTCCGACGCAGGGCGGTGGGCGGGACGGTGGTGGAATCCGTAGCGGATGCCATCGTTCCTCCGAGGGATCGCCGGTATGGACGTTCGACCAAGTGTGTGCCGAACGGGGGACGTACGGCCTGCTGGAGACCCCCGTACGATGGAGCGTATGACTGCTCCCGCCCCCGCTTCCGCATCCCGCCGCGTCCTGCTCGCCGCCCCGCGCGGCTATTGCGCGGGAGTGGACCGCGCCGTGATCGCTGTCGAGACGGCCCTCCAGCAGTACGGTGCGCCGGTCTACGTCCGACACGAGATCGTGCACAACAAGTACGTCGTCCAGACGCTGGAGAAGAAGGGCGCCATCTTCGTCGAGCGGACGGAGGAGGTCCCGCCCGGCTCCATCGTGATGTTCTCCGCGCACGGCGTGGCGCCGGTGGTGCACGAGGAGGCCGCCCGCGGCAGGCTCGCGACGATCGACGCGACGTGCCCGCTGGTCACCAAGGTGCACAAGGAGGCCATCCGGTACGCGAACGAGGACTTCGACATCCTCCTCATCGGCCACGAGGGCCACGAGGAGGTCATCGGCACCTCCGGCGAGGCCCCGGACCACATCACCATCGTCGACGGCCCGGACGACGTCGCGAAGGTCGAGGTGCGCGACGAGTCGAAGGTCGTCTGGCTCTCGCAGACCACGCTCTCGGTCGACGAGACGATGGAGACGGTCGACGCGCTGAAGACGAAGTTCCCCCTGCTCGTCTCCCCTCCCAGTGACGACATCTGCTACGCCACCTCCAACCGGCAGGCCGCGGTCAAGGTCATGGGCTCCGACTCCGACCTGGTCATCGTGGTCGGGTCGAAGAACTCCTCGAACTCGATCCGGCTGGTCGAGGTCGCCCTCGACGCCGGCGCGGGCGCCGCGTACCTGGTCGACTTCGCGAGCGAGATCGACGAGGCCTGGCTGGAGGGCGTCACGACGATCGGCCTGACCTCGGGCGCCTCGGTGCCGGAGGTCCTGGTCGAAGAGGTCCTGGAGTGGCTGGCCGCCCGCGGCTACGCCGACGTGGAGATCGTCAAGACCGCCGAGGAGTCCATCGTCTTCTCCCTCCCCAAGGAGCTGCGCCGCGACCTGCGCGCGGAGGCCGCCGAACTGGCTGCCGGGGGCGCCGACGAGTAGCCTGCCGGGCCCGGCGTTCGTACGGTGAGTCCATGCAGATCTTCGGTGTGGACATCGGCGGTTCCGGGATCAAGGGCGCTCCCGTGGACCTGGACCGCGGCGAGCTGGCGCAGGAGCGCCACAAGGTACTGACACCGCATCCGGCCACCCCCGAGGGGGTGGCCGGATGCGTAGCGGAGGTGATCGGCGCGTTCTCCTGGAAGGGCCCGGTGGGGGTCACCTTCCCGGGTGTCGTCACCGGTGGCGTCACCCGCTCGGCCGCCAACGTCGACAGGGCGTGGGTGGGTACGGACGCCGCCGCCCTGCTCTCGCGGGAGCTCGACGGCCTGCCGGTCGCCGTCCTCAACGACGCGGACGCGGCGGGCGTCGCGGAGATGACGTACGGGGCCGGGCGCGGCCGGGGCGGCACCGTCATCCTGCTCACCCTGGGCACCGGCATCGGCAGCGC
This sequence comes from Streptomyces sp. NPDC031479, assembly GCF_055581065.1. NCBI lineage: Bacteria > Bacillati > Actinomycetota > Actinomycetes > Kitasatosporales > Streptomycetaceae > Streptomyces > Streptomyces sp. NPDC031479. The sequence goes on from NZ_JBVIKC010000044.1 coordinate 25,571, forward strand.
CCTCTTCACGGACGGGCGGCTCGTGCCGAACTCGGAACTCGGCCACCTGGAGCTCAAGGGCCACGACGCGGAGACCCGGGCGTCGGTGAAGGCCAAGGAGGACGGCGACCTCACCTGGGAGCGCTGGGCGCACCGGCTGCAGAAGTACCTGGCCCACGTCGAGATGCTCTTCTCCCCGGACCTCTTCATCCTCGGCGGCGGGGTCAGCCGCAAGCCGGAGAAGTTCCTCCCGCTGATCCAGGACATCCGGGCGGAGATCGTCCCGGCGAAGCTCCAGAACAACGCGGGCATCGTCGGGGCGGCGATGGCCGCCCGCGACCTGGCGCGGCAGGCGGGGTAGGCGGGCCGGCGGCCGGACGGGTCGGGCGGGTCGGGCGGGTCGGGCGGGTCGGGCGGGTCAGGCGGGTCAGGCGGTGCTGCGCCGGGCGGCGCGCCGCCGCCCGCTCAGCGCGGCGCGCCGCACCAGGGCGATCAGGGCCGCGACCAGCGTGCCCGCGTACAGCCAGCCGGCGTGCAGGGACAGCGCCGACACCACCCCCATCAGCTGCCCGCCGGCGCCGCCGGAGGCGCCCGACACGGGCCAGACCCCGGCGGCGAAGGCGATGGGTACGGCCACGGGCGCGGTGACCAGGTCGGCCGGCCGCACCCACGCGGCGGTCGCGGCGGCCACGGGGAGGAAGAGCAGCCCGTACGCGAAGAGCGAGGAGTCGAAGAGCAGCCAGGAGATCCCGGCGGCCAGGAGCATCGCGACGCAGGCGAACAGCCCGCCGCCGAGCCCGGTCAGCCGGGGCCGGGGCAGCCGCCGCCCGCCCCGGGCCGCGGGGGGCCGGGAGCCGCGCACCTGAGGGTGACCTGTCGAACGCATCCTGTATTGCTCCACCCCACCAACCTAGGCGGGAGGCCCCCCGGATCGGCCCCCGGACACGCGTACATCCACCGGCGCTCATCGGAAAGTAAACTGTCCGACGGCCCACTCCGGGCCGCCGCCCCCTCCAGCTACGGGAAGTCGCCAACGTGTCGCTCACGATCGGAATCGTCGGCCTGCCTAATGTCGGCAAGTCGACCCTTTTCAACGCCCTGACCAAGAACGACGTGCTGGCGGCCAACTACCCGTTCGCCACCATCGAGCCGAACGTCGGCGTCGTCGGCGTCCCGGACCCGCGCCTGGCCGTCCTGGCCGGCATCTTCGGCTCGCAGAAGGTCCTCCCCGCCACGGTCGACTTCGTCGACATCGCGGGCATCGTGCGCGGCGCCTCGGAGGGCGAGGGCCTCGGCAACAAGTTCCTCGCGAACATCCGCGAGTCGGACGCGATCTGCCAGGTCATCCGCGCCTTCAAGGACGAGAACGTCGTCCACGTCGACGGCAAGGTCTCGCCCAAGGACGACATCGAGACGATCAACACCGAGCTGATCCTCGCGGACCTCCAGTCCATCGAGAAGGCGGAGCCGCGCCTGACGAAGGAGTCCCGCCTCCAGAAGGAGAAGGTCGCGGTCCTGGCGGCCGTCGTCGAGGCCAAGAAGATCCTCGAAGCGGGCGACACCCTCTTCTCGAAGGGCATCACCAAGGGCACGGAGCAGGGCGACCTCCTCCACGAGCTGCACCTCCTCACCACCAAGCCCTTCCTCTACGTCTTCAACGTGGACGAGGACGAGCTGACGGACGACGCCTTCAAGGCGGAGCAGTCCGCCCTGGTCGCCCCGGCCGAGGCCATCTTCCTGAACGCGAAGCTGGAGCAGGACCTCTCGGAGCTGGACGACGAGGAAGCCCTGGAGCTCCTCCAGTCGGTCGGCCAGGACGAGCCCGGCCTCGCCACCCTCGGCCGCGTCGGCTTCGCCACCCTGGGCCTCCAGACCTACCTGACGGCAGGCCCGAAGGAAACCCGCGCCTGGACCATCAAGCAGGGCGCCACCGCCCCCGAGGCCGCGGGCGTCATCCACACCGACTTCCAGCGCGGCTTCATCAAGGCCGAGGTCATCTCCTTCGCGGACCTGGTCGAATGCGGCTCGGTCACGGAAGCCCGCGCGAAGGGCAAGGCCCGCATGGAGGGCAAGGAGTACGTCATGCAGGACGGCGACGTGGTGGAGTTCCGCTTCAACGTCTGATCGTGTCGTCACTGCACGCTGGGCGATTCGTTAAGCGTGCAGGTCGCAAGGGGTCGACTCCTGATGGAGTCGGCCCCTTCGTCGTCACCGTGCTGGATGGGTGCCGGATGTTCTGACGCCGGATCAGGCGGTCGGGCCCGACCTACTCGGTAGACCGTTCGAGCATCGGCTCGAAGGTGGACTCCTCGTCATCGGGAACGTGGGGGAGGAATCCGTCGGGGACGGTGCGGGCGGCGGTGGTGGGCGGGCGGTCCAGGACTTCCCTGCCGGAGGAGACCTCGGGGTGTGCCTCGATCCTGTGGAGCAGGGCGCTGTCCGGGAGGACGGCCGGGTTGAGGGCCCGGGCGATCGCTGGGGTGAGGGGGCGTCCGGCGAGGACGTGGCGGATGGCATCGAGGGGGACGGGTCGCTCGTAGTAGTCCTCGAAGTGGGCCTGGACGGCCTCGGGAGAGCGGTCGGTGAGGAGGTGGAAGAGGAAGCCTGAGCCGTCCGGGTCCTCGCTGCCGGCGGGGAAGGGGATGGTCGAGCCGGCGCTCCAGGCGGTGTCGCAGGTCTCCCGCCACAGGCATGCGGTGACCCGGGGCGTATCGATCCCTTCATCGCGGAAGGCGGGCTCGTCGAGCACCGGGCGCAGTGCGGCGGGCACGTCGTCGATGACACCGGGCCAGACCTGCTCGTCGTCCGTCCCGTACGGGCTCATCTCCGACTCGTGGGCGAAGCCGCGTATGAGCACGCCGGCTGGGGTGAAGAGGATGGAGAAGTCGTCCCCCGAACCGTTCTCCATCAGGGCCGCCTCGACGCCGGGGCTCCAGGTGGTGTCGAAGGTGTACTGGGAGAACTGCGGATCGTCCCCGATCGTGGCGTCCAGGACGGCCAGTGCGCGCAGATGGGCACGGAGTTGGGGCGGGTCGGGGAGGAGGGCGGCGGTCTCGTACACAGTGCTCATGGCGGCATGGAAGCAGCCGCCACTGACAGTCCGGCGCGACCAGCCCGGACGGTGATGCCGCCGCCTCCTGCGGATTCCGACGGGTATCAGGTGTCGTAAGCGGTGGAGCGGTGTCCGACGTGAACCACCCAGACCACCAGTTCCCCGTTGTGGATCGTGTAGACAACGCGGTAATCGCCGACTCGCAGGCGACGGCGGTCAGGCTGCGACACGAGGGCTCGGTACCACTACTGACCGCGTGTGAGCCGGCCTCGCCAAGTGTGCAGGTCAGCAGGGGTGGGACTCTGGGTGAGTCCCACCCCTGCTGTCTTCCCCTGCTGACTTGTCAGTTGCTTCGTGGCGGAGTGAGCCGGTCGAGATCAAGGCTCATCTCGAAGGGCACCGGGCGCTGGAGGGTGCCCCGGAAGATCCCGGCGGGTGCGTAGGCGCCGGTCGGTTCGTCGAGCTCGTAGACGTGTACGACGGGTGCTCCGTCCTCGTCCTCGATGCACCAGTAGTGCGGGATGCCGGCCTCCGCGTACTTGCGGAGCTTTACTGTGCGATCGCGATGGGCGGACTCCGGGGAGACGACCTCGATGACGAGCCGGACGTCCTCCGGTGCGAACCAGGTACGGTCGCCGTCGAAGTCGGCCGTCGTGACCAGCAGGTCCGGTTCGGGGCGGTTGCGCGGGTCGAGCTTGATGGTCATCTCGCGGCCGACTCTCACGTCGGCGGGCACCTGCTCCATGAGTGCGACGGTGAGCATGGTGACGAGGTGGCCGTGCCACCACCTCTGGGGCGACATCATGAAGACGAGGGCTCCATCGATCAGCTCGGTGTGGCGGGGTGCCTCGGGGAGGCGGTCGAGGTCCTCCGCGAACCAGCCTTCCGCGCGCGGCGGGCGCATCCAGTCGGGCAGTGCGGTCATGGCTTCACGGTAGCGGCCCGTAGCTCAGGCTGGGGAGCCAACGATCCCGGCCGGAGGTTTTTCGGCAGCTTGCCGCACCGCGACCGGCCGGATCGTGTAGACGGCACTCACTCGCCGTGCGGTGGTATCGCCCGGCGGGTCGCGGAGCGCAGTGCGAAGGCCATCACCACTTCGAACACGCCGAGCAGGACGAGCCAGAGGCCCAGCAGTCGCGTCAGGGCGACCGCGGAGTCCACCGGGAAGCAGAGCACGACGATTCCGGCGATGACGCCCAGGGCGCCCAGGCCGAAGAGCAGGCCGCGGTGTACGAGGGCGTGGTCGGCGATCGCGGTGTACGCCGTGAGCACTCCGCTCAGCAGCCAGAACACCCCGAGGATCAGGGACAACGCGCCGATCGTCTGCATCGGATGCCGCAGTACCAGGACGCCCGCCAGGAACGCCAGCATGGAGATCAGGACGCCCGCCAGTCTGCTGCCGCCCCGGTCGCCGCCGTGCGAGAAGGCCGAGACGAAACGGAAGGCGCCCGCCACCAGGAGCTGCAGGCCGATGATCACGGCCAGGACGTGCAGGGTCTCGTCGGGCCAGACGAGGATCAGGATGCCGGGGATCAAGGTCGCGAGGGCGAAGCCGAGTGCCCAGTGCCAAGAGCTTCCGAGCTGCTTGAGGACGTCCTCGGGGTCGCTGTGCGCGTACTGCGGCGTCGCGTCGGGGGATACGGTCATCACGCCTCCTGGGCCAGCCGCGCGGCCCGCGGGGGCGCCCTGGAGCCGCCGGACATGCCGTGACTGCTTTTAGGCCATTTTAGGTTGATATGGGCTTGCCTGCTGATCCGGCGGCCCGGGGGTGTCCGCAGGTCCGGTGGGGATCCGGTGGGGAATCCGGTGGGAGTCCGGTGGGTGGATCTTGGTGCGTATCCTCGGGGTTCGCAGGGGGAGCGTGGGAGGCAACAGGTGGAGATCCGGCTGCTCGGGACCGTCGCCGTCGTGACGGAGGGCGGGGACCTCGCGCTGGGGCCCGCCAAGCGCTCCAGCCTGCTGGCCATGCTGGCGTTGCGGCCCAACACCGCGGTCCGGGTGAGCCGGCTGATCGAGGCCCTCTGGGAGGACGAGCCGCCCGCCCGCGCCCGGACCGTGCTGCAGGGGCACGTCTCGCGGCTGCGCGCCCTGCTGGCCCAGTGCGGGGCCCCGGCGTACGGGGTCGAACTCGCCACCCAGGGCACGGCGTACGTACTGCGGATGCCGGAGTCCCTCGTGGACGCGCACCGCTTCGAGGAGCTCGTCGCCCTGGCCGGGGTGCAGTGCCGGCCCGCCGACGCCGTCCTGATGCTGCGCGAGGCGCTCTCCTTCTGGCAGGGGCCCGCGCTCACCGGAACCGTGCAGAGCCGGCACCTGCAGGCCGGGGCGAGCGGCCTGGAGGAGCTGCGGCTGGCCTCGGTGGAGGCGCTCGCCGGGGCGTACGGACGGCTCGGCGAGCACGCCATGGCCGCCGCCGTGCTCCGTACCGAGGCCGTCGCGCACCCGCTGCGCGAATCCCTGGCGGCCGCGCTGATGCTGGCCCTGGGCCGCTCCGGGCGGCAGTCGGACGCCATCGGCTGGTACCACCGCACCCGCCGGATGCTCGGCGAGGAGCTCGGCGTGGACCCCGGGGAGGCGCTCGACGCCGCCTACGCGGAGCTGCTGCGTTCGGCCGGCCCCGCGTCGCGGAGGCGGTCCGCCGCGCCCGCCCCGGCCGCCGAAGCGGTGGTTCCCGAGCTGCTGCCGCGTCCGCCGCGCGGGTTCACCGGGCGGGACGCCGAACTGGCGGAGCTCACCCGGGCCGCCGGGGCGGGTGGCGGGGCCGTCCGCCTGGTCACCGGGCCCGCCGGAGTCGGCAAGACCGCCTTCGCCGTGCACTGGGCCCACCAGCGGCGCGCCGACTTCCCCGAGGGCCGGCTCTTCGCCGACCTCCGCGGATTCAGCGACGGCCAGCCGCCCGAAACCGGCGCCGTCCTGCGGGAGTTCCTCCTGGCCCTGGGGGTGTCGCCGGAGGGGATGCCGGAGACGGCCGACGCGATGGGCGCGCTGTTCCGCTCGCTCACCGCGGGGCGCCGGCTGCTCCTCGTACTCGACGACGCGCGCTCCTCAGAGCAGGTCCGGCCCCTGCTCCCCGGCGGCGACCACTGCGCGACGCTGGTCACCAGCCGCAACCGGCTCGGCGGACTCATCGCCTCCGACGCCGCCCGGCCGCTGCCCCTGGGCCACCTCCCGCCGGCCGACGCGCGGGCCCTGCTCGCCGACGTGCTGGGCGCGCCCCGGGTCGAGGCCGAACCGGAAGCCGCCGCCCGGCTGGCCGCCCTCTGCGACGGGCTCCCGCTGGCGCTGCGGGTGACGGCCGCCCGCCTGGCCGAGCGGCCGGAGTGGGCGCTCGGCGCCATGGTCGGCGAACTGGCCGACGAACAGGGGCGGCTGGCGGCCCTGAACGTCGAGGACACCGGGGTCTCGGCGGCGCTGCACCTCACCGTGCGGCAACTGCCCGAGTCCGCGGCCCGGATGTTCCGCGCACTCGGCCTGCACACCGCGGGCGACCTGGACCGCTTCGCCGCCGGCGCGCTCGCCGGGACCTCGCCCGCGCAGGCCTGTGCCGACCTGGACCGGCTCGCCGCGGCCCACCTGATCGGCGAGCCCGTTCCGGGCCGCTGGTCCTCGCACGACCTGGTACGGCTCTACGCCCGCGAGCTCGCCCCGCAGGCGGACCCCGAGGGCCTGCGCCGCCTCCTCGACCACTACCTCTACACGGGACTCGCGGCCGATGCCGCGGCCGAGCCGGGCTCCCAGCCCTGCTACGCGCTGCCCGCCGGCTTCCGCAGGCCCCCGGCGATCCGGGAGTTCGAGGACCGCCGCGCCGCACTGGCCTGGTACGAGGCGGAGCGCCCGGCCCTGGAGGGGGCGGTCGCCGCCGCCGCTGCCCTGGGCCTGCACGACCGGGCCTGGCGGCTGGCCCTCGTACCGTGGCCGCTGGTGCTGTGGCGGATCGGGGACGGCTGGGTACCGCTCCTGGAGGCCGGGCTGCGCTCGGCGGAGCACGAGGAAGACCCCGACGCGCAGTCGCGCACCCGGGCCCTGCTCGGCTGGGTGCTGCACGAGGAGGGCCGCGACGCGGAGGCCCTCGTACACCTGGAGCAGGCGCCGCCGCTGGCCGCGCGGGCCGGTGACGGGATCGGCGAGGCCATCGCCTACGCGAACCTCGGGGCGGTCCTGGACTCCACCGGGCGGCACGAGCGGGCCGGGGAACTGATGTCCCGGGCGGTCGGGCTCGCCGAGATGACCGGCCACCCCTCCACGCGGGTGCTGACCCTCCAGCACCTGGCCCGGCACTGTCTGCGGACGGGGGCCCACGAGGAGGCGCTCGCGCACGTCGTGCGCGCGCAGGGGCTCGTCCCCGCCGGGATGGAGGTCGGAAGGGCGCAGCTGCAGATCGTCCGGGGCGAGGCCCTGGCCGGTCTCGGCCGGGTCGAGGAGGCCGCCGGCCAGCTCGGACGGGCCGCGGCGGCGGCGGACGCGGCAGGGTTCACGGACGGTGCGCGGCGGGCGGGGGAGCTGCTGTCGCGGTTGGCAGCGGATCGTTAGCGGCGCGCAAGCGGAACGGCAGCGCCCGGCCGGAGGCTGTGGTCAGCACCGCACACGTGCCCCGCACAAGTGCACCGCCTACGTGCACCGCCTACGTGCACCGCCTACGTGCGCCGCCCACGTGCGCCGACCGATCGTTCCGGGGAACCACCATGCCTGCCTGCCGCAAGAACACCGTCCTGGCCGCTGCCGCTGCCGCCGTCGCCGTCCTGTCGCTGGGGCTGACCGCCTGCGGCGGCGGCCACGAGGCCCCGAAGGCCGCGGCGGACCAGGCCGCCCCGCAGGGTGCCCCGCAGCCAGCGTCCGGCAAGGCGGGCGCCGCGTCGGGCGACCAGGCCGCAGGCAAGAAGGGCGCGGCCGCGGGCGGCGCGTCGTCGGGCGGCGGCGCGTCGACGGGCACGGTGAGCGTCCCCGCCTGCACCCCCAAGGACGTGAAGATCACGGTGGCGAAGGCCGAAGGGACCCCCACCGAGCACGTCACCCTGACGGCCGCCAACACCTCCGGCCACTCGTGCCGCCTCTACGAGTACCCGCTGATCGCCTTCGGGGACGTCCAGACCGCCAAGGACGTCCCGGCCGTCGCGAAGAGCAAGCCCGCCGCCCCGGTCGTCCTGAAGGCCGGCGTTCCGGCATACGCGAACGTACGCGTCGCCGCCGGGGGCGCGCACGAGGACAACAAGGTCGTCACCCGCTTCAACGTGAACCTCTTCGCCGCCGACGGCCCGGCCGAGGGCAGCGTCGTCGTCACCGCGCCCGCGGGCGGCCTCGCCGTGGACGAGGCCGTCGCGAAGACGGGCTACTGGACCTTCGAACTGCGGGCCGGTGCCGACGAGTTCTGAAGGGACGGCCCGGCCGGATGCCGCCACCCGCACCCGAGGCGCGGCCCCCGGTGCTCGCGCCCGGCCCGTTGAGGCCCGGCCCGCCGGGGCCCGCCGTCAGAGGCCGTGGACCTCGGCGACCGTGAAGGTGGTCGGGGTGCCGCCGGTGGGGTTCATGGGGCCGCCCTGGTCGAACTGGGAGCGGACCACCAGGGTGCGGCCCCGGGTGTGGGTGAGGGTGGTGGGGATCTGGAGCGAGGGGTCCGTCAGGGTGCGGGTCAGGCGGGCGCGGGTGCCGTCCGCGCTGAGCTGCCAGCGGGTCAGGGTGTTGGGGAGGTTGTGGGCCACGCGCAGGGTGCCTTCGGGGGAGAGGTCGAGGCCGTCGGCGGCCTTGAGGTCGCCGCCGGTCAGGGCGACGCGGCTGATGGCGCCGGTGCGCAGGTCCACGCGGTGGAGGTCGCCCGCGGTCATGTCGACGGCCAGCAGGTAGCGGCCCGCCGGGTCGGAGACGATGCCGTTGAGGGCGAAGCTGCCGGCGGGTGCCGGGGTGAGGTGCCCGGTCAGGTCGTGGGCGACGGTCAGGGCGCCGGAGCCCGCGCGCAGCTGGGCCGGGGTGACCCGGTAGATCACGGGGCGGGCGCTGTCGGTGAGGTAGGCCGTGCCGTCCGGGGTGATGGTCAGGTCGTTGATGAAGCGCGGCCCGGTGCCCGGGACCTCGAAGTGGGCCAGGCGTGCTCCGGTGCGGGTGTCGTACACCGCGACCCCGGTCGTGGAGTCGGTGACCCACAGCCGGCCCCGGGCGTCGACGCGCAGGCCGTTCGCCGTGTGCCGGCCGTCGGCGCCGGCGGGGAGGAAGACCTCGGCGGTGCGGACGCCGGGCCGGGCGCGGTAGACGGTGCCGTCCGCGTACGAGCCGACGTAGACGGTGCCCGTACGGGGGTCGGAGGCGATGCCCTCCGGGTAGACCTTCGCCCCGGGCAGGGTGAACGCCGTCGAGATCCGGGGGGCGGGCGCGGCGGTGGCGGGCGCGGCGGTGGCGGGCGACGCGGGAGCGGGCGCGGCGGCACCGGCCGGAGTCGCGGCGGCCACGGTGAAGGCCGCCGACACGGCGAGGGCCACGGCGAGGGGCTTCGACAGCTTAGGCATGGGTGCATCCTTCTTGTCAGGTGAGTTCGAAGAGTAGTTAGAGTTCTAATGATTGGCAAGGGTCGTAGGATTCCCTCCATGACGTCCATGCCCCCCGAGGCGCGCATCGGCTCGCACATCAAGCGCGCCGAGCAGGCACTCCTCGCGGCGAAGAACACCGCGTGCCGGCCGGCCGCCGTGACGGTGCCGCAGTACGCGGCCCTGCTCTGGCTCGCCGAGAAGCCCGGCATCTCCGCCGCCGCCCTGTCCCGGCTCTGCGGGGTCACGCCGCCGACGATGAACACGGTCCTGAAGAACCTCCAGGAGCGCGGGCTGATCGAGCGGACCCCCCACGAGTGGCACCGCAACGTGCTGGAGACCCGGCTCACCGAGGAGGGCCGGGCCGTGATGGAGCGGGCGGACGAGGGCGCCGTCCGGGTCGAACGGGCGCTCGCCGCGGCCCTCTCCGCCGAGGACCGGGAGCGGCTCGTGGAACTGCTCGGACGCTGTGCCGAGGTGCTCGACACCCTGAAGTGACCCCGAAGTGACCGGGGGATCCGGGCACGGCCACCGGAAGTTCCGCCCCTGTTTTTGCGCGGATTCGGAACTTTCCAGGACACTCGCACATCAGGACCAGTGGATGTGTGTCCAGCCGTTCTGCCCCGCCCCGGGGCAGCCCCGACCGTTCGGAGCGAAGTCCGTGCACGAGTACCCGCAGCAGCCGTCCGGCCCCGACCCCGAGCCGGGGCGGGGCCGGGGCCGCTCCCGGCGCGCGATCTGGATCGGCGCGGGCGTGGCCTGCGCGCTGCTCCTCGGCGGCGGGGGTTTCGCCGCCTGGAAGAACGAGTGGTTCTCCGGCAACGGGGAGGCCGTCAGCTTCGGCCCGGCGGCCGACCGGGCCGCCCCGGCGGCCGGCGGCTCCGGGCAGAAGTCCCCGAGCGCCGCCCCGGTGGCCCCGCCCAAGCCCACCGGCGACCCGGACGTGCTCATGCCGTCCGGCCCGAAGTCCGACTTCAAGCAGACCACCAAGCTCGACGACGGCACCGTCATAGCCAAGACCCGCCTGACGGGTGCCAAATCCGGCTTCGAGGGTGACGTCTGGGTCTGGGCCCCCAAGGAGTACGACGACCCGAAGTACGCCAAGAGCGCCTTCCCGGTCCTGATCGCGCTCCCCGGCGGCAACGGCTACCCCACGAACTACTGGGCCGACCGCAGCCTCGGCCTCCAGAAGGCCATAGCCGAGGGCGTCGAGGCCGGCACCAGCCTGCCGTTCATCGTGATCATGCCGGTGCTCAACCCGGACAACAAGTACTACTACGACGGCGCCGACATACCCGGCCAGCCCAAGATGGGCACCTGGATGGCCGAGGACGTCCCGGACTTCGCCCGCGCGAACTTCCGTACGTACAAATCCCGCGACGGCTGGGCCTTCATGGGCTCCTCCTCCGGCGCCTTCGTGGGCATGAAGACCGTCCTGCAGTACCCGGACCGCTTCAAGGCGGTCATCGCCAGCGGCGGCGAGATCACCCCGGACTCCCCGCTCTGGAAGGGCCACCAGGCCGAGATGGACGCGAACAACCCGGAGAAGCTCGCCCAGAAGCTGATCGACTCCAACGGCCCCGAGGTCTACATCAACTTCCAGGTCGGCACCAAGGAGACCGGCAAGGACCGGATGACGAAGTTCGTGCGCGAGTACGGCAAGGGCCCCGTCAAGACCACCATCCGCGACATCCAGAACGGCGAGCACAACGGCTGGCACTACGTGCGAGGCATGAAGGAAGGCTCGCTGGAGTGGGTCAGCAAGGTGCTGAAGGGCCCGAAGCCCGAGGCCGGCTGACCCGCCCCGCCCCGGACGCCCGCCCCCACCCCCGAAGCCCGCTCCACCCGAACGCCCGTCCGCCACGTGGCCCTCGCCACGTCGCACCGGTCCCAGGCAACCCCTACGGTCGTTCACACCTCTGTACAGGTGTGTAAGGGGGACCTATCGGTCCGACCCGTGCCCAACCAGGGCGCCGGAGAAGGAACGGGAACGAATCCGTGCAGTATGACCATCAAGGCGACGGCGGCCCCACGACCGAGGGCGGCCGTCGCCCCAAGCGCCTGCGCCGGGCCCTCATCGGCGGTGCGGTCGCGCTCGCCCTCGCCGCCGGGGGCGGCGCGGCGTACGCCTTCGGGCTCTTCTCGGACATGGGCGACCCGGTGTCCTTCGGGAAGATCCAGGAGTCGGCCGCCGCCCAGGACATCCGGCCGGGGGTGCTGATGCCGACCGGCCCCAAGGCCGCGTTCGTGCGCACCAGCAGGCTGCCGGACGGCACGCAGATCGGCATGACCACCCTGACCGGGGCGAAGTCCGGCTTCACCGGCGACGTGTGGGTGTGGGCGCCCAAGGAGTACGACGACCCGCGCTACGCCAAGAGCGGCTTCCCCGTGCTGATCTCCCTGCCGGGCGGCCGCGGCTACCCCAAGAACTACTGGGGCACCGGCCCGGGGCTCGGCCTCCAGCAGGCCGTGATCGACGGCTTCAAGGCCGGGACCAGCCTGCCCTTCATCCTGGTCATGCCGGTGATCAACGCCGACACCAAGCACCACTTCGACGGCTCCGACATCCCCGGAGAGCCCAAGATGGGCACCTGGATGGCCGAGGACGTCCCCGATTTCGCGAAGGCCAATTTCCGCACCTTCACCTCCCGCGACGGCTGGGCCTTCATGGGCTCCTCCTCGGGAGGGTTCGGCGCCTTGAAGGACGTGCTGAAGTACCCCGAGCGCTTCAAGGCCGTCATCGCCAGCGGGGTCGACATCGTCCCCGATTCCCCGCTGTGGAAGGGGAACCGGCAGGCCATGGACGCGAACAACCCCGAGAAGCTCGCCGAGAAGCTGATCAGGGAGGGCGGCCCGGACGTCTACGTGAACTTCCAGATCGGGACCAAGGAGAGCGGCCGGGAACTGGCCGAAGGCTTCATGCGCACCTACGGAAAGGGCCCCGTGCACACCCGCCTCCAGGTGATCCAGGATGGTGAGCACAATGGGAAGTCGTACGTACGTGGCATGAGGGAGGGCTCCCTGGCGTGGATCAGCAAGGTGATGCAGGGACCTACGCCCGATCCCGCCGTGCGATGAGCCCGGTGGTGAAGGGGGCGTCGGCGGCCGCCGCCGCGGGCATCGCGGCGCTGTGCGCCGTCGTGTTCCTCAGGGCGTCGGGCGACCAGTCGGTGCATCCCTTCCCCACCGTCGGCGTGCTCATGGCCAACGGGGAGCACTGGTGCACGGCGAGCGTGGTCGACAGCCCCCGGGGCAACGTCGTCGCGACCGCCGCGCACTGCGTCGCCCCCGCCGGCGAGGACGGGCACATCGGCGAGGTGGCCCACGACGGCCTCGCCATCGGCGAGCTCTCCTTCGCCCCCGCCTTCTCCGGGGAGGGCGCGGGCACCCAGCCCCTCGGCGTGTGGAAGGTCCGTTCGATCCACGTGGACGAACGCTGGACGAAGTGGGGCGACGAGACCGCCGACTTCGCCTTCCTCACCATCGAGCCCGACGAGGACGGCCGCAGCCTGCAGCAGCGGGTCGGCGCGGGGGAGGCGCCGAAGCCCGACTGGACCTCCGGGTACGAGCGGGACGTCACCGTGATCGGCTATCCGGAGTCGGAGCACAACCCGCAGAACAAGCCCGTCTCCTGCACCACCCAGACCCGCCACGACGTGAACGACCCCGACATGCTGTACATCAGCTGCGCGGGTTTCTGGACGGGCACCAGCGGCAGCCCCTGGATCGCCGACCGGGGCGGCACGGGGCAGCCCGGCCGGCTGATCGGAGTGCTCAGCGGCGGCGACACGGACGTGGACTCCACCGCCGCGCTCTACGACGAGAAGGCCAAGGCCCTCTACGAGCAGGCGGCCCGCGGCTGACGCGACGCCCCCCTGCGGCGCTACTTCCCGCGCTCCGTACTGACGATCACGACGACCCCCGCCACCACGATCGCCCCGCCGAGCACGATCGGCCAGGTCAGGGCCTCGTCGAGGATCAGCGCACCGAGCGCGACCGCGACGACCGGATTGACGTAGGCGTACGTGGACACCAGCGAGAGCGGCGCCGACCGAAGCAGCCATGCGTACGCGGTGAAACCGACGACCGACCCGATCAGCACGAGGTAGCCCAGCGCCAGCCAGGAGGCGGGGGAGAAGGCACCCGGGTCGAGGCCGTGCTGCTCCCCGCGCAGCAGTCCCACCAGCAGCCCGCCCGTGCCGCCCGCGAGCATCTGGTAGACGCTGCCGGTGAAGGGGTTGCCCGGCGCCGGGAGCTTCGACCCCGAGAAGGAGCCGAGCGACCACAGTACGGAGGCCGCCAGCACCAGCAGCACCCCCGACAGCCGGACCTCACCGCTCAGCCCCGGGCTGGTCAGCACCGCCAGCCCCGCGAACCCCACCAGCACCCCGGCCAGGGTCCGCGCCGGCGGTCGGTCCCCGGTGGCCGCCCGCAGTACCACCAACCACATCGGCACCGCCGCCACCAGCAGGGCGGCCAGTCCCGACGGCAGCGAGGTCTCGGCCAGCACCACCAGGCCGTTGCCGCCCAGCACCAGCAGCAGGCCCACCAGGAACGCCGAGCCGATCTGCGAGCGGGTCGCGCGCAGCGCGCCCGGCCCGTACCGGCAGGCGACGACGACGGCCAGCACCAGTGCGGCGGTGAGGAAGCGCACCCCCGCGGACAGGAACGGCGGCATGGTCTGCACGACGATCCGGATGCCGAGGTACGTCGAGCCCCAGACGACGTACACGAGGCCGAGGGCGGTCCACACCGCGCCGTTGGTCCGGCGGCGCGGGGCGGTCTCGGACTCGCCCACCAGCGGGCTCGGGGTGCTCATGGCCGGATCCTATGGTCGTTGCCGTCTGCACGCTTCCCGGTATCTCACCCCTTGAGCAGGGCGTTCACCTCGCCGTACGGGAGCGCGTGCGCGAGGGAGCCGTAGGTGCCGCCGGCGAGCAGCTCCTCGGTGGCGCGCCGGACGACGGCGTACGCGGCCTCGGCCACCCAGGACCCGAGGCTGACCCGGGCCACGCCGAGCGCGCCGAGTTCGGCGACCGGCGGGGTGGCGGGACCGGCGAGCACGTTGAGCGGGGCGTCGATGCCCTTGGCCAGTTCGGCGAGGACGGCGGGGTCGTGGACGCCGGGGACGAAGATGCCGGAGGCGCCCGCGTCGAGGTAGGCGGCGGCCCGCCTCAGGGTCTCCTCCAGACGGCCCTCCGGCGCGCCGAGCCCGCGCAGGTAGGTGTCCACGCGGGCGTTGACGTACAGCGGGACCCCGGCGGCAGCGGCGGCGGCGCGCGCCGCCGCCAGGCGCTCCGCGTGCTCGGCGGGGGCGCGGTCGCCGTCCTCGATGTTCACGCCGACCGCGCCGGCGGCCAGCACCCCGGTGACGGTCTCCCCGACGGCGGCGGCGTCCGCGCCGAAGCCGCCCTCGATGTCGGCGGTGACCGGGACGGGGACGGCCGCGGCGACGCGGGCGATCAGGTCCAGGGCCCGGTCCCGGGCCAGGGCGTCGCCGTCGGGCGCCCCGAGGGACCAGGCGACGCCGGCGCTGGTGGTGGCCACGGCGGGCGCGCCGGCGGCGAGGGCGATGCGGGCGCCGGCGACGTCCCAGACGTTGGCGAGGGCGAGGGGGGCGGCGGGGGTGTGCAGACGGGCGAAGGCGGCGGCCCGTGCGGCGAGGTCGGCTGTCGTGGTCATGACCCCAGTCCAGCAGACCGGACGATCGGGGGCTGGCGAATTTCCGCCGTCCACGGCGGCCCGGCGGGACCGCTGTCCGGGACCGCCGGCCGCGCCCTGCTGCCCGCGCCCCGCCGATCGGGTCCCGCAGGCCGGCCCCGCTGCTCGCGCCCCACCGGTCGGGCTCCGCCGTCGGCCGGGGTCCCGCCGGTCCGGATCGTTCCCGGAGCCCGGCGGGAGCCCGGCGGGGCCCGGCAGGGTCAGGCGGCCAGGCCCGTCTTCGCTCCCGCGCCGCACAGGGGGAGGACCGCCGTGCGGCCCTGGAGCGGGTCGCCCGGGGCGTCGGGGCCGACCGCGGCCCAGCAGGCCGCCGCCGTCGGTTCGACGAAGAGGCCGCGCCGGGCCAGGTCCCGCTGGGCCGCGCGCAGCCGGTCGTCCGGGACCGTCAGGAAGGTCCCGCCGGACTTGCGGACCGCCGCCAGGATCTGCCGGGCCCGCGGCGGCGCCGGGATCGCGATGCCCTCCGCCAGGGTGGGGAGCTGGGGCACCGGCTCCGCGTCCTCCGCGCCCGCCGCGAAGGCGGCCGCCAGCGGGGACACCGCCTCCGCCTGCACCGCGATCAGCGCGGGTGCCCGTACCCCGCGCCGGGCCAGCTCCTCCACGGCCAGCGCCGCGCCCAGCAGCAGCGTGCCGTTGCCGACGGGGACGACGAGGGCGTCGGGGAGGCGACCGCCGAGCGCCTCCCAGATCTCGTACGCGTACGTCTTCGTGCCGTGCAGGAAGTAGGGGTTGAAGACGTGGCTCGCGTAGAAGACCCCCGGCGCGTCCGCCGCGGCGCGGGCGGCCTCCGCGGTGGCCTCGCGCCCGCCGGGGACGATCCGCACGGCCGCCCCGTGCGCCCGCATCTGTTCCGTCTTCTTCGCCGAGGTGCCCTCGGGCACGAAGACTTCACAACTCAGCCCGGCCCGCGCGCAGTACGCCGCCACCGAGGTCCCCGCGTTGCCGCTGCTGTCCGCGATCACCCGCTCGGGACCCAGTCGCCGGGCCAGTTCGGCGAGCATCACCGCGCCCCGGTCCTTGAAGGACAACGTCGGCATCAGGTAGTCGAGTTTGGCGTGAATCCGCTCCGCGAGCGGGACCATCGGAGTGTGCCCCTCCGCGAGGGAGACGGAGAACGCCCCCGGCAGCGGCAGTACGGGCGCGTACCGCCACAGGGAGGGGGGACCGGCCGCCGGTTCCAGCGGGGCGGCCGGATCGGGCGTGAAGTCGAGGTCCCACGGACCTCCGCACAGGGGGCAGCACCACGGCGCGGTCCGCACGTCCGCGCGCGTGCCGTCCTCGGGGCAAAGGTAACCAGGGAGTGCGTGCGTCACGTGCGGACCACCTTTGCTCGTTCATGGCCGGTATATGGCACGGATGTTACGCGTCCGTTGTCCTCTTGTGGGATGGCGCACGGGTGGGTCAACCTTTCGGAGGCGACGGCCCGTTGGGCCCAATGCATTGTCATGACCACGCCAAAAGAGCCTTCGGTGGGCCCTACGGATTCCCGCTCGGCCCCGCGCACAGAACCCCGCACAGAACCCCGCACAGACCCCCGCAGCGCACCGCCTATGAGGAGGACCCTCACATGTCCGTGATGCGTCACACCCGCCGGAAGACCGCCGGCGTCAGCGCGATCGCCGTCGTGGCCCTCGCGCTCGGCGCCGCCGCCGCGTTACCCGCCTCGGCGGCCGACCGCGGCGCGCAGGGCGTCATCGAGAACGCGGGGGCCGCCGGGTCCGTCCCCGGCAGCTACATCGTGACCCTGGACGACTCCGCGGCCCGCTCCACCGCCGACAGCGGCAAGGCCGTCGCCAAGCGGTACGGGGCGAGGATCGACCGGACCTACAGCGCCGCCCTCAACGGCTACTCCGTCGAGGTCTCCGAGGCGCAGGCCAGGAAGCTCGCCGCCGACCCGGCCGTCAGGTCGGTCGTGCAGAACCGCGTCTTCACCGTCGACGCCACCCAGCCGAACCCGCCGTCCTGGGGCCTGGACCGCATCGACCAGCGCGCGCTCCCCCTCGACCAGAGCTACACCCACCCGGACAAGGCCGGCGAGGGGGTGACGGCGTACATCATCGACACCGGCGTCCGGATCACCCACCAGGACCTCGGCGGGCGCGCCTCCTACGGCTACGACGCCATCGACAACGACAACACCGCCCAGGACGGCCACGGCCACGGCACCCACGTGGCCGGCACCGTCGCGGGCACCACGTACGGCGTGGCCAAGAAGGCGAAGATCGTCGGCGTCCGCGTCCTCGACAACAACGGCTCCGGCACCACCGCCCAGGTCGTCGCCGGCATCGACTGGGTGACCCGCAACGCGGTCAAGCCCGCCGTGGCCAACATGTCGCTCGGCGGCGGGGCGGATTCCGCGCTCGACACCGCCGTGCGCAACTCGATCGCCTCCGGCATCACCTACGGCGTCGCCGCGGGCAACGAGTCCACCGACGCCTCCACCAAGTCCCCGGCGCGCGTCGCCGAGGCCATCACCGTCGGCGCCACCACCAACACGGACGCGAAGGCCAGTTACTCCAACTACGGCTCCGTCCTGGACGTCTTCGCCCCCGGCTCCTCCATCACCTCCTCGTGGGGCACCGGCGACACCGCCACGAACACCATCTCGGGCACCTCGATGGCCACCCCGCACGTGGTCGGCGCCGCGGCCCTCTACCTCTCCCAGAACCCGGCCAGCACCCCGGCGCAGGTCCGTGACGGCCTCGTCGCGGCGGCCACCCCGAACGTGGTGACCGGCCCCGGCACGGGCTCCCCGAACCGCCTGCTGAACGTGGGCGCCGGCACCACCCCGCCGAACCCGGGCACCCGCTTCGAGAACGCCGCCGACTACGCGATCAACGACAACTCCACCGTCGAGTCGCCGATCACCGTCAGCGGGATCTCCGGCAACGCCCCGGCGACGCTGAGCGTGCCCGTCGACATCAAGCACACGTACGTCGGTGACCTCAAGGTCGACCTCGTCGCCCCCGACGGGACCGTCTACAACCTCCGCAACCGCACCGGCGGCAGCGCCGACGACATCGTCCAGACCTTCACGGTGAACGCCTCCTCCGAGGTCGCCAACGGGGTCTGGAAGCTTCGGGTCGCCGACCTCGCCGGCGCGGACACCGGCAAGATCGACTCCTGGGCCCTGCAGTTCTGACCCGAACCCCGCCCGGACGAACGGCCGGGCACTTCGTGAATCCCGCACAGTGAGAGAGCAGATGGGGTCCGGTTCGAACCCGGGCCCCATCTGCGGTGGTGTCCGGGCGGCCGGTGGGGCGTGGCCCGCTCGAAGCCGCGGCGAGGGTCCGCGGTGTGCGTGCCTGCGGCTGCGCCGGGGCGCAGGTCGTTGTCGACACGGTCGCCGACGTACAGGATCTCGTCGTTGGCGTACGGGACGACGTCGGCGACGCGCTCGAAGAAGGCGATGTCCGGCTTGCTGGCGCCCCAGTCGTCGGACGTGCCGATGAGGTCCACGTCGGTGGTGAACAGGTCGCGCAGCAGCCCGCCGGCGCGGACCGTTTGATTACCCGCGATGCCCAGCCACAGTCCGGCCGCCCGCAGGGCCGCCGGCGCCGGCCGTACGTCGGGGCAGAGGTCGTCCTCGCCGAACCATTCCGGTTTCCCGGCTGCCGCGCGAGCCTCCCGCTGCTCCGTGAGGTCGAAGCCGGGCCGGAACTCCTGGAACACGTCCCTGCAGTCGCGGCCCTGGGTGATGACGGCGCCGAACATCGCGGCAAACGTGTGCCTGGGGACGCCAAGCCAGTCCGCCCATGTGCCGTATTCCCGGGTCTCGTCGACCAGGCACTCTCCGGCATCGAACACCACGGCGCGAATCGCCATGTGAACCACCCTAGTCAGGGGCCCGGAGCCGCGAACGTGTCTCCTGCCGCCCGAAGGCGAGAGGGGGGTGTTCGTCTGCGCGGATGGCTCGCTGCGTACTATTTCGCGCGTTCGTTCGCCCCCTCCCCGCATCCCCCTCGATGGAGCACCTCACCCCGTGAGCACCCCGCCCCCGTACCAGCCCCCCGTGGTTCAGGGCCCGTTCCGGCCGGCCCTCAACGGGTTCGCACTCGCCTCCCTGCTGGTCGGGCTGCTGTGCCTGCCGCCGTTGGGGATCGTCTTCGGGGTCGTGGCGCTGGTGCAGATCGCGCGCAAGGGGGAGCGCGGCAGGGGGCTGGCGGTCGTGGGCCTGGCGGTCTCCGTGGCAATGACGGTGGTGCTCGTCCTCGGCGCGGGCCGCTACGGGGGGACGGTCCTCGGGCGGCTCGGCCCGGCGTGGGAGCCGGCGCGCGTCGAGGGGGAGCTGACGGGCATCGGCGAACTGCGCGCGGGCGACTGCTTCAACGTCCCCGGCGGCGACCTCCTCGAAGAGGACCCCTTGATCCACCGCATCGGCTGCGAGCGGGTGCACGACGCCGAGGTGACGTCCACGGGCCCCCTCGGACTCACGGGATCCCCCGGCACGACGCAGCTCAAGGAGGCGGCGGCGCAGGCGTGCTGGAAGGCGCAGGACGCGTACGCGATGGACACGTGGGCGCTGCCCCCGTACGCGGAGATGTTCTACTTCGCCCCCACGGGCGAGACCTGGCGCGACGGCGACCACGGGCTCCTGTGCGTGATCGGCACCTCGGGCCGCGAGCACCGGGGCAGTCTCCGCAAGGACTCCGGGATGCTCACGGTCGATCAGGTGGCCCTGCTGAGCGTGCTGAACGAGTCCGACCAGGTGCTGGGCGACAATCCCCGGCGCGAGCCAGGCGTGGCGCTGGCGGAGTACCGGTCGTGGGCGCGCGAGGTCGACGGGGCGCTGGGCGCGGAGGCCGGGCTGCTGCAGGAGGTCGCGTCACGGCCGGGCGTGGGTCCGGCGGCGGAAGCCCTGCTGAAGGAGGTCGGGGCGGCGCGCGAGCAGTGGCAGCGGGCCGCGCGGGCGGGGAAGGCGGAGGAGTTCCAGCGGGCGTGGGACGCGGCGCTGGGGGCCACGACGATCGACACGGAGAAGGCGCTGCGGGGTGCGTACGGATTGTCGACCCGGGTTCCGGAGTGGCTTGAGGAGTTCCCCGCAGACTCGGGCCAGGGCTCGGGGAGCGGGTCCGGGTCGGAATCGGCCCGAGGCCTCGTGGGTAACGCGCGGTAACGGGTTTGAGTGACCAGGCTTCATCACTTCGAGTGAAACTCTGGCCCGTGCTTGCGCACTTCAACGGTGGGTTGCCAGGGTGTAGCTGTCTGTCAACCTGATGGGAGTGGCCCGTGACTTTCGGTGAGCAGCCGGCCTATCTGCGCGTCGCCGGGGAGCTGCGGCGGAAGATCGTCGATGGGTCCCTGCCCCCGCACGCCCGGCTCCCCTCGCAGGCCCGGATCCGAGAGGAGTACGGGGTCTCCGACACGGTCGCGCTGGAGGCCCGCAAGGTCCTCATGGCGGAGGGGCTGGTCGAAGGCCGCTCCGGGTCCGGTACGTACGTGCGCGAACAGCCGGTCCCGCGGCGGGTCGCCCGCTCCGGCTACCGCACGGGCGGCGCCTCGACCCCGTTCCGGCAGGAGCAGGCCGAGGCGGGCGCGCGCGGCACGTGGGAGTCCAGCAGCGAGCAGACCGGCGCACCGGCGGAGATCGCGAAGCGGCTGGGCATCGAACCGGGCGACCGCGTCATGCGCACCCGGTACGTCTTCCGCGACGCGGGCGAGGCGATGATGCTGTCCACCTCCTGGGAGCCGCTGGCCGTGACGGGCCGCACCCCGGTGATGCTGCCCGAGGAGGGGCCGCTCGGGGGCTCGGGGGTGGTGGACCGGATGGCGGCGATCGACGTGGTCGTGGACAACGTGGTCGAGGAGGTCGGCGCCCGGCCCGGCCTGGCAGAGGAGAGCATGTCGCTGGGCGGCGTCCCGGGGCACGTGGTCCTGGTCGTGAGCCGGACGTACTTCGCGTCGGGGCGGGCGGTGGAGACGGCCGACGTGGTCGTTCCGGCGGACCGCTACCGCCTTTCGTACCACCTGCCCGTCCGCTGACCCGGCCCCGGCCGGGCCTGGCCGGGCCCTCCGGGGCCCCGCCGGGGGGCCGCGCCGGCCCGGACTGTGCCGCCGGGCCGCGCCGTTCGCCGCCGTGCCCGCCGTGCCCGCCGACCTCGTGATCGACAGGCGGCGCGGACTCGGCCCGTCCTGCGCGGAGTTCGAGCGGGCCTGCCCGTAGGCCGTCGACCCGGCGGGTTTCGGCGCGATGGTGATCGGCTCCACCGCCTCGACGCTCGCTTCCTCCGGCCTCTTCGGCGCCCGCGCCGGGGCCTTCTCCGCCTTCCTCGCCGGCGGACTCGCCCTGCTGCTGTGCCCGTTGACCGCCCGGGCGTCGGGTGGGAAGCGCCGCCTGGCCAGCCCGGACACCGTCGACGACCCGGACGCGGCGGTCGCGGACGTCATCGCGACCCCTGCCCGAGCCGCGTGCGAGACGGCGTACGCGCTCCCGGACGTCGCCGACCGCCCCGCGTGGCCGGGGCCGGTCCGTTCGCTGCGCCGTTCCCCCGATGCGACCTGCGGGGACGTCTGCCGCAAGGGGGCGCGGGCCGGTCCGGTGGCCCTGCGGGCAGCGCCCGCGCGCCCGGTCCGAACCGGCGCGCACGGCCCCCTCGTACGCCTGGCCGGATGCGTACGCCCCCTAGGTACCTCTTTGTGAAAAACCGTATCCGCTGAGTAAAGGTCGGGCGTAAGCTCCGGCATATGCGCAATGCGGTTTCCTGGGCATGTACATCGGCGGAGGGTGAAGCGCGATGAACGACAGCGGTGCCCTGCTTCCATGGCTGGTCATACGTCAGGACGACAACGGCAACCGCTACCGGGTGGGCCGGTACCCCACCCGGGCCGAGGCCCAGAAGGTCGTCGACAGCCTCGACGACCGGGGACACGAGCAGCTCTACTGGGTCGAGCGGATCGAACAGGGCAGCCAGACTGCCACGATGAACTGACAGTCGGCGCTGGCATAGGCTCCGCTCATGACCGTACGTGTGGTTGTGGGCGGAGCCCTTTGTCTTGACGGGCGGCTGCTGGCCGCACGGCGCAGTGCGCCCCCCGAGGTCGCGGGCCGGTGGGAGCTCCCGGGCGGCAAGGCCGAGCCCGGCGAGTCCGTGCCGGAGGCGCTGGTGCGCGAACTCCGCGAGGAGCTCGGCGTCGAGACCGAGGCGGTGGAGCGGATTCCGGGGGAGTGGCCGGTGAGGCCCGGACTCGTCCTGCACGTGTGGACGGCACGGCTGCTCTCGGGGGAGCCCGAGCCGCTGGAGGACCACGACGAGCTGCGCTGGCTCGGGCCGCACGAGCTCGACTCGGTGGACTGGCTCGACCAGGACCGCCCGGCCGTCGCCGAAGCGGGCCGGCGGCTGCGCACCGGGGCGCACCGGGGCGCATGAAGCGCACGCTGTAGGCCGTCTGCGCCACAGTGCGCCGGTGCCGGGGGGATCGGGCGGGATCGGGTGGTACGACGCCTCAAATATCGGGTATGTCGCTATTAGTCCCTATCTCGTCCCCCTTTCGTCCCCGACGAACCGGACTGGGGTCGCTGGTGGCCCGGGAAGTGATCGGCGTGATCGACACAGACGGTGAATGCGCCGAGTGGGCCTTTCCCGCCGAGCCCGGTGCCGTCCGGACCGCCCGCCACGCCGTGCGCGGCACCCTTCGCTCGTGGGGGCTGGATTCCGTGGGCGACGTGACCGTCCTGCTGGTCAGCGAGCTGGTGACCAACTCCCTGCGCTACGCCTCCGGTCCCATCGGGGTCCGTCTGGTGCGACGCGGTCCCGCCACCCCCGGTCTGGCCGGAGGCCCCGCCCTGTTGGTGGAGGTTTCCGATCCGCTTCCGGATCCACCCCGCGAACGGGTCGCGCAGCCGGACGACGAGGGCGGGCGCGGACTGCATCTGGTCGCCGTCTCGGCGCAGCGCTGGGGAACCCGTCACGGGAAGTCGGGCAAGACCGTGTGGTTCGAGTTGGCTCTTCCTGGTGAGTAACAAGGTGAAGGGCGGCAGGGGGTCTCCCGGAGGACGTCCGGTGGAGACCCACCGGGCGTGGCCGGAAAACAACGGGACCCTTTTGTGATCGTGAACGCCGTGCCGTACGGGGCCGTGGTGCTGAATACTTCGGTCATGGCCGGTCCGGTTGCGGTGAGCTGGAGGGGACGGTCGCGTGAGCGAGATACCTGCGCAGGCACATCAGGCCCGAGTGCCCGGGGAGACGTGGCACGACTCCTTGTGGCACAGCAGCCCGCCTGGCTCGATATATGACTACATAAAGGTCGCTTCTTTCTCGATCGGGCCCGACGGGCTCATCGATCAGTGGAGTCTGCGCGCGGAAGAGCTGTTCGGGCTCACCGCGGCCCAGGCGGTGGGGCGCGATCCGGTGGACGCCTTCATGCCGCCGGAGCTGCGCGCCGGCGGGCACCGCAAGGTCGCGGAGATCCTCGACGGCAAGGAGTGGACCGGCCTGGTCCCCTTCCGTATCCCGGGCGGTGACGGCGAGCACGGAGTGGCCGAGATCTATGTGATGCCGACCCAGACCGAGACCGCCGAACGGGCCGCGCTGTGCGTCGTCGTCGACGTGCGCGCGCTGCGGCGCATCGAGTCCGACCTCGCCGCCTCGCAGGCCATATTCGGCCAATCTCCCTTCGGGTTCCTGCTCTTCGGCACGGACCTGACCGTGCAGCGCGCCAACCGCCGCTTCGCGACCGTCTTCGGCGGGGCGGCGGAGGAGCACCGCGGCCGGACCGTGCACGACTACCTGCCGCCGCACGAGGCCGACCGGATGGCCGAGGCCCTGCGCCGGGTGCTGGAGACCGGCGAGTCCGTGACCGACCTGCGGATCACCGGCGCGGCCCCGGGCAGCCGGGACCACCGGCACTGGTCCATCAACCTCTACCGCGTGCACGGCGGCACCGGCCGTCCGATCGGTATCGCCGGCCTCGGCACCGACGTCACCCGCCGCCACCTCGCCGCCCGCGAGGCCGCCGGGGTGCGGCGCAACCTCGCCCTGCTCAACGAGGCCGGGCACCGGATCGGGAACTCCCTCGACCTGGAGACCACCGCCCGCGAACTCCTCGACGTCACCGTCCCCGGCTTCTGCGACCTGGCCGCCGTCGACCTCTACGAAGGGCTCCTGCTCGGCGACGACGACCGGCCCGCCCGCCCGCAGGGCCCCGGGGTGCCCTCCCTGCCCGGCCAGGGGGCCGGCCGGGCCCCGTCCGCGCCGCTGCGGCGGGTGGCCTTCGCCTCCGCGGTGTCCGACGCACCGCTGTCGGGGCCCGGCCCGCTGGTCTCCGTAGGGGAGACCCACCGCTATCCGGCGGCGTCGCCCGGGGCGCTGGCCCTGCGCACGGCGCGCCCCCGGCTGATCGAGGGGGGAGCGCCGGACGGGCTCGTGCAGTCGACCCTGATCGTCCCGATGGTCGCCCACGACACGGTGGTGGGCCTCGCCCAGTTCTCCCGCACGAAGGGCAGCGAGCCCTTCGGCGAACGGGACCGGGCCGTCGCGGTGGAACTGGCCGCGCGCGCCGCCGTCTGCATCGACAACGCCCGCCTCTACCGGCGCGAGCACGAACGGGCCCTGATCCTGCAGCGCAGCCTGCTGCCACCGGGTGACCCGGAGGCGGCCGGACTGGACATCGCCTGCCGCTACCTGCCGGGGAACGCGGCCACCGAGGTCGGCGGCGACTGGTTCGACGTCATCGAGCTCCCCGGGCACCGCACGGCACTGGTCGTCGGCGACGTGATGGGGCGCGGACTGCGGGCCGCCGTCGCCATGGGCGAACTGCGCACCGCCGTACGGACCCTGGCGCTGCTGGACCTGGAACCGGCGGAGGTGCTCACCGCCCTCGACGAGGTGGCCCGCGGCCTCGGCGCCCACGGGGGTCCCCCGGGCGCCGCGGGGGGCGGCTCCCAGCAGGCCTCGCGCGCGGCCCTGCACGCACGCGACGCCGACCGCTCCGAGGTGTACCTCGCCACCTGCGTGTACGCCGTCTACGACCCGGTGACCCGGCGCTGCACCATCGCCAACGCGGGCCACATGCCGCCCGTGCTGGTCGAACCGGCCGAGGAGGGCGGGGTCCCGCGCCCCGGCCTGCTGCTGGAGATCCCGACCGGGATGCCGCTCGGGGTGGGCGGCGAACCCTTCGAGGAGGTGGAGGTGGAACTCCCCGAGGGGGCGCTGCTCGCCCTGTACACGGACGGGCTCGTGGAGTCCCGCGACCACCCCCTGGAGGAGGGGCTGCGCGGGCTGCGGGACGCGGTCGCGGATCCGGCCCGGCCGCTGGAGGAGATCTGCGACCACGTCCTGAACACCCTGCACACCCGGCACGGGGAGGACGACATCGCCCTGCTGATGGCGCGGGTGCAGGGGCTGCCGGTGGACGCCGTCGGCGACTGGCAGCTGCCGCGCGAGGCCCGCTCGGTGGGCCGGGCCCGGGAACTGGCCCGCACGAAGCTTCCGGCCTGGGGTCTGGAGGGTCTGCTCGACACCACGGAGCTGCTGGTCAGCGAGCTGGTGACGAACGCCCTGCGGTACGGGGAGGGCGAGATCCGACTCCGCCTGCTGCTGGACCGGACCCTGGTGTGCGAGGTGTGGGACGCGAACCTGGCCCAGCCCCGCCGCCGCCGGGCCCGGGACACCGACGAGGGCGGCCGCGGCCTCCAGCTCGTCGGCCTCCTCTCCGCCGGCTGGGGCACCCGCCGCACGCACCGCGGCAAGACGGTCTGGTTCGAACTCCCCCTCCCCATGCCCGGAGGGCCGGGAGAGACCGTCACCGAACTCTCCGCGGAGCAGCTGCTGAGCATGTACGGGTGACCCGCGAGCCCGGGGCGCGCCGGCAGCCGGTGGCCGCCGCGCTCCGGGCCCCGGTGCGGCCCGGGGCGACCGCCCGCCGTCGCAGGGGTCCGGCTGGTCGGGGATTCCGCGGACATCGATCTACACAAGCGTATTGAACAAGACGCAACAGCCAGGCCCTGCCCGCCGGGCAGGCCGCCGCTATGGCGCGGCGGCGGCCCGGGACGGCCTGCGTGACGCTGGAGGCGGACCACTTCGTCCAGCTCCAGGACCCGGCCGGGGTCGAGTCCGCCGTCCGGGCCTTCCTCGCCGGGCTGTGACGGCGCGGGGGACTACGCCGCCGTGCCTGCCTTGAGCGCGGCGAGGCGGGCCTCGACCTCCGAGGTCCTGCCCAGGTCCTCCAGCGATTCGAACTGGGCGTCCAGGGAGGAGGCGGCCAGCTCCTGCCTGCCCGTCGCCATCGCCTCCTCGCGGCGGACCTTCTCCTCGAAACGGTTGAGGTCGCTGGTCGGATCCATGACGTCGATGTTCTTGACCGCGTCCAGCATCGTGTTCTGCGCCTGCGCGGTCCTGGCGCGCGCCACCAGCTCGTCACGCTTGGCCTGGAGCTCCGTCAGCTTGCCCTTCATCGAGTCCAGGCCCGCCTTGAGCTTGTCCACCACCTCCGTCTGGGCGGCGATCACCGGCTCCGCCGTCCGCGCCTCCCTCTCCGACTGCAGCTGGCGGCCGAGGGCCACCTTGGCGAGGTTGTCGAACTTGTCGGCGTCCGGCGTGGACCCCGCCGCCCGCAGTTCGTCCGCCTTCCGGCTGGCCGCGAGGGCCTTGACGCCCCACTCGGCAGCGGCGTCCACGTCCTCCTTGTGGTCGGCCTCCAGCATCCGCAGGTTGCCGATGGTGGTCGCCACTGCCTGTTCGGCCTCCGAGATGTTGTTCGAGTAGTCGCGGATCAGCTGGTCGAGCATCTTCTGCGGATCCTCCGCCTGGTCCAGCAGCGCGTTGATGTTGGCCTTGGCGAGCTGGGTGACACGGCCGAGGATGGTCTGCTTGCTCATGACGGGTTTCTCCTGAAGGGGTCCGTGCGGCTCCGTGCGGGGCCTGTGGGGGCCGTGGGTCCGTGGGATCCGGGGGCCGTGGGGTCCGTGGGGGCCGTGGGGTCTGTGTCCTGGGTCCTGCGCCGCCGCGCGGCTTCAGAAGCGGCCGCCACCGCCCATCCGGCCCCGGGTGCCGCCCCCGCCGAACGACCCCGGGCCGCTGCCGCCGCCCCCGCCGAAACCGCCGCCCCGCCCGCCCCCGAAGCCCCCGCCGCCGCGCAGGATCTCGCCGAGGATGATCCCGCCGAGCACCGCCCCGCCCCGCCCGCCGCCGGAGCGCCGACCGGCGTACGGGTCCTGGTAGGCCCGTACGTCCTGCTCCGCCAGCTGCTGCGCCTGCCGCGCCATGGAGTCCGCCTGCTGCGCCTCCGCGAGGGCGCCCGCCGGGTCCTGGCCGGCCAGGGACGCCGACCGCTCCAGGTGCCGCTGCGCCTCCGCCAGCCGGGTGCGGGCCTGGCTGCCGACCGCGCCCCGGCTGGTGGTGACGTAGTCCGTCGCCGCGCCGATCGCACTGCGGGCCGACAGCAGGGCCTGGTCCAGCAGGGCCGCCGCCCGCTGCCGCCCGCCCTCCCGCTCGCGCGCCCCGGCCAGCGCCTCGTCCAGGGCGGCGTCGGCCTCCTCGATCCGGCGCAGGGCGTCGATCGGGTCGTAGCGGCCGGCCGCCTCCTCCCGGCGCACGTCGGCCAGGACGGACTCGGCCCGGCCGATCCGGCCCCGCAGGTCGCCGGTGGAGGAACCCTCCGCGGTACCCGTGAGCAGCCCGCGGGCGTCGGCCAGGTCGCCCTCCGTCTCGGTCAGGGCGCCCGGCAGCTTCCCGGCCGCCTCCGCCAGCTCCCGGGCCCGCCGCTCGACCGCGTCCACCAGGGTCGCCGCCTGGTCCACCGCGCCCTCCGCCGCCCGCACGTGCACGGCCGCCCTGCCGTTGTCCCCGGCGCCGACCGCCGTCCGCGCCTCGCCGAGACGGGTGGTCGCGAACAGCAGCCGGTCCTCGGCCTGCGCGGCGTTGGAGGCGACCGGCGCCGACGCCGAGTCCGCGTAGCGGCCCGCCAGCGCCGTCAGGGTCGCCTCGGCGACCGTCGTCCGCCCGCTCAGCGCGCCGAACCGCGCCTCCACCGCGGCCAGGGCCTGCGGGGCGTTCCTCTCCAGGTCCCGCAGGCGGTCGAAGTCCGCCGACTCCGCGTCGAGCCGCCGGTTCGCCTCCGTGCAGCGCGCCACGATCTCCTCCAGCATCCGCCGCCGCGTGGCGTCGTCCTCCGGGTAGGCGTCGTCCAGCTGCTGGCGCAGCCGGAAGGCGTGGGTCAGCTCGTCCTTGGCGTACTCGACGGCCCCGGTGAAGGCCGCCACCGCCTCCTCGCCGAACTGGGCCGTGGCGAAACCCAGTTCCTCGGTGCTGGTGCGGACCGCGTCATCGGTCTCCACCAGCAGCGCCTTGGCCCGGCCGTCCAGCTCCGGCAGCGGCGTCGGCTCCGCCCTGGCGCCGTCCCAGCCCGGATGGGCCGTCGTCGTACCGCGGCCGCCGCCCCCGCCGCGCTTGCGGCGCGTGTACGCGTACACCCCCAGGGCCCCGGCCGCGCCGACGACGACCACCGGCAGCACGAAGTCCCCGGCCCCGCTCCCGCCGCTCTGCCCGCCGCCGGGGTCGGGCTCGCCGGGCGTGATCGTCGGCACCGGGACGGGCTGCCCGCCGAGCACCGCGCCGTAGCCGTTGGCGGCACCGATGGCCGCGCCCGCCCAGTCGTTCTGCCTCAGGGCCGGCTCGATGGCGGTGCGGGCGACCGTCGCGAGCTGCTCCGGCGTGAAACCGGAGTCCACATCGGCCGAATAGGCGTACTGGCGGGCGCCCGTCGCCACCGCCAGCAGCACGTCGTTCCGGCCGAGGCCGTTCTTCTGCGCGGTGGCGTCCGCCCAGCTCTGCGCGGAACGGCCGGAGAAGTCGTGCACGTACGTGACGAACAGCTGGATCCGGTGGTCGGCGTACAGCCTGTCCAGCGCCGCCGCGACGGCGGGCTTCCGGTCGCCCAGCGCCCCCACGCGGTCGGTGATCTGCCCCTGCGCGGACAGGGTGACGGGATCCTCGGCCCGGGCGGGCGGCGCCCCGGCGACCCCCCACCCGCCGAACGCCAGCAGCGCGGCCGCGAGGGCCAGCCCGGTCCGTACGGATATCCCGGCGGTTGCCCGTGTTCTCGACGCAGTCACATTTGGGAGGGTATGGGGGCTTGCGTACCCACGCACCCGGAGCCTACGGGAGGGCGACGCCCGTCAACTCCGGGAGGGGGAGGGCCAGCGTGTCGGGGGTCAGGGCCGGCCGACGGCCGGCGAGCGCGGTGTGGTCCCACTGCCAGCAGGGCTTCCCCCCGTCCAGGTCCAGACCCGTCACGAACGGCGGCGCCGTACGGCCCAGCAGGCCGCGGCGTCCGCCGCGCAGCGACCTCACGTGGAGCACGCCCCGCCGCACGCCGAGCAGTTCGAGCGCGCAGCCGGGCCCGTCGTGCCGGGTCACCGGCCGCTGCCAGCGCACCGCGCCCGTCTCCGCGTCCAGCGCGAACACCACGTCCCAGCCCTGCTCCGCACGGTGGGCGGCCACGTACACCACCCCGTCCGCGGACAGCAGCCGGGCCGCCGGCGTGCCCGGGTCGAAGCGCCACAGCTCGTACCCCTTGCGCCGGTCCAGGGCGCGCACGACACCCCCGTCCAGCACGGGCACCGCCCCCGCCGGTACGTCCGGCACCGCCCGGCCCCCGCCCCCGGACCCGTACCCGCGGGGCCAGGACCACAGGGGCACCCCGCTCGGCAGGTGCAGCGCCCGCAGCTGCCGGCCGTCGCCGAGGACCAGGCACTCGCCCGCCACCGTCACCGTGCGCGGGCCGTCGCCCGCCAGCGGATGCCGCCAGGCCGGCTCACCGCTCGCCTTGTCCAGCGCGGTCAGCGCACCCTCCGACGCCCACAGCACCAGGCCTCCCGTCAGGGTGAGGGGCGCACCCGGGCGGGCCCGGTCCAGCTCCCGCCACCAGCGCACCCGCCCGTCCGAGGGCTCCCGCACCACGAGCCGCCCCCACGGCCCGCCACCCGACTCCACCACCACGCACACGCTGGCCGCGTCGGCCGCGCACCACACCCGCTCCGGCTCCGGCAGCGGCGGCGCCGCGACCCCCTCGTCGGACCAGGCCGTCCAGCGCGCCGCCCCGGTCGCCGCCCCCACGACACCCACCTCGGCGCCCGCCGTCCACACCACGGCGTCCCCGGCCGCGTGCACCGACTCCGGGCGGACCCCCGACCGCCACCGCTCCGTGCCGGGTCCGGCCGGCCGCGAGGGCCGTACCGGCAGCCGGGACTCCGGGCTCAGGGTCACCGCCACCCCGTGCGGCGGCGGGGTACCGGGATCGGACGCGGCCCCGGCCAGCCAGGGCGCGCCCGCCGTGCAGTCCCTGGCGATCCAGGCCAGCTCCCGCCCCCGCTCGGCGGCCCCGGCCAGCCCGCGCGCGGCGGCCGCCCGCTCCCGGGCGCCGGCCGGGCGGAGCACGGAGCCCCGGCCCCGGCCGTTCAGCTCCCGGGCGGCCTCCAGGGCCGCGCGGGCCGTGTCCACCTCCTCGTCGCCGGTGTCGGGGAGGTCCGGCCGGCGCGGGGCGTCCGCCCGCTCGCGCAGCCGCGCGGCGCCACCCTCGACGGTGTGCCGCGGGGCCTGCCCGCGCAGCCGGTCCGCGCGGCCCGCCACCAGCTCCGCGAGGGTCCGCTCCGCCGCGCCGAGGGCCTCGGCCGCGCCCGCCCGGTCCCCGACGGCGGAGCGCTCGCCGGCCACCCGGCACAGTGCCCGCACCCGGGCCCCGCCCGCCGGGACCCGGCCTGCCAGGCGCAGCGCGGCGGCCAGGTCGTGCCGGGCCACGGCCGTGACGGACTTCGACTCGGTGGCCGCGCGGACCGCGGCGCTCCTGATCCGGGCCAGGTAGCGCTCGGCGCGGGCGGGATCGGTGGGGGCGCTCGCGAGGACCGCGCGGGCCAGTACGGCCTCCTCGGCGGAGCTCCCCGCGAAGTGCCGCTCGGCCAGCCGGACACCGCGCTCCGGGGCCACCGCCGCGAGCTCCTCCGCCACCTTGCGCAGCCGGGCCGCGCGGGCGGGTCCGGACACCGTGAACAACGCCTGCTGCGCGTCGGTCAGCACTCGTTCGGTGCGGCGGGGGGCGTCCCGGGAGATCCGCCGGGCCAGCCCGGTCAGCAGGGCGGCGACGCGGGCGCCGTCGCCGTCCCCGTCGGTCCACGCCCAGAGCTCGGCGTCGTTCAGCAGCCGGCTCGCCAGGCCCGCGTCGAAGCGGGCCGCGGCCTCCGCCGCGAGAGCGAGCCCCTCGGTGCGGACGTCACCGGCGCCCGGCGGCAGGGAGACCAGCGTCTCCTCCGCCTCCAGCAGCAGTTCCCGTACGACCTCCCGCACGGCCTCCGGCAGCCCCGCGTCCCCGTCCCCGTCCGGCTCGGGCCCGGCCCCGCCCGCTTCCGGCCCGTCCAGGGTCTGCGCTACGTCGGCGGTCCCGTCCTGCCCCGGCCCGTCCGCGGCCTCCGGCACCTCGGCGGTCCCGTCCGCGTCCGGTCTGCCTCCGGACTCCGGCCCGCCGCCGGCCGTGGCCGGAGCCCCGGCCGGCACCTCGGCGCGGCCTTCGCCCGGGGCCGGTGCCCGCGTCCCGGTCCGCGTCCCGGTGCGCGTCCCGGAATCGATTCCGGCCGCCGTGCCCGCCACGGTGTCCCGGACGGCGACCGGCCCCCCGGCCCCGCCCCCCACCGCGGCCGGCACCGGCTCCGCCACCGGCAGGCCCCGCAGCGCCTTCGCCACCGCCTCCGCCGACTCCGGCCGGTCCGCCGGCGCCTTCGCCAGCAGCCCCAGCACCAGCCGGTCCAGCTCCCGGCTCACCGCCGCCCCGGCCTCGCGCAGCGACAGCGGGGCGTCCTCCACGTGCCGCCGCATCAGGACGTACATCGGCTCGGCCGATCCGAACGGCGGCTCCCCGCTCAGCAGTGCGTACAGCACGCACCCCAGCGCGTACAGGTCGCAGCGGGCGTCCACGTGCTCGCCCCGCCACTGCTCGGGCGCCATGTACGGCGGCGTGCCGAAGATCCGCCCCGTGACCGTCCAGCCCGCCGTCGCGTCCGCGGAGTGCGCGATGCCGAAGTCGCAGATCTTGAGCCGGCCGCCCGGCAGCAGGAAGAGGTTCCCCGGCTTCAGGTCCCGGTGGACCACCGCCCGTTCGTGCGCGGCGGCCAGCGCCTCGGCGGTCTGCGCCGCCAGGTCCACCGCGACGGCGGCCGGCAGCCCGCCCCGCTCCCGGGCCAGCACCGCCCCCAGGTCCTCTCCGGACAGCAGCTCCATCACGATGAACAGCCGGCCCTCGTGCCGGCCCACGTCGTGCACCACCGTGATGCCCGGATGCTGCAGGCGCGCCCCGATGGTGGCCTCCCGCCGGAACCGGGCGATCAGCTCCTCGTTCGTCGCGGCCTCCAGCAGCACCTTCACGGCCACCGCACGGTCGAGCTCCAGGTCGTGGCCGCGCCACACCTCGCCCATGCCCCCCGCGCCGAGCCGCCGGTCCAGCCGGTACCGGTCCGCCAGTCGATCCCCCACCCGCACCGCACAGCCCCCTGACGTCACGTCATCCGACGCTCACCCAGGGGGCATTGTGCAACCGCGAAGTGAACTACCGGGGGTCGGAATCCGAACGGCGGCGGATCCTGCTCCCCAGCCACACCAGAGGGTCGTACTTGCGGTCCACGGCCCGCTCCTTCAGCGGGATCAGGGCGTTGTCGGTGATCTTGATGCCCTCGGGGCAGACCTCCGTGCAGCACTTGGTGATGTTGCAGTAGCCCAGCCCGTGCTCCTCCTGGGCCGTGCGCTTGCGGTCCAGGCCCGCCTCGGCGGCCGCGTCCAGCGGGTGCATGTCGAGCTCGGCGACCCGCATCAGGAAGCGCGGCCCGGCGAAGGCCGCCTTGTTCTCCTCGTGGTCGCGCACCACGTGACAGGTGTCCTGGCACAGGAAGCACTCGATGCACTTGCGGAACTCCTGCGAGCGCTCCACGTCCACCTGCTGCATCCGGTACGCGCCCGCCGCGACCCCCTCCGGCGGCACGAAGGCCGGGACCTCGCGCGCCTTGGCGTAGTTGAAGGACACGTCCGTGACCAGGTCCCGGACCACCGGGAAGGCGCGCAGCGGGGTGATCGTGACCGTCTCGTCCCGCGCGAAGACGGACATCCGCGTCATGCACATCAGCCGGGGACGCCCGTTGACCTCCGCGCTGCACGAACCGCACTTGCCCGCCTTGCAGTTCCAGCGCACCGCGAGGTCGGACGCCTGTGTCGCCTGGATCCGGTGGACGATGTCCAGGACCACCTCACCGTCGTGCACCTCGACGGTGAAGTCCCTGAGCGATCCGCCCTCCGCGTCACCCCGCCAGACCCGGAAGCGTGCGTCGTAGGCAGTCATTCGCAGAGCTCCTCTTCGGCGAGGTACTTGGCCAGCTCTTCCTTCTCGAACAGGGCGAGCAGGTCCGGGCGGATGGGCTCGGTCCGGGTGCGGGTGAGGACGATCCGGTCGGCGGCCGGATCGGCGGGAGGCGGATCCGCCGGCCGGCACAGCAGGTTGACCGGACGCCACTCCCGCTCCATCGCGGGGCGGTCCTCCCGGGTGTGCCCGCCCCGGCTCTCCGTGCGCTCCAGGGCGGCGCGGGCCACGCACTCGCTGACCAGCAGCATGTTGCGCAGGTCCAGTGCCAGGTGCCAGCCCGGGTTGAACTGCCGGTGCCCCTCGACCCCGGCACGGGCGGCCCGCACGCGCAGCGCGGCGAGCCGCTCCAGGGCCTCGGCCATCTCGGCCTCCCGGCGGATGATGCCGACCAGGTCGTTCATGGTCGTCTGCAGCTCCTGGTGGAGCGTGTACGGGTTCTCGGCGCCCTCCGCCGCGTGGAAGGGGGCCAGCGCTTCGGCGGCCGCCGCGTCGATCTGCTCCTGGGAGACCGCCGGCCGCGCCCCGTCGGCGGCCGCGGCGTGCCCGGCCGCGTGCAGTCCCGCCCGGCGGCCGAAGACCAGCAGGTCGGACAGGGAGTTGCCGCCGAGCCGGTTCGAGCCGTGCATGCCGCCGGCCACCTCGCCGGCCGCGAACAGCCCCGGTACGCCGACGGTGGCGGCGGTGTCCGAGTCGACGGCGATCCCGCCCATCACGTAGTGGCAGGTCGGGCCGACCTCCATCGGCTCGGCGGTGATGTCCACGTCCGCCAGCTCCTTGAACTGGTGGTACATGGACGGCAGCCGCCGCTTGATCCTCTCGGCCGGCATCCGGGTCGACACGTCGAGGAAGACCCCGCCGTGCGGGGAGCCGCGGCCCGCCTTCACCTCGGAGTTGATGGCCCGCGCCACCTCGTCGCGGGGCAGCAGCTCGGGCGGACGCCGGTTGTGGTCCGGGTCCTCGTACCAGCGGTCGCCCTCCTCCTCCGACTCGGCGTACTTCTCCTTGAACACGTCGGGGACGTAGTCGAACATGAACCGCCTGCCCTCGGAGTTGCGCAGCACCCCGCCGTCGCCGCGGACGGACTCGGTGACGAGGATCCCCTTCACCGAAGGCGGCCAGACCATGCCCGTGGGGTGGAACTGCACGAACTCCATGTTCAGCAGCGGGGCCCCGGCGAGCAGCGCCAGCGCGTGGCCGTCGCCCGTGTACTCCCAGGAGTTGGAGGTGGTCTTGAACGACTTCCCGATCCCGCCGGTGGCCAGGACCACCGCCGGGGCCTCCAGTACGAAGAACCGCCCGCTCTCGCGCTCGTAGCAGAAGGTCCCCGAGACCCTCCGCCCCTCCTTCAGCACCCGGGTGACCGTGCACTCCTGGAACACCTTGAGGCGGGCCTCGTGGTCCCCGTACTCCTTGAAGTCCTCCTGCTGCAGCTGGACGATCTTCTGCTGGAGGGTGCGGATCAGCTCCAGGCCCGTCCGGTCGCCGACGTGCGCGAGGCGCGGGTACTCGTGGCCGCCGAAGTTGCGCTGGGAGATCCTGCCGTCGGGCGTGCGGTCGAACAGCGCGCCCCAGGTCTCCAGCTCCCAGACCCGGTCGGGGGCCTCCTTCGCGTGCAGTTCGGCCATCCGCCACTGGTTGAGGAACTTGCCGCCGCGCATCGTGTCGCGGAAGTGCACCTGCCAGTTGTCGTGGTCGTTGACGTTGCCCATGGAGGCGGCGATCCCGCCCTCCGCCATCACCGTGTGGGCCTTGCCGAACAGGGACTTGCAGATCACGGCCGTACGGGCGCCCCGCTCGCGCGCCTCGATCGCGGCCCGCAGCCCGGCGCCGCCCGCGCCCACGACGACCACGTCCCACTGCTGCCGTTCCACCTGTGCCATCTCAGAAGATCCTCGGGTCGGTGACGGTGCCGCTGGCCAGCAGGTACACGTAGAAGTCGCACAGGGCGACGCTGATCAGGGAGGCCCAGGCCAGCTGCATGTGCCGGGTGTTGAGCCGGCTCACCCAGCCCCAGAGGCGGTAGCGCACCGGGTGCTTGGAGAAGTGCTTCAGGCGGCCGCCCATGATGTGCCGGCAGGAGTGGCAGGAGAGCGTGTAGGCCCAGATCAGCACGATGTTGACGAGGAACAGCAGGGTTCCCAGGCCCATGTGGCCCCACGCGTAGTGCCCGTCGCGGAAGGTCAGCGCGGTGTCGTACGTGAGGATCCCGGCGACCGGCACCGCGAAGTAGAAGAAGTACCGGTGCGCGTTCTGCAGGATCAGCGGGAACCGGGTCTCGCCCGTGTACGAGGTGTGCGGCTCGGCGACGGCGCAGGCGGGCGGCGAGGCCCAGAAACCCCGGTAGTACGCCTTGCGGTAGTAGTAGCAGGTCAGCCGGAAGCCGAGCGGGAAGACCAGGATCAGCAGGGCGGGGGACAGGCCCCACCAGCTGCCGAAGAGGTCCAGGTTGGGGCCGCCGCGCATCGGGACGCAGTTCTCCGCCAGACAGGGCGAGTAGAACGGCGACACGTACGGGGCCGCGTAGTAGTCGGCGTTCGAGAAGGCCCGCCAGGTCGAGTAGACGATGAAGGCGAGCAGCCCCGCCGCGGTGCCGGCGGGCGAAAGCCACCACCGGTCGGTGCGCAGGTGCCGGGCCGCGATGGCGGCCCGGGAGGGGTCGTGGACCCCGCCGGGCCGCTGTCGGTGTGGTTCCGTGCCTGTGGCCAAAGGGGACTCCGGGTGGAGTGATGAGGGGTGGCCCAGGAGGCCCGGCCGGGGCGGCCGGGCCAGATGGGGAGTGCGCGGACGGCAGGGGGCGTGTCAGGGGGCGCGGCGGTCGCGGGCGCCGAGGCCCTCGTCGTCGGTGTCCGTCCACAGCGTGCTGTCGTACGGGGTGTCCGGGACGGATACCATCCGGCCCGCTTCGGGGGTCCTGGGAGCGGCCGGCGACTGTCGTGCGACGTCCTGCTCCAACCGCTCCACGGAGCGGACCAGCTCGTTCAGATTGCGTCGTACGGCCGTCAGATCGTCTTGCAGGGACATGACGTGACCTCACTTCCGCGGGTGCGGTGGCAACGCTTCCGGGCGCCTGCGAGTGTCGCGCCTCCCGTCCCCGGTTGTGAAGGGACGTGCAGCGATTCCGGGCGCGCAGGCGCGAACCGTGCGCCCCTCCCTGCCCCCATTTTCATCCCTCCCCCGGGGGAACGCGCGCCCGCGCGCAAGCCGGATTGGTCCGCACGGGTGGGGTTCGCGGCGTGGCGAGGGGCCGCTCCTGAGGAGCCGGGCGGCCGTCTATTTCAGTGGGATCCGGCACCAGTGTGATCAGCTCCATATACCGCCGAACGTGATCAAGACACCCCTCTTTCACGGCCACCCGCGCCCCGCCCCGGAGGTACCACCCATGACCCAGAGAACGCGCAGGTCCTTGGCGCTCCTCACCTCGGGAGTCCTTGCGCTGCCGCTCCTCGCGGGATGCGGGGCGGCCGAGGAGGAGGGCGGGCCGGCCGCCGCGGGACCGGACATCGCGGTCACGGCCCGCGACCGGGTCGCCGACGGCGGCGTCCTGCGCTGGGCGGTGGACTCCCTGCCGGACACCCTGAACACCTTCCAGGCCGACGCCGACGCCACCACCACCCGGATCGCCGGGGCGGTCCTGCCGCAGCTCTTCGTGCTGGACTCCAAGGGCCGGCCGGTGGCCAATCCCGACTACCTGGAGAAGGCCGAGGTCGTCGAGCGCGAGCCGAAGCAGGTCGTCCTGTACAAGCTGAACCAGAAGGCGGTGTGGAGCGACGGCCGCGAGATCGGCGCCCCCGACTTCGTCGCCCAGTGGCGGGCCCTGAACGGCAAGGACTCGGCGTACTGGACGGCCCGCAACGCCGGCTACGACCGGATCGAGAAGATCGAGCGCGGGAAGAACGACCTGGAGGTCAAGGTCACCTTCGCCAAGCCGTACGGCGACTGGCGCTCCCTGTTCGGCCCGCTCTACCCGAAGCAGGTCATGGGCACCCCGGAGGCCTTCAACGAGGGCGCGCGCGGCACCCTCAAGGTCACCGCCGGACCCTTCGGCCTCGGGGCCATCGACAAGAAGACCGGCACCGCGGCCCTGACCCGCAACCCGCGCTGGTGGGGCCGGGCCGCGAAGCTGGACACCCTCGTCCTGACGGCCGTGCCCCGGGCGGCCCGCCCGGCCGCGCTGGCCGCGGGGAAGATCGACCTGGCCGAGATCGACCGCACGGGCGCCGACCGGATCGCCCTCGCCCACCGCGACGCCGGCCAGGTCAACGGGGCGCACGGCCCCGCCGCCGACCTCACCCCGGCGCAGGCCACCCTCTCCTGGGCCCTCGCCCACGGCTCCGACGAGACCAAGGCGAAGGAGGAGCAGGAGAGCCGCGAGAAGAACGCGCAGGCCGTCAGGAAGTACGCCGACGAGCAGTCGGCGCTGCGTTCCTTCGCCGTCCGCAAGTCGCTGGAGCCCGCCTACACGCAGCTGGCCATGAACGGCGCCTCCGGCCCGCTGTCCGACGAGCGGGTCCGGCGGGCGGTGGCCCGCGCCCTGGACCGCAAGGAACTCACCGAGATCGTCCTGAAGCCGCTCGGCCTGCCCGCGGAGCCGGTCGGCAGCCACCTGGCCCTGGCCGGGCAGCAGGCGTACGCCGACAACAGCGACGCCCTCGGCGGCCTGGACCCCCAGGCGGCCCAGGCCCTGCTCTCGGACGCGGGCTGGCGCAAGAACGGCAAGCTCACCGACCCGGCGGGCGCCAAGGCGGGCTCCGAGAGCGACGGCAGCGGGAAGAAGGACGACTCCAAGACCCCCTCGGGCCCGGGCACCGGCAACGACGGCCTCTACATCGTCGGCCAGGACGACGGCCGGGGCGGTGCTCCCCGCCGCCCCGCCCACGACGGCCACGGCGCGCCCGCGGCCGCCGGTCTCCCCGAAGGCCCCGCGCAGGGCTTCGACGGGGAGATCGTCGACGCGGACCGGTTCGCGCCGGGCGCCCCCAAGGAACAGCCCTCCCCGGTGCTGGCCCCCGGCTCCCTCGCCGCCCAGCAGGAGGAGGCGCTGCTGACCCAGGCCCGGACCCTCGACGACGCCAAGCGCGCGGCGGCCGACGCGGACGGGCGGGCGGAGAACGGCGCCGACGACAAGGAGCCCGTGCGGGCCACCCCGGCCCCCGCCCCGGCCAAGCAGGCCGCCCGCACCTCCGGCGCCGTCCTCGCCAAGGACGGCAAGCCCCTCACCCTGCGCTTCGTCCTCCCGGCCGGGCCCGGCTCGGAGGCCCTGCGGACGGTCGGCGACCGGATCTCCCGGATGCTCCAGACGATCGGTGTCGCCACCGAGATCAAGAAGGTCGCGGACGAGAGCTTCTTCAAGGACCACGTGGCCTCGGGCCAGTACGACCTGGCGCTCTACTCCTGGCCCGCGACGGCCTACCCCGCCACCGACGCCCGCCCCATCTTCGCCAAGCCGGAGCCGGCCGCGGACGGCTCGCTCGTCGTCGAGCAGAACTACACCCGGGTGGGCACCGACCACATCGACCAGCTGTTCGACCAGGCGGCCGGTGAGCTGGACGAGGAGCAGGCCCGCGAGCTGATGCGCAAGGCGGACGCCCGTATCTGGGCCGCGGCCGGTTCCATCCCGATCTACCAGCGCCCCGAGCTGGTCGCCGTGAAGCCCGGTCTGGCCAACGCGGGGGCGTTCGGGCTCGGGGCGCCGCGGTACCAGGACATCGGCTGGATGAAGCCGCCCACCGAGAAGGACGCGAAGAAGAAGTAGTCGCGCCGAACAAGTGGTGAAAAAGCGGGGCCTGGCAGGTTGACCCACGGGTCACTAGCTCAGATGTGACTCAATTCCCTTGCCCGCCGGATCCCCGGCGGGCAAGGTCGTTGATACCCATTGACCCGCAGGAACACAGGCTCCTCCCACGGCCGGGACACCCCACCCCGAACCCGGCCGCGCTCAGTCGTCCGGCCTCTTGACAGACCCCCCGGCAGGCGGTTCCCGCCAACCGACGTAGGATGGGGTAAGGCCGTGGCAGGTTTTCCGCCCGGCCGAGGCGCGCGTGCCAGGCCGTACGTGACGCCATCCACGATCCCGGGAGAAGCGCCGAAGTGCCCACGCGCCACGACATCCGTAACGTCGCCATCGTCGCCCACGTCGACCATGGCAAGACGACCATCGTCGATGCCATGCTCAAGCAGGCCGGTGCCTTCGCCGCCCACCAGCACCTCGACGACCGCATGATGGACTCGAACGACCTGGAGCGTGAGAAGGGCATCACGATCCTCGCCAAGAACACGGCGGTGAAGTACCACCCCAAGGACGGCGGGGCCCCGATCACGATCAACATCATCGACACCCCCGGCCACGCCGACTTCGGTGGTGAGGTCGAGCGCGGTCTGTCGATGGTGGACGCCGTCGTTCTGCTGGTGGACGCCTCCGAGGGTCCGCTGCCCCAGACCCGCTTCGTCCTGCGCAAGGCCCTGCAGGCGAACATGCCGGTCATCCTCTGCATCAACAAGACGGACCGCCCGGACTCCCGGATCGACGAGGTCGTCAACGACACGTACGACCTCTTCCTGGACCTGGACGCCACCGAGGAGCAGATCGAGTTCCCGATCGTCTACGCCTGCGGCCGTGACGGCGTCGCCTCGCTGACCAAGCCCGAGGACGGCACCGTCCCCGCGGACAGCGACAGCCTGGAGCCGTTCTTCTCCACCATCCTGGAGCACGTCCCCGCCCCGGTGTACGACGACGAGGCCCCCCTCCAGGCCCACGTCACCAACCTGGACGCCGACAACTTCCTCGGCCGCATCGCGCTGCTCCGCGTCGAGCAGGGCGAGCTGCGCAAGGGCCAGACCGTCACGTGGATCAAGCGTGACGGCACCCAGTCGAACGTCCGCATCACCGAGCTGATGATGACCGAGGCGCTCACCCGCAAGCCGGCCGAGGTGGCGGGCCCGGGTGACATCTGCGCGGTCGCCGGTATCCCCGACATCATGATCGGCGAGACCCTGGCCGACCCGGAGAACCCGATCGCGCTTCCGCTGATCTCGGTCGACGAGCCGGCGATCTCCATGACCATCGGTACGAACACCTCCCCGATGGTCGGCCGTGGCGGCAGCGGCAAGGGCGCGGACGCCAAGTCCGCGGTCAAGGACCGCAAGGTCACCGCCCGCCAGGTCAAGGACCGCCTGGACCGCGAGCTCATCGGTAACGTCTCGCTGCGCGTGCTGGACACCGAGCGTCCGGACGCCTGGGAGGTCCAGGGCCGTGGTGAGCTCGCGCTCGCCATCCTGGTCGAGCAGATGCGCCGCGAGGGCTTCGAGCTGACCATCGGCAAGCCGCAGGTCGTCACGCAGGAGATCGACGGCAAGGTGCACGAGCCGGTCGAGCGCATGACGGTCGACGTCCCCGAGGAGCACATGGGTGCGGTCACGCAGCTCATGGGCGTCCGCAAGGGCCGCATGGACAACATGTCGAACCACGGCTCCGGCTGGGTCCGCATGGAGTTCGTCGTCCCGTCGCGCGGCCTCATCGGCTTCCGTACGGAGTTCCTGACGAACACCCGCGGTACGGGTATCGCCCACTCGATCCACGAGGGCCACGAGCCGTGGTTCGGCCAGCTGGTCACCCGTAACAACGGCTCGCTGGTCGCCGACCGCGCCGGTTCGGTCACGCCGTTCGCGATGATCAACCTGCAGGAGCGCGGCGTCCTGTTCACCGAGCCCGGCACCGAGGTGTACGAGGGCATGATCGTCGGCGAGAACTCGCGCTCCGACGACATGGACGTGAACATCACCAAGGAGAAGAAGCTCACCAACATGCGTGCGGCTTCCGCGGACAACACCGAGAACGTGGTGCCGCCGCGCAAGCTCTCCCTGGAGCAGTCCCTGGAGTTCTGCCGCGACGACGAGTGCGTCGAGGTGACCCCGGAGGCCGTCCGCATCCGCAAGGTCGTCCTGGACCAGAAGGACCGCTCGCGCACCGCTTCGCGCGCCAAGTCCGCCAAGTAGTACACGAGTCGGAGCCCGGCCGTACCCCAGCCGGACACTGACCGAGAGCCGTACGGCTTGAAACAGCCCCTCCCCGCACCGGACCGGTGCGGGGAGGGGCTGTTCGCTTTTGTCAAGCGGATTGTTTCATTCTGGTGTCCGCATTCCGAGCGTGACACTCCGGAAGGTGAGCTAACCGTCCGTTTCGCACGTGTCTGTCTCCTATCCGTTTGTCCGGATTTCGGGTTTTCGCCATGCGGTGATGTTGTGAAAACGAGACCACTTAAGTGTGGTTTACGGTCTGGGCGTCCCTGAGGATGGCTCCATTGAGCTCGGGTCAATGGGTCACACGCTGTGGGGAGCGTCGACTCACGAGCACACACGATGGGACCGGATTTCGCTGTCAGGGGTGTCAGCGGAACCCGGGTCCTTCACGAATCGACAGTGACTCCTGAGGAGGCAAATACCCATGCGCGGAGCAACGAGCGCCAAGTGGGTCGCGGGTGCCGTCATCGTGGCGATGGCTGCCACGGCTTGCAGCACCAGCAAGGACGAGGCCGGCGGCAAGGGCGGCAACATCACGGTGGTGCTCGGCGAGCCGCAGCACGGCCTGGTCGGTCAGAACACCGCCGAGTCCGAGGGCGCCGAGGTTCTCCACGCGCTCTTCACCGGTCTGGTCGACTACGACAACAAGACCAACGAGCCGAAGCTGGCCGCCGCCGAGTCGATCAACACGACCGACTCGAAGACCTGGACCATCAAGGTCAAGGACGGCCTCACCTTCCACAACGGTGAGAAGGTCGACGCCCAGTCCTTCGTCCGCGCCTGGAACTGGGGCGCCAACCAGGACAACGCCGCCGAGGGCATGCCGTTCTTCGCCAAGATCGAGGGCTCCGAGGAGCTCGCGCCGGGCAAGGACAAGAAGCCCACCTCCAAGGAGCTCAAGGGCCTCAAGGTCGTTGACGAGCGCACCTTCACCGTCACGCTGAAGGAGCCGTTCTCCCAGTTCAAGACGATGCTGGGCTACAACGCCTTCTACCCGCTGCCGAAGGCCTTCGAGACCGACGGCGCCAAGAAGTTCGGCGAGAGCCCGATCGGCAACGGCCCCTTCCAGATGGACGGCGCCTGGGACCACAACAAGCAGATCAAGGTCAAGCGGTACGACAAGTACCCGGCCGAGGGTCGCGCCAAGCTCGCGGGCGTCACCTTCAAGATCTACGACAACCTGGACACGGCGTACAACGACCTGCGTTCGGACAACATCCAGATCGTCGACAAGCTCCCGATCTCGGCGATGGCCACCGTCTCCCAGGAGTTCGGCGACCGCTACATCTACAAGCCCGAGTCGGCCGTCGGCTACATCGGTCTCCCGCTGGAGCAGAACCCCGAGGCGTTCGGCAAGGTGGAGATCCGTCAGGCCATCTCCATGGCCATCGACCGGGACGCCATCACGAAGACCATCTTCAACGGCACCCGCAAGCCGGCCGACGACTTCATCAGCCCCATCATCCCGGGCTACCGCAAGGGCGCACTGGGCGAGGTCGGCACCTACAACCCGACCAAGGCCAAGGAGATCTTCGAGAAGGCCGGCGGTCTCCCCGGCAACAAGATGGAGCTCGGCTACAACGCCGACGGTGGCCACAAGGAGTGGATCGAGGCCGTCGCCAACCAGCTGAAGGCGAACCTCGGCATCGAGGTCACCGCCAAGCCGTTCGCCAAGTTCGGCGAGCTGCTGGACGACCTGGGCGCCTCGAAGTACAAGGGCGCGTTCCGTATGGCGTGGTCCATGGACTACCCGGCGGCGGAGAACTACCTCCGTCCGGTGTTCTCGAAGGTCGCCATCGAGAACGGCTCCAACTACGGTCACTACAAGAACGACGAGTTCGAGAAGACCATGGCGGAGGCCGACAAGGCCACCGACCCCGCCGAGGGTCTGAAGCTGTACCAGAAGGCCGATGACATCATCATCAAGGACCTTCCGTACATCCCGATCTTCACCTACATGTCTTCTTCGGCCTACTCCAAGTCCGTGAAGAACGTCGAGGTCGACGCCCAGGGCCGCATGGACCTGGCGAACGTCGAGCTCAACTAACACCCCTCTTCACGTAGGGGAACCCGGGGGCGGGCAGGCGGAATCAGGTTTCCGTCTGCCTGCCCTTTCCCCCTGTTCTTTGCTGGAGGTCTGATGGGCCGCTACCTCATCCGCCGACTCATACAGGCGATCCCTGTTCTGATCGGTGCCACGTTCCTGATCTACTGGCTGTCCTTCAAGCTCCCCGGTGACCCGATTCAGGCACTGGCCGGAGAGAAGAAGGCAGACCCGCTCGTCGCGGCGATGCTTCGCGAGAAGTACCACCTCAACGACTCGTTCCTGTCGCAGTACTGGAACTACATTTCCAACCTGTTCCAGGGCAACTTCGGCGAGACCCTGACCGGACGATCCGTCTGGGACAAGATCACCGAAGCCTTCCCCTACACGATGAACCTGGCGATCGTGGCCTTCCTGATCGAGGCCGTCGTCGGCGTCCTGGCCGGCATCATGGCCGCCCTGCGCCGCGGCAAGTTCCTCGACCAGCTCGTGCTCCTGTCCACGCTCCTGGTCATCTCGATCCCGGTCTTCGTGAGCGGCTTCATCCTTCAGCTGACGCTCGGCGTCCAGCTGAAGAACAGCTGGGGCATCGACTTCTTCCCCGTCTCCTTCAACGAGAACGACGGCATCCGCGCCTACCTGCTCCCGGCCCTGGTGCTCGCCTCGACCTCGCTCGCGTACGTGGCCCGACTGACCCGTACCAGCCTGATGGAGACGATGCGCGCCGACTACGTCCGCACCGCCACCGCGAAGGGCCTGCCCCGCCGCCGTGTCGTGGGCCGTCACGCGCTGCGCAACGCGCTCATCCCGATCGTCACCTTCCTCGGCGCCGACCTCGGCTCGCTCATGGGTGGCGCGGTCATCACGGAGAAGATCTTCAACATCCACGGGATCGGCGGCCTGCTGGCCGAGTCGGTCTACCGCAAGGAAGGCACCGTGATCGTGGGCGTCGTCTCGCTCCTGATCATCGTGTACCTGGTCGCCAACCTGATCGTGGACATGCTGTACGCCGTGCTCGACCCGAGGATCCGCTATGCGTGAGACAACTA
Organism: Streptomyces sp. NPDC031479; assembly: GCF_055581065.1. NCBI lineage: Bacteria > Bacillati > Actinomycetota > Actinomycetes > Kitasatosporales > Streptomycetaceae > Streptomyces > Streptomyces sp. NPDC031479. Next base: position 70,277 of record NZ_JBVIKC010000044.1, read on the forward strand.
CGGTGGGGGACGAGTTGACCGACACCAAGACCGCCGGCGCGCCCTCCACGAGCGGCACGGTCGGCAACACCCCCGGCAAGAAGGCGAAGAAGGAGCGCGAGGCCAGCCTCTGGTCCGACGCCGTCTCCGACCTCCGCCGCAACCCCATCTTCCTGATCGGCTCCGCGCTGGTCCTGCTGCTGATCGTGCTCTCCGCGGTCCCGCAGTGGTTCACGCCGGACAGCCCGTTCACGGCCGGCGCCTGCCAGCTCCAGGACTCCCTGAAGAAGCCGAGCGCCGACCACTGGTTCGGCTTCGACGTCCAGGGCTGCGACGTCTACACGCGCACCGTGTGGGCGGCCCGCAACTCGATCATCGTCGGTGTCGTCACCACCACCCTGGTGATCGTCGTCGGCGGCGCGCTGGGTCTGCTGGCCGGCTGGGTCGGCGGCATCGTCGACAGCCTGCTCTCCCGCTTCACCGAGATCTTCTTCGCCATCCCGCTGCTCCTCGGCGGAATGCTGATCATGTCCGGCCTCGGCAAGGGCAACGCGTGGACCGTGTCCATCGTGCTCGCCACCCTGGGATGGCCGCAGATCTTCCGCATCATGCGGTCCTCGGTGCTGCAGAACAAGAACAACGACTACGTGGTCGCGGCCCGCGCCCTCGGTGCCGGCACGTGGCGCATCACCATGCGCCACATCCTGCCGAACGCCGTCGCCCCCGTCATCGTGGTCGGTGCGATCAGCCTCGGTGTGTACATCGGTGCGGAGGCGGCGCTGTCCTACCTCGGCATCGGTGTCCAGCCCCCCGGCATCTCCTGGGGCCTGATGGTCAGCGACGCCTCCGTCCGCTGGCTCCAGGCGCCGCACGTGCTCCTCTTCCCGGCCGCCGCGCTGAGCATCACCGTGCTCGCGTTCATCATGGTCGGCGACGCGGTGCGCGACGCCCTCGACCCGAAGCTGCGCTGAGGAAGGGCGTACGTTGACCACTATCAGCAAGACCTCGAACGTCCCCGCGCCCCGTTCGGCGCCGGAGGGGACCCCCCTGCTCGAAGTGCGCGACCTGCACGTCGAGTTCCACACCCGCGACGGCGTCGCCAAGGCCGTCAACGGTGTCTCGTACTCGGTGAACGCCGGCGAGACCCTCGCGGTCCTCGGCGAGTCCGGCTCGGGCAAGTCCGTGACGGCGCAGGCCATCATGGGCATCCTCGACATGCCCCCGGGCAAGATCCCGCAAGGCGAGATCCTGTTCCAGGGCCAGGACCTGCTCAAGCTCCCGGCCGAGGACTTCCGCAAGATCCGCGGCCAGAAGATCGCCATGATCTTCCAGGACGCGCTGTCCTCGCTGAACCCCGTGCACACGGTCGGCGCCCAGCTGGGCGAGATGTTCCGCGTGCACCGCGGGATGTCGAAGAAGGACGCCACGGCCAAGGCCGTCGAGCTCATGGACCGGGTGAAGATCCCCGCCGCCAAGGCGCGCGTGGGCGACTACCCGCACCAGTTCTCCGGCGGTATGCGCCAGCGCATCATGATCGCCATGGCGATGGCCCTGGAGCCCGACCTGATCATCGCCGACGAGCCGACCACGGCCCTCGACGTGACGGTCCAGGCCCAGGTCATGGACCTGCTCGCGGAGCTCCAGCGCGAGATGAACATGGGCCTGATCCTGATCACCCACGACCTCGGCGTCGTCGCCGACGTCGCGGACAAGATCGCCGTCATGTACGGCGGCCGGATCGTCGAGAACGCCCCGGTCCACGAGATCTACAAGCGTCCCGCGCACCCGTACACCCGCGGTCTGCTGGACTCGATCCCGCGCCTGGACCAGAAGGGCCAGGAGCTCTACGCGATCAAGGGCCTCCCGCCCAACCTGCTCAACATCCCCTCGGGCTGCGCCTTCAACCCGCGCTGCCCCAAGGCGCAGGACGTCTGCCGCACCGACGTGCCCGTCCTGCACCAGGTGACCGAGCGCGACGGCAGCGAGCTGCCCGGCCGCGGCAGCGCGTGCCACTTCTGGAAGGAGCAGATCCATGGCTGAGCTCACCGAGAACGCCCCCGAGCGCGAGCCGATCCTCCAGGTCCGCAACCTGGTCAAGCACTTCCCGCTGACCCAGGGCATCCTGTTCAAGAAGCAGGTCGGCGCGGTCAAGGCCGTCGACGGGATCTCCTTCGACCTGTACCGGGGCGAGACCCTCGGCATCGTCGGCGAGTCCGGCTGTGGCAAGTCCACCGTCGCCAAGCTGCTGATGAACCTGGAGCGGGCCACCGCCGGCGAGGTCTTCTACAAGGGCCAGGACATCACCAAGCTGTCCGGCCGCGCCCTGAAGGCCGTCCGCCGCAACATCCAGATGGTCTTCCAGGACCCGTACACCTCGCTGAACCCGCGCATGACGGTCGGCGACATCATCGGCGAGCCCTTCGACATCCACCCCGAGGTGGCTCCCAAGGGCGACCGGCGCCGCAAGGTCCAGGAACTCCTGGACGTCGTGGGCCTCAACCCCGAGTACATCAACCGCTACCCGCACCAGTTCTCCGGCGGCCAGCGCCAGCGCATCGGCATCGCCCGCGGCCTCGCGCTCAACCCGGAGATCATCATCTGCGACGAGCCGGTCTCCGCGCTCGACGTGTCGGTGCAGGCGCAGGTCATCAACCTGATGGGGAAGCTGCAGGACGAGTTCAACCTCTCCTACGTCTTCATCGCGCACGACCTCTCGATCGTCCGGCACATCTCGGACCGCGTGGGCGTCATGTACCTGGGCAAGATGGCCGAGATCGGCTCCGACGCCGAGATCTACGAGCACCCCACCCACCCGTACACGCAGGCCCTGCTGTCCGCGGTGCCGGTGCCGGACCCCGAGGTCCGCGAGGCCCGCGAGCGCATCATCCTCACCGGTGACGTCCCCTCGCCGGCCAACCCGCCGTCGGGCTGCCGCTTCCGCACCCGCTGCTGGAAGGCCGAGGACAAGTGCGCCACGGAGGAGCCGCTGCTGGCGATCCCGACGCGCTTCCAGGGCGTGAACACCCCGGCCGCCCACGAGTCGGCGTGCCACTTCGCGGAGGAGAAGGCCGTCCTGGCCGTCTGACCCCCTCCGTACGCTCGTCCCGGGGGGGGGGGGGGGGGGGGGGGGAGGGGGGAGAGGGGGGGGGGGGGGGTTTTTTTTTTGGGGGGGGGAGGGGGGGGGGT
>NZ_JBVIKC010000045.1:0-72898 GCF_055581065.1 Streptomyces sp. NPDC031479
GATGCCGTCGATCAGGGAGTGGCGGCAGCCGTACTTGTTGTCGAACTTCGACTTCGTCACGGCGTCGTTCACGTTGATCGCCGGGAACAGCAGGGCGCCGGCCTGGTGCATTTCGTAGAGGCGGTGGACGCCGGTGGTGGTCTCCTCCGTCACGCCGCGGATCCCGGCGGCCAGGGCCGTCCAGTCGATGCCGGTCTTCGCCAGCAGGTCCAGGACCAGGGCCATCTCCTCGTTCTCGGCGGTGGCCGGGTCCGGGACCGCCCCGGCCTTCTGGTACTCGACGCCCTTGTGGACCAGGAGCGTCGCGTCACCGCCGTCGTCGAGGATCATGTTCGGACCGGCGTGGCCGGGCCAGGTCAGCGCCTGCTCCGTGCACCACCAGTACTCCTCCAGCGTTTCGCCCTTCCAGGCGAACACCGGGATCCCCGCGGCCGCGATCGCGGCGGCCGCGTGGTCCTGCGTCGAGTAGATGTTGCAGGACACCCAGCGGACGTCGGCGCCCAGGGCGACGAGGGTCTCGATCAGGACCGCGGTCTGCACGGTCATGTGCAGCGAGCCGGTGATCCGGGCGCCGGCCAGCGGCTGCGCCCCGGCGTACTCCCGGCGGATCGACATCAGACCCGGCATCTCGTGCTCGGCCAGGGTGATCTCCTTGCGGCCGAAGGCCGCGAGGGAAAGGTCGGCGACCTTGAAATCCGTGAATGCGGCGGTCATGCGGTGTGCTCCTTGAAGGTGTCCGGCATCGGAGGTCATCTGCGGCCTCCCGCGTTGAAGTAGTTGGCTTCGGGGTGGTGGACGACCAGAGCATCCGTGGACTGCTCGGGGTCGAGCTGGAACTCCTCCGAGAGGTGGACACCGATCCGCTCCGGCCGGAGCAGCTCGGCGATCTTCGCCCGGTCGGCGAGTTCGGGGCAGGCCGGGTAGCCCAGCGAGTAGCGGCAGCCCTGGTATTCCGTGCGGAACATCCCCTCGACGGAGGCGGGATCGCCGCCGTCGATGCCCATTTCGGCGCGGACGCGGGCGTGCCAGTACTCGGCCAGGGCCTCCGCGAGCTGGACGGAGAGGCCGTGCAGCTCCATGTAGTCGCGATAGGCGTCGGCGGCGAACAGGCGGGCCGTCTCCCGGCCGATGCGGCTGCCCACGGTCACCACCTGGAGGGCGACCACGTCGACCTCTCCGGAGTCCTCGGGGCGGAAGAAGTCCGCGAGGCACAGGCGGCGGCCGCGGCGCTGGCGCGGGAAGGTGAACCGGCTCCGCTCGCCGCCGTCCTCGTCGAGGACGATCAGGTCGTCGCCCTTGGAGACGCAGGGGAAGTAGCCGTAGACCACGGCCGCTTCCAGGAGCCGGTCCGTGTGCAGGCGGTCCAGCCAGCCGCGCAGTCGGGGACGGCCCTCGGCCGCGATCGACTCGGGCGACTTGAGGCCCCACTGCCCCTTGAAGAGCGCCTGCTCGTCGAGCCAGTCCGCGTACTCCTTGAGCTGGATCCCCCTGACGACCCTGGTGCCGAGGAAGGGCGGCTCGGGCACCGGGTGGTCGACGGACACGTCGGAGCGGCCGGCCGGTTCGGGTTCCCGTACGTCGAGTACGGCGCTGCGCCGGGCCACCCGGCGCTGCTTGAGGGGCGGGAGGCTGGCGCCGGGGACGCCGCGCTTCACGCCCATGAGGGCGTCCATGAGGCGCAGGCCTTCGAAGGCGTCGCGGGCGTAGCGGACTTCGCCTTCGTAGATTTCGTGGAGGTCCTGTTCGACGTAGGCGCGGGTGAGGGCGGCGCCGCCGAGGATGACGGGGTAGTCGGCGGCCAGCTTGCGCTGGTTGAGCTCTTCCAGGTTCTCCTTCATGATCACGGTCGACTTGACCAGGAGACCCGACATGCCGATGACGTCGGCCTTGTGTTCCTGGGCGGCTTCCAGGATCGCGGAGACCGGCTGCTTGATCCCGATGTTGACGACGTTGTAGCCGTTGTTGGTCAGGATGATGTCGACGAGGTTCTTGCCGATGTCGTGGACGTCTCCGCGCACGGTGGCGAGCACGATCGTGCCCTTGCCCTCGTCATCGGTCTTCTCCATGTGCGGCTCCAGATAGGCCACCGCCGTCTTCATCACCTCGGCCGACTGCAGGACGAACGGCAGCTGCATCTGACCGGAACCGAACAGCTCACCGACGACCTTCATACCCTCCAGAAGGGTGTCGTTGACGATGTCCAGCGCCGGCCTGCTCTCCAGCGCCTCGTCCAGGTCCCGCTCCAGGCCGTTCTTCTCCCCGTCGATAATGCGGCGCTGGAGCCGCTCGTCGAGCGGGAGCGCGAGGAGCTCCTCGGCGCGGCCGGCCTTGAGGGACTTGGTGTTGACGCCCTCGAAGAGGGCCATCAGCTTCTGGAGGGGGTCGTAGTCCTCGGTGCGGCGGTCGTGGATCAGGTCGAGGGCGGTGGTGACCTGCTCCTCGTCGAAACGGGCGATCGGCAGGATCTTCGACGCGTGCACGATCGCCGAGTCCAGACCGGCCTTCACACACTCGTCCAGGAACACCGAGTTCAGCAGCACACGGGCCGCCGGATTCAGACCGAAGGAGATGTTCGACAGACCGAGGGTGGTCTGCACGTCCGGATGACGGCGCTTGAGCTCACGGATCGACTCGATCGTCGCGATCCCGTCCTTGCGGGACTCCTCCTGACCCGTGCAGATCGTGAACGTGAGGGTGTCGATGAGGATGTCCGACTCACGGATCCCCCAGTTCGACGTCAGATCCGCGATCAGACGCTCCGCGATCGCCACCTTGTGCCCGACCGTACGGGCCTGGCCCTCCTCGTCGATCGTCAAAGCGATCAGTGCCGCACCGTGCTCTTGGGCCAGCCGGGTCACCTTCGCGAAGCGGGAATCGGGACCGTCACCGTCCTCATAGTTCACCGAGTTGATGACCGCACGCCCGCCCAGCTTCTCCAGACCCGCCCGGATCACCGGAACCTCGGTCGAGTCCAGCACGATCGGCAGCGTGGAAGCCGTCGCGAAGCGGCCGGCCAGCTCCTCCATGTCCGCGACACCGTCACGGCCCACGTAGTCCACGCACAGGTCCAGCATGTGCGCGCCCTCACGGATCTGGTCCCGGGCCATCTCCACACAGTCGTCCCAGCGGGCCTCCAGCATCGCCTCACGGAACTTCTTCGACCCGTTCGCGTTCGTCCGCTCACCGATCGCCATGTACGCCGTGTCCTGCCGGAACGGCACCGTCTGGTACAGCGACGCCGCGCCGGGCTCCGGCCGGGGTTCACGGACGGCCGGGCTCAGGTCACGGACCCGCTCCACCACCTGCCGCAGGTGCTCCGGCGTCGTACCGCAGCAGCCGCCGACCAGCGAGAGCCCGTACTCACGGACGAAGGTCTCCTGCGCATCCGCCAGCTCCGATGCCGACAGTGGATAGTGCGCCCCCTCCTTCGTCAGGACGGGCAGACCCGCGTTCGGCATGCACGACAGCGGGATACGGGCGTGGCGCGCCAGATAGCGCAGGTGCTCGCTCATCTCGGAGGGGCCGGTGGCGCAGTTCAGGCCGATCATGTCGATGCCCAGCGGCTCCAGAGCCGTCAGCGCCGCACCGATCTCCGAACCCAGCAGCATCGTGCCGGTCGCTTCCACCGTCACCTGCACGATCAGGGGCAGGTCCCCCGCGCCGCACCAGTCCAGGGCCCGGCGGGCGCCGATGACGGCCGCCTTGGTCTGGAGCAGGTCCTGGGTGGTCTCCACCAGGAGGGCGTCCGCGCCGCCGCGGATCAGGCCCTCCGCGTTCTGCTGGTAGGCCTCGCGCAGGGGCTCGTACCCCACGTGTCCGAGGGTGGGCAGCTTGGTGCCGGGGCCCATGGAACCCAGTACCCATCGGGGCCGGCCGTCCCGCGCCGTGAAGGCGTCCGCCGACTCGCGGGCGATCCGGGCGCCGGCCTCGGAGAGTTCGTAGACCTGCTCCTCGACGCCGTATTCGGCGAGGGCCGCCAGGTTCGTGCCGAAGGTGTTGGTCTCGACGCAGTCCACGCCCACCGCGAAGTACGCGTCGTGCACGGACCGGACGATGTCCGGGCGCGTGAGGTTGAGGATCTCGTTGCAGCCCTCCAGCCCCAGGAAGTCGTCCAACGTGGGGTCGGCGGCCTGCAGCATGGTGCCCATGGCGCCGTCCGCGACGACCACGCGGGTCGCGAGCTCCGCGCGCAGTGAACGTCTCATCGCAGCCTCCTCAGGTGCGCGGCCAGTTCCGTCGCGCTCGCCGGGCCGTAGGCGGATCGCAGTCCGGCGAGCAGGGATTCCCGGGACAGGTGGTACTCCTGGGTACCGGTGTGGCCGAGTACGGTCGCGGCGACGGCGCAGCCCAGCTGGGCCGCGTACCGCTCGGGGACGCCCCACGCCGTACCGGCGAGGAAGCCGGCCCGGAACGCGTCGCCGACGCCGGTGGGGTCGACGACCTCCGGTACCGGCACGGCGGGTACGGTCAGCGGCTCGCGGTCGGCGGCCCGGATCCGTACGCCGGCTTCGCCGTGGGTGGTGATCCAGGAGCCGACCCGGCTCAGGACCTCGTCCTCGGTGAAGCCGGAGCGCTCGCACAGCAGGGCGGACTCGTACTCGTTGGTGAACAGCCGGTGCGCGCCGTCGATGAGATCCCGCACCTCCTCCCGGGTCAGCCGGGCCAGCTGCTGCGAGGGGTCGGAGGCGAAGGGGACGCCCAGGGCACGGCAGGCGTGGGTGTGGCGGAGCATGGCCTCGGGGTCGTCCGGTGAGATCAGCACCAGGTCGGGGCGGCCGCCGCGGGCGACGACCTCGCGGAGGTCGATCTCACGGGCCTCGGCCATGGCGCCCGCGTAGAAGGTGGCGATCTGGTTCTGGTCGGCGTCCGTGGTGCAGACGAACCGGGCGGTGTGGCGGGTGTCGCTCACGCGGACGGAGCCGGTGTCCACGCCGTGGTCCTTCAGCCACACCCGGTACGGTTCGAAGTCCGCGCCCACGGCGCCCACCAGCAGGGGGTGCAGTCCCAGCACGCCCAGGCCGAACGCGATGTTCGCCGCCACTCCGCCCCGCCGCACTTCCAGTCCGTCGGCGAGGAACGACAGGGAGACCCGGTCCAGCCGGTCCGCCAGCAGCTGTTCGGCGAACCGGCCGGGGAAGGTCAGCAGGTGATCGGTCGCGATGGATCCCGTGACAGCGATGCGCATGTCAGACCCCGGCGGCCTTGCGCAGCGCGTGGACGCGGTCGGTGCGCTCCCAGGTGAAGTCCGGCAGCTCGCGGCCGAAGTGGCCGTAGGCGGCGGTCTGGGCGTAGATCGGGCGCAGCAGGTCGAGGTCGCGGATGATCGCGGCCGGGCGCAGGTCGAAGACCTCGCCGATGGCCTCCTGGATGCGCTCGTCGGGCAGGGTGCCGGTGCCGAAGGTCTCGACGAAGAGGCCGACGGGCTCGGCCTTGCCGATCGCGTAGGCGACCTGGACCTCGCAGCGCGCGGCCAGACCGGCGGCGACCACGTTCTTCGCGACCCAGCGCATGGCGTACGCGGCGGAGCGGTCGACCTTCGACGGGTCCTTGCCGGAGAAGGCGCCGCCGCCGTGGCGGGCGTAGCCCCCGTACGTATCGATGATGATCTTGCGGCCGGTGAGGCCGGCGTCGCCCATCGGGCCGCCGATCTCGAAACGCCCGGTCGGGTTCACCAGCAGCCGGTAGCCCTCGGTGTCCAGCTTGATGCCGTCCTCGACGAGCTGCGCCAGCACGTGCTCCACGACGAACTCGCGGATGTCCGGGGCGAGCAGCGAGTCCAGGTCGATGTCCGCGGCGTGCTGCGAGGAGACGACGACGGTGTCGAGGCGGACGGGCTGGTCGCCGTCGTACTCGATGGTGACCTGGGTCTTGCCGTCGGGCCGCAGGTAGGGGACGGTGCCCTCCTTGCGGACCTGGGTCAGGCGGCGCGAGAGGCGGTGCGCGAGGTGGATGGGCAGCGGCATCAGCTCGGGCGTCTCGTCGCAGGCGTAGCCGAACATCAGGCCCTGGTCGCCGGCGCCCTGCCGGTCGAGCTCGTCACCCGCCTCACCGGTGGCGGCACCCTCGACCCGGCTCTCGTACGCCGTGTCGACGCCCTGCGCGATGTCGGACGACTGCCCGCCGATGGACACCGACACCCCGCAGGAGGCGCCGTCGAAGCCCTTCTTGGAGGAGTCGTAGCCGATGTCGAGGATGGCTCCGCGGACGAGTTCGGCGATCGGCGCGTACGCCGTCGTGGTGACCTCGCCGGCGATGTGGACCTGGCCGGTGGTGATGAGCGTCTCGACGGCCACGCGGGAGGCCGGGTCCTCGCGCAGCAGCGCGTCGAGGACGGTGTCGCTGATCCGGTCGGCGATCTTGTCGGGATGTCCTTCGGTGACGGACTCGGAGGTGAACAGCCGCTTGCTCATGCCTGCCCCACCTTGGCCGTGAAGAAGTGGGTCTCGATGGCGGCGAAGGTGCGGATCTCGTCGACCTCCAGGGTCTCCATCTGGATGGACCGTCCGCTGTGCTGTTCCAGCAGGAAGACGAACTCGACGAAGGACAGCGAGTCGATGAGCCGGTTCTCGATGAGGTCCAGGTCGGGAGCGATGTCGTCGAGCTCCTCGTGGCGGGCGAGGAGCCAGTTCTTCATGAACTGCAGACCGTCGGACATGGTGTCTCTCCTTGGGGTGCCGTGTGTGGTGGGGGTGCCGGCCGCGGTTCCGGAGTCGTGGGCGACGGCCGGAACGGGCGGAGCGGGTGGAACGGGTGGAGCAGGTGCTTGCGGCGGGCCGGGCTCCAGCACCGGGGTGGCGACCGCGACCGCGTAGTCCACGTCGTGGCTGATGGTCACGGTGACCGCGGCGATGCCGGACTCGGCGGCCATCGCCGCCGCCGGGCCGCCGAGTTCCACGAGCGGCCAGCCGCCCTCGGAGCGGTGCACGACGATGTCCAGCCAGGGCAGGAACGCGGCCCGGACACGGAGGGTCTTGAACGCCGCCTCCTTGGCGGCGATCCGCCCGCACAGGCCCAGGACGTCGAGCCTGGCGGAGGTGCGGCAGTCGGCGAGTTCGCCGGGGGTGAGCATGCGCCGGAAGAAGTCCTCGCCGTAGAGGGTGAGGAGCCGGCGGACACGGGTGACGGACACGATGTCCATGCCGAGGTTCGCCCAGCCCGGGCCGCCCGCCGGCGGGGCGACGGGTCGGGTCTGCACGTCAGATCGCCGGCCCGGCCGCGTTCGCCTTCAGGACCGCGGCGGTCGCCGCGCCCCAGCTGCCGTGGCGTCGGGTGAGCGCGGACAGCCAGCGCTCCAGGCCGAAGGCGACGCAGCTGGTGAAAGCCGGTCCCGCGCCGGAGGCGAGGGGGATGTCGCACCGGTCGCCGAAGAAGTTGCGGTGGGTGTTGACGGAGGCGATCGCGAGGTCCTCGTACAGGAACTCGTGCTTGACCGGGGTCAGGCGTTGCAGGACGGCCTTGGAGCTGCCCTTGTCGAAGAACGGGTCGCAGGCGGCCTCGCGGCGCAGCGGCAGGTCGAGGGCCTCGGCGAAGGAGTTGATCCGGGTGGTGAAGGAGGCCAGGTGTGCCTCGGCGTGTTCCCGGGTGCCGATGGCGACGATCTCCCGCATCCGGAAGCCGAGCTGGCGGCGCAGGCCTTCGTAGCGCTCCTCCTTGCGGAAGCACCAGCCGACCACGGTGACGAGTTCGTCGTCGTCGGCCGGGCGCCCCTGGTGGTCGATGTAGACGGCGTAGCAGGACGCCGAGGGGAGTCCGAGGGCCGCGGGCTCCAGCGCTTCGCAGGGGAAGCAGCCGGTGTCGGTACAGAACTCGCTGCTCCCGCGGACGTCCAGGTTCAGCGGGGCGGCGACGACGGCCTGGTGGGGAAAGTTGTCGTAGTAGTCGAGCCGGGCCAGGTCCGCGGCGGGCAGCAGCGGGGGCATGGTCATCGGCCGGGCGCCCGCGCTCACGCCCCAGTGCTCGAAGGTGTCGTCGAGCAGTCTCAGCAGGGCGGTTCCTTCGGGGCCGAGGGACGGCAGGCCCTTGGTGTCACCGGGGCTCGCGGTGGTCGTGATGGTCATGGGGGGTCACCTCTCGGACGGCGGTCGGCCCTCTCAGACGACGGGCAGGGTGTCGTCCGTGAAGATCCCGGTCTTCAGGAAGAAGCCGAGGGGCTTGCGGATGGTCTTGCGCTCGAAGGGGCGGCGGCGTTCGTCGGCGACCAGCGCGTTGCGCAGGGCGATCGGGTCGGCGATGCCGGCGTCGCGGTAGACGTGCGGGTTGTAGAGGGAGTTGACGCTGTAGACCACGTACCGCTTGAGGTAGGCCTCGACCTCGGCGAGCCGGGCGGCGGGGACGGCCTCGCGCATCCGGGTGAAGAGCAGGGACACCAGTTCGCGGCCGAAGGCGATGTGCCGGGACTCGTCCTGGTGGTGGATGCGGTTGACCTCGCGGATGGTGTGGCACAGCGATTCGTCGCGCGCCATCCGGGTGTTGTAGTGGTCGACGAGTTCCTCGAAGAACAGGATGCGGGCGAAGACGAGGAAGTTCTCCACCTCCGGCTCCCAGGCGGAGTCGGCGCGCAGGGCCGTGGAGCCGTAGATCTTGTCTCCGTAGCGGCGGCAGAACTCGGCGAAGAACCACATGTGCTCGTTCTCCTCACCGATGAAGTGGTGGAAGAAGTCGGAGGGCACCTCGAAGCCGGGCATGTGGATCCGGCCGACCACCTCGATGAGCAGTTCGCGGATGCCGTGCACGTTGAGGCTGTAGAAGTTGATGCTCTCCCACTTGGAGAGGCGCTGGATGGTCTCCTCGCCGAGTTCGTCGTAGAACGGGGTTCCGTAGACGGTGAGCAGCTCGGGGGTCATCCACATCCGGCCCTCTTCGAGCTTCTCGGGCCACTGGAACTGCTGGTAGGGGTTGTAGTACTCCTCGATGGAGCGGGAGCTCAGCCGCTCCAGGACCTCCAGGAACCGGTCGGTGACCGGCAGGGGGGCGCTGACGCCCATGGTGGCTCTCCTCGGTGTGTGGTGGGGCGGCGGGCGCGTGGGGGCCGCGGTCCCTTACGGCCGGACCTCGTAGACCGCGTTGACGGGGGTCTCGGTCGCCCGGCGCCAGCGGGTGAATCCGGCCTCTTCGGCGATGCCCCGGAAGGCCTGCTCGCCGGAGTGGTTGCCGAGGGCGTGGGGGCCGCGCTGGGCGACGGCCACGGGCAGGCACATCACCGCGGACAGCGCCATGAACATGCGGGCGGCCGGGGTCTGGGTGTCGATGTCGGCGGGCGACACGTTCGACTCGACGAGCATCCAGGTGCCGTCCGCGTCCAGGGACTTGTGGACGTGGCGGGCGGCGGCGACCGGATCGCCCATGTCGTGCAGGGCGTTGAAGAAGGTCACCAGGTCGTAGCCGGAGCCGGGGTAGTCGTCGGCGGCGGCGACGTCGAAGACGACGCGGTCGGAGAGCCCGGCCTCCTCGGCGAGCCGGCGGGCGAGGGAGATGGCCTCTTCGGAGTAGTCGAAGCCGTGGACGGTGGCCTGCGGGAAGGCCTTCGCGATCAGCAGGGTGGTGTGGCCGACGCCGCAGCCCACGTCGGCGACGGTGCCGCCGGCGGCGAGCTTGCCGGTGACCCCGGTGAGGGCGGGCAGCCAGTCGGGGACGAGCCGGTGCTCGTAGGTGGGCTGGAAGAAGCTGCCCATGCCGGTGTCCAGGGCCGGGTCGTGCTCGGCCCAGCCCACGCCGTCGCCGCTGCGGTACGCGTCGACGAGCAGGTCCTCGGTGCCGTAGAGCGCCTTGAGGGCGGTGAAGAACCCGGCGGCGTAGGTGACGGCGTTCGGGTCGGCGAGCACGGGGGCGTGGTCGGCGGGCAGCGCGTACGCGTCCGTCTCCGGGTCGCGCTCGACGTACCCGGCGCTCAGCTGGGCGTGCAGCCACTCCTCGGCGTAGCGGGGGTGGATCCCGGCGCGCGCGGCGAGGGCGGCCGGGGTGAGCGGGCCGGTCTCGGCGAGGGCCCGGTAGAGGCCGAGGCGCTCGCCGAGGGCGACGGTGAGGCCGCGGACGGCGGCGCCGGCGTCGGCGATGACGCGCTGGTGGAAGTCGTGGGTGCCGGTCATGCCGCTCTCACCTCTGCGGTAGGGAGGTCACAGGTGAACAGGAAGGAACGGGGCACGCGCGGGACGGCGCGCGCGGGGACGGGGTACGGCCAGCGGCCGAAGTCGGCGCCCGCCTCCCCCGGCTGGCGGACCTCCCGTACGTCCCAGCCGCATTCGGCGAGGAGCTCCTCGGGGGTCTCCGTGCCGAACAGCCACGGGTTCCCGTCCTCCTTGAGGCAGTTCAGGAAGGGCCGGGACAGAGGGTTCTCCAGCGCGGACCTGCTGATGACGTCGCCGAGCAGGACGGACCCGGGCGCGGAGTGTCCGGCGAGGGTCGTGATCAGGTGGCGTACGGCCTGCTCGGGAAGGAAGAACAGGAGGCCCTCGACGACCCACAGGACCGGCTCGTCCCGGCGCCAGCCGGCGTCCTGCAGCGGGCCCGTCCAGTCCTCGGTGAGGTCGACGGGGACGGTGACGCGGGTGCGTCCGGCCGGGGCCGGTTCCCCGGCGAGCATCTCCGCCTTGGCCTCCAGGAGGGCGGGGCGGTCGAGTTCGTAGACGGTGACGCCGTCGGGCCAGGGGAGCCGGTAGAAGCGGGTGTCCATGCCGGCGGCGAGGAACACGACCTGGCGGATGCCGTGGTCCTCGACTGCGCGGACGACCGCCCGGTCGAGGTAGGTGGTGCGGATGGCGAGGAACGGTACGGTTCCGGCGCCCGCGTAGCGCTCCAGCAGTTCGAAGCCGATGGTGTCGGCGACGGTGCGCGCGTACGGATCGGCGAACAGCCGGTCCTCGCGGTCGGTCTCCAGGGCCCGCGCTGCGGCGGTCCACTGGGCGGTGCGGGATACGGCCTCCACGGGAGGTCTCCCTTCACTTCGGTGGACGGGGGGGGTGGTTCAGGCCAGGCTGCGGACGCGGACGACGGGGTCCTGGGCGGCGCACGTCGACGCGGGGTGCGCGGCGTCGGACTCGGCGGGCCGTCTCTTGAAGATGCTGTGCAGGACCATGCTGAAGACGACGTTCCCGTCGCCGTCCACCAGCGTGCACTTGGGCTGGACGACGCCGGTGGACGGGTTGAACGGCGAGGGGCGGGAGCCGAGGACCTCGACGCGTGCCGTGAGGACGTCCCCGGGGCGCACCGGCCGCAGGTAGCGGATCTCGTCGACGCCCGGGGAGCCGGTACAGGCGCTGTAGGCGAGCAGTCCGTCGACGTAGCGCCGCATGAACATGGAGGCGCTGTGCCAGCCGCTGGCGATCAGGCCGCCGAACGGTGACTGCGCGGCGAGGTCCGGGTCCGTGTGGAAGGGCTGCGGGTCGAAGCGCCTGCCGAAGTCCAGCACCTCCTCCGCCGTGACGGTGATGGTGCCCAGCTCGTGCACGTCACCGGTCCGGAAGTCCTCGAAGTAGCGCATCACGCGCCCCCCTTGACGTAGAGGAGTGTTTCTCTGGCGTGAACCAATCTACGAATCTGCCGATTATTTTGTCAACCCAAAAGAAGACCGCAGTGCCTGTTCTATGTCCCGCCACAGGTCCTCGGGGTCCTCGATGCCCACCGACATCCGCACCAGCCCCGCGCCGATGCCCGCACGCGCCAACGCCCCCTCGTCCAGCTCCCGGTGGGAGGTGGAGGCCGGATGCGTCACGAGCGTCTCCACACCGCCCAGGGAAAGGGCGAGCCGCGCCACCCGCACGCCCTCGACGAAGGCCCGGCCGGCCTCCCGGCCGCCGTCCAGCTCGAACGAGAGCATCCCGCCGCCACCGGAGAGCACCGTGCGGGCGAGGGCGTGGGAGGGGTGCGTTCCCAGCCACGGCCAGTGGACGGCCGCCACGGCCGGATGGCCGGCCAGCCGCTCGGCGAGCAGGCCCGCGTTGGCGCAGTGCTCGCGCATCCGCAGGGGCAGCGTGGCGATCCCGCGCAGGGTCAGCCAGGCGGCGAACGGGTCCGCGCTCGCGCCGAGTTCGACCGTGCGCGGCCACACCGCGCGGCGCAGGGCGTCGTCGGCGAAGACGGCCGCGCCGCCCAGTACGTCGGAGTGCCCGGCGAGGTACTTGGTCGTGGAGTGCAGCACGATGTCGGCGCCGAGCTCGACGGGGCGGCACAGGACGGGCGAGGCCAGGGAGTTGTCCACGGCGCCGATCACGCCGCGGCGGCGGGCCGCCGCCAGCAGTCCGGGCAGGTCCGGCACCTGGCCGGTGGGGTTGGCGATGGTCTCCAGCAGGAGCAGCCGGGTGCGCGGCCCGGCGAGCGCCTCGAACTCCCCCACGTCGTCGCCGCCGATGTACGCGACCTCGATCCCGTAGCGCTCGGCGAGGTCGGTCAGCGCCGCGTACGTCCCCCCGTAGAGGCACCGCTGCGCGATCACCCGGTCGCCGGGGCGCAGCAGTGCGAGCAGTACGCCGCTGATCGCGCCCATGCCGGAGGCGAAGGCGATGGCGGAGGCCCCGCCCTCCAGGTCGGCGAGGGTCCGCTCCAGGGCGCGTACGGTCGGATTGCCGCGACGGCCGTAGACGTACGGGCCGTCGGGGCCGGCCATGGCCCCCGCCAGTTCGTCGGCGGAGTCGAAGGCGAAGGCGGACGACTGCACGAGCGGCACGGACAGCGGGCGGCTCGTGGTGGCGGGCGGCTCGTGGACCACGTGCACGGCCCGGGTGCGGATGTCCTTCATCGGGTTCTCCCTGTCGTTCGTCCTGCGGATCCGGATGCGGAAAAGGGGTCGCCCGACGTCCGGAAGGACGTCGGGCGACCCCTGGGCGCGCGCGGGGCGACCCCGTACGTCACACCCCTGCCGTCTCGCCGCGCGGCGCCGGGGCGTCGGCGGCCGGGGCGGCGGCAGCGGCGGACTTGTCGCTCTTCATCACGAGGAACGTGATCACCGCACCGGCGGCCGCGATCACGGCGGCGCCGAGGAACGCGGCACTGAAGCCGTCGGTGAGGGCGGGCAGGTCGCCCAGCTCACCGGCGCCCTGGGTGGTGGCGAGGGCGGTCAGGGCGGCGAGGCCGAGGGCGGAGCCCACGTTGTAGGTGGTGTTGACGATGCCGGAGGCCAGGCCGGCCTGCTCCTGCGGAGCGCCGGACATCGCGGCCATCATCGCCGGGATGTAGGCGAGCGCCATGCCGAGCGCGGCGACCAGCGAGGCCGGCAGGACGTCGACGAGGAAGGTGCCGGTCGGCTCGACCGCGGAGAGCCAGACCAGGCCGGCGGCGAGGACCAGCAGGCCGCCCGCGATCAGCGGCTTGGCGCCGAAGCGGCCCATGAGGCGCGCGGTGATCGCCGTCATGAAGATCATCAGCAGGATGGTCATGGGGAGCAGCGCCGCGCCGGAGGCGAAGGCGCCGTAGTCCAGGACCTGCTGGAGGTAGAGGTTGAGGAAGTACCACATCGGGATCCAGGCGGCCCCCAGCAGCGTCATCGCCAGGTTGGCGGAGCCGAGCCGCGGGATCCGCCAGACGCCGAGCGGCATGAGGGGCTCGCGGACGGTCTTCTGGATCACGAAGAACAGGGCGAGCAGGACGACGGCGCCGATCAGTTCGAGCACGGTCGCGGTCGCGCCCCAGCCCACCTCGGGCGCCCGGACGACGGCGAAGACGGCGAGCGCGAGCCCGGCGGTGACGGCGACGGCGCCGAGGACGTCCACGGAACCGCGGCGGGCCTGGACGGCGGGCAGCAGCCTGGCGGCGGCGAGGGTCGCGAGGCCGATCGGCACGTAGATGATGAAGACCCAGGGCCAGCTCATCCACTCGGTGAACACACCGCCGAGGAACACGCCGGCGGTACCGCCGGCGGGCGCGGCGGCGCCGTAGAGGGCCATCGCCTTGCCGAGTTCCTTCGGGTTGTGCCCGAAGAGCATCATCAGCAGGGTCATGGCGGACGGCGCGATCAGCGCACCGCCGACGCCCTGCACGGCCCGGCCGGCGATCTCGACGGCCGCGCTCTGCGCGGCGGCGGCCAGCACCGATCCGACGACCATGGTGACCCATCCGGCGGCGAAGACCCTGCGGGCGCCGAACAGGTCGGAGAGCCGGCCGCCGAGCAGGAGTAACCCGCCGAAGACGATCACATAGGCGTTGAAGACCCACTGGAGCTCGCCCTGCGAGAAGCCGAGGTCCTTCTGCATCTCGGGGAGCGCGACTCCGATGATGGACGTGTCCATGATCACCATGAACTGCGCGGTGGCAAGCACGCCAAGTGCCCACCAGCGCCGGGGATTGACGGTTGACATTGCCCTGACCCTCCTCTGCCATATACCCCTGGGGGGTACCTTCGCGTAGCAACGTAGCATACCCATGGGGGGTATGTAAGAGAGAGTTCCGGGCGGCCCGGACAGCCCGCGGACCCCCGCCGACCGCGGCCGGCGGGGGTCCTGGGAGCGGGGGTCAGCGGGGGGCCGGGGCCAGGCCCGCCGGGCGGGTGGTGAACGTGCCGCGGCCCTGGGTGCGGCCGCGCAGGCGCGACGCGTAGCCGAAGAGCTCGGCCAGCGGCACCGTCGCCGTGATCACCGCGGTGCCCGCCCCGGTCGTGGAGCCCGAGACCCGGCCGCGGCGGGCCGCGAGGTCGCCCAGCACCCCCCCGACGGCGTCGTCCGGCAGGGTCACCGTGACCTCCACGACGGGCTCCAGCAGTTCGAGCGTGCTCGCGCGCAGGGCCTCGCGCAGGGCGAAGCGGCCCGCCGCCCGGAACGCCATCTCCGAGGAGTCCTTGGAGTGGGTCGCCCCGTCCGTGAGGACCACCCGCAGCCCCGTCACCGGGTGCCCGCCGAGCGGCCCCTCGGCCAGGGCGTCACGGCAGCCCGCCTCCACGGCGCGCGCGTACTCCTGGGGTACCCGGCCGCCGACCACCGTCGAACGGAACTCGAAGCCCGCCTCCTCCCACGGCTCGACGTCGATGACGACGTGCGCGAACTGGCCCGCGCCACCGTCCTGTTTGACGTGCCGGTGGACGAAACCGGTCACCCCGCCCACCACCGTCTCCCGGTACGAGACCTGCGGACGGCCGACGTCCACCTCCACCCCCCGGTCCCGGCGGATCTTCTCCACCGCGACCTCCAGGTGGAGTTCGCCCATCCCCGACAGCACCGTCTGACCGGTCTCCGCGTCCGTGCGCACGACCAGCGAGGGGTCCTCCTCGACGAGACGTGCCAGCGCGGACGCGAGCCGGCCGGTGTCGGTGCCGCGGCGCGCCTCGACCGCCACCGACACCACCGGTTCCGCCACCGAGGGCGGTTCCAGCAGCAGCGGCGCCGCGGGCGCGCACAGGGTCGTGCCCGCGCCGGCGGTCTTGAGCCCGATCACGGCGACGATGTCACCGGCGGTCGCCTCCTCCCGTTCCTCGTGCCGGTCGGCCTGTACCCGCAGGATCCGGCCGACACGTTCCGTGCGGCCCGACGCCGGATCGCGCACCGGGTCGCCCTTGCGGAGGGTGCCCGCGTAGACCCGCAGGTAGGTGAGGCGTCCGGTCGCGGTCGCCGTCACCTTGAAGGCGAGGGCGGCGAACGGCGCCGCCGGGTCGCAGGCGCGCTCCAGCTCGGTGCCGTCCGGTGCCGTGCCGCGCACCGGTGGCATGTCGGACGGCGCCGGCAGGTAGTCCCGTACGGCGTCCAGCAGCGGCTCGATCCCGCGGTTGCGGTACGCCGAACCGCACAGCACCACCACGGCCTCCCGCGCGAGGGTCAGCTCGCGCAGGGCCCGCGCCAGGGTCCCCTCGGTCAGCGCCGAAGCCGCACAGAACTCCTCCAGGGCCTCCGGATGGAGTTCCGCGACCGTCTCCTCCAGGATCCGGCGGCGCCGTACGGCCTCCTCGCGCAGCGGCTCCGGGACCGGCTCGACCGCGTAGCCGCCGTCGCCCGGACGCCAGAGCAGCGCACGCATGCGCAGCAGGTCGACGACACCGGTGAAGGCGTCCTCGCGCCCGACGGGCAGCTGGACGACCAGGGGCACGGCCCCCAGCCGGTCGCGGATCGAGGCGACGGCCGCGTCGAGGTCGGCGCCCGCCCGGTCCAGCTTGTTGACGAACGCGATCCGCGGGACGCCGTGCCGGTCGGCCTGCCGCCACACGGACTCGCTCTGCGGCTCGACGCCCGCGACGGCGTCGAACACCGCGACCGCCCCGTCCAGCACCCGCAGGGAACGCTCGACCTCGTCGGCGAAGTCGACGTGGCCGGGGGTGTCGATCAGGTTGACGCGGTGTCCGCCCCAGGCGCAGCTGACGGCCGCGGCGAAGATGGTG
This sequence comes from Streptomyces sp. NPDC031479, assembly GCF_055581065.1. Classification (NCBI taxonomy): domain Bacteria; kingdom Bacillati; phylum Actinomycetota; class Actinomycetes; order Kitasatosporales; family Streptomycetaceae; genus Streptomyces; species Streptomyces sp. NPDC031479. The sequence goes on from NZ_JBVIKC010000045.1 coordinate 16,289, forward strand.
ATGCCCCGGTCCCGTTCCTGGGCGTCGAAGTCGGTGACGGTCGTGCCGTCGTGGACCTCGCCCCGCTTGTGGATGGCGCCGGTCGCGAACAGGATCCGCTCGGTGAGGGTGGTCTTGCCCGCGTCGACGTGGGCGAGGATCCCCAGGTTGCGGACGGTGTCGAGGACGCTGGGGGTGGGGGTGTGGGGACGGACGGTGCGCATGGCCCGTGGCCTTTCGGATGCGTGAAGAGGTCGTGCGGGGGCGGCGCGATTGCCCGGCGCGGGGTCCACCGGCCCGCGGCCCCGCGCACCGGTCCGGGCGCCGCCGGCGGCCCGGAAGGGCGCGGGGCGGAGCGGGACGGAGCAGGGCGGGGCGGGGGGAACGGGGACCGAAGACGCGTCGGGGGCGTACGGTGACGGCCGCGCAGCCGTTACCGCGCGCTGCGGGACACCAGGATCACGTCGTACCGGGACGGGGGAACACAGACGGCGGTGCGGTGCGTGCGCATGGCCCGGTTCCCCTTCTCTTCACTCGGCAAGGCTGACGCGGCGCCCTGTCGGCGGCGCGTGGGGCGAGTCTACGGACGGCGCCGGGCGCGGGGCACGCGAATTTCCGCGCGGGACCCCGCCGCACGGCCCCGCCCGGGGTGGGCCGACGTCACGTCAGGAGGCGTTCCCGCAGGCGGGAGACGGTGTCCGGGGTGATGCCGACGGGGCCGGTGAGGTAGGCGAGCGGGGAGCCGTAGCGGGCGGTGAGGTCGGCCAGGACCAGGGACATGACCGTCGCCGGGGCGCGCCCGTACGCGGGCCAGCGCATGGTGCGGCCCGGGTTGGCGGCGTGCCAGTCCGCGGTGAGGCGTTCGGTGGCCAGCTCGGTGAGGGCGAAGTCGGCCAGGACCTCCTCCTCGGGGACGTCCAGGAGGGTCAGGACGAGCGCGGCGATCAGGCCGGTGCGGTCCTTGCCGGAGGTGCAGTGGAAGACGGTGGGCCCGGGGCCGGCGGCGATCAGCTCGATGGTCCGCCGGATCTCCTCGACCCCGTCCTCGGCCACCTCCGCGAACCGGTCGGCGAGGTAGCGCCAGGGGTCGAGGGCGGGGTCGATCTCGGCCTGGTCGTAGGGCCGGTGCTCGATGCTGAGGTTGGCGTACGTGAACCGCTCGGGCTGCGGTATCCGGCCCTTGGCCTCGATCTCCCACGGGTAGCGCAGGTCGATGACGGTGCGGATGCCGAGGTCGAGGAACCGGTCCCAGTCGGGGCCCTGGAGCTTGCCGAGGGAGTCGGCCCGGTAGAGGACGCCCCAGGCGAGGGCGCGGCCGTCGGCGGCGCGGTAGCCGCCGAGGTCGCGGAAGTTGTGCAGGCGGTCGAAGGGGACGTGGCGGCGGGTGGGGGTGGCGGGCGGCAAGAGTGACTCCTGTGTGGCGTGGGGCAGTTGTGCACTCAGGATGCCTCAGCCACCGCCCTGATCGGCGGGACGCGGCGCGGCGATCTCCCAGACCCCGTCCGACTGGGTCGCTGACCACCCGGGCGGCAGCTCCGGAGGATGGGCGAGGTCGACCCCGATGAGGGAGACCGGCCCGCCGAAGGCGGCGGGCCTGAGATCGAGGGCCTCCGCGAAGACCCCGGCTTCGAGGGTCAGCGGGCCGTGGAAGGCGGCGCCTTCGAACGTGGTGCCCGATGCGAAGAGGACGTCCTCGAAGAGCGCCGACCCCTGGAAGACCGTGTCGCCGAAGCTCGCGCCTCCGCCCTCGACCCGCGTCAGCCGCCAGCGGAATTCGCCGCAGAACGTGACGTGGTCGCAGGAGACCCCCTGGCGCAGGCCGAGGTCCTTGAAGGTGGCCGAACCCAGGAAGACCGCATGAGCGAAGATCGCCGGGTCGTGGAAGTCACAGGAGGAGAAGGTCGCTTCGCCCTCGAAGGCGCCGTGCGTGAAGGACGCCGGACCCTCGAACCGGGCGTTCGCGAAGACCACGGCGCCGCGGCACGTGACGTGCTCGAAGACCAGTGCGCGGAACCGCGTCCCGATGGCCGACAGTTCGCCTTCCCACACCGTGCGCGCGAAGGACACCGGGCGGGCGAAGACCGACGTCCCCAGGTCGGCGGGGCCCTGGAACACCATCCCGGTGAAGTCCGCGTCCTCCTGCGCCAGCATGCCGCCCAACCGTGCGGGCCCTTCCGCGACGGCGTCCCGGAAGGAGACCCCCCGCGCCCATTCGGCGGACGTGAAGTCCGCCTCGCGGAGGAAGACCACACGCCCGAAGTCGGCCGTGTCCGAGAAGCGGCTCGTGCCGAAGGCCGCCCGTTCCTCGAACGCGGCGCCGCGGAAGGAGGTTCGGCCGTGGAAATCGGTTCCGTCGAAGCGGGCCTCGCCCGCGAACACGGCCCGGGCGAAGTCCGCGTACCCTTCGAAGCCGGCTCGCTCCGCCTCCCAGCCGTCCTCGAAGACCGCGCCGGTGAACGCGGCCGGGCCCAGCCGCACCCGCCCCGTGTCACGGTCGCGCACCACCTCCAGCAGCCGGTCGAGGAGACCGCCCGCGAACAGGGTGCCGCGGAAGTCGACCGACGAACCGGGACCCAGGGTGCCCAGGTAGGCGTTCAGGGCCGCGGGCGGGAGGTGGGCCAGGCAGCAGGCGTGGCCGGGGATCAGGACGCCCGCGCAGCCGGACGGCCGCCCGGGCGAGGCACCGAGGCCGCAGCGGGGCCAGTTGTCCGTCTCGCTCCGGGCGTCCTCTGCCTCCGTCACCAGTTCCGCCAGCTCCGCGGGGGCTCCGTGGTACAGCCACCCGACGGCACCGCTCGCGAGCGGTTCCAGGTCGCGCAGCGCTCTCGTGCCGAGCAGCTCGGCGAGGTGTTCGTGCAGGTACGGGGAAAGGGTGAGGAGGACGTGATCGGCGGGTGCCCCCCGCAGGTGCGTGAGGACGGCCTCGTGCCCGAGCAGCCCGTCGACGTCCTTCACGGGACGGTAGGCGCCCCCGATGTCCAGGGCCACCGTGAGGTGCGGGACGGCGCCCTCGGGCCAGGACTCTCCGCCCGGGGCCACGACCCCGGGCAGTTCGGCCAGCAGCCGTCCGGCCTGGGCGAGGGCGCCGGGCGCTTCGAGGAGAACGCTGACGGTCTGTTCCTTGTCCTGGCGGCCGAAGCGCCCGGTCACCGCGGCCCGCGTCATCATCCGGGTGAGGAGGCTGGTCAGCTGCCGGCGGGCGGAGGGGCCGTGCGGGTGGATCCCGTCGCCCGCCCGCACGGTCAGGGCGACCCGGAATCCCGGGTCGCGGTTACCGGTCGGCAGCCGGCCGGAGCCCAGCGCCGCCCGGAACCCCTCCTCTTCCAGCAGGGTGGTGGCCGCCAGGAACACCATGCGGTCGGGCAGGACCGTGTGGACGACGCCCACGAGCTGCCCGTCGCAGGACACGGGGCCGCCCCGGAAGTGCGTCCAGTCACCCGGTTCGGCCGACAGCCGGACGATCTCGCCGTTGCGGGCGCCCCCGTCGGCGGCCACCTCTCCCCTCAGCGCCACGGCGACGCCCTGCTCGGTGACTCCGTCGACGACCGCCCCGCCCGGGCCGCCGGACCAGCCCGGCGGCGGCAGGGTCTCCGGGTCCGCGAGGTCCTCCTCGCCCTCCAGCAGGAGCACCCGGGGTGTCGCCTCGTCCCACCACACGGGCCGGCAGGCGACCTCGCGGCCCCCCGCGCGGACCCGGGCCAGGGTCTCCCCCGGCCTCGGCACCTCCGCGGCGGTGAGCACCAGTCGGGGACCGAGGAGGGTACCGACCTCGCGGTACTCCGGGGAAGGATCGAACCGGACCCGGACCACGCGGTGCGCCAACCCGTGTTCCGTTTCGCGCCGTCGCGGTTCGGCGAGCCGCGGCCCGGGGCGCTCCGCCTCCGGGCGTTCCGCGAAGGGCAGGGCCGTGTCGGGGACGCGGCGGCGGCCCTCGGTGCCGTCCGTGACGCGGGTCGCGGAGAAGTCGGGGCCGGTGCCGCGGTGGCGGGAGAGGTACTCCCAGACCCGGCGGCGCACGAGTTCGCGTACGGCGGCCACGTCCCCGCGCAGCTGGGACCCGAGGAGGACGTCCCGTACGCCCGGCAGGAACTCGAACTCGGCGTCCTCCGGCCCGTCTTGCCCGTCCCAGGGGGCGAAGAGCCCGCCCAGGGCCACCTCTGCCAGGTGTCCGTGTTCGGAGCCGACTGCCAGGGAGCGCCGGACGAGGGTCATCACGGGGAGGGTGAGCGGTACGGCGGCGAGGTGCGCGGCGAGCTGCTGGGCGGTCGGGGACGCGGTGGCCCGGAAGCGTTCCACGGCCTCCAGGGCCGTGAGGCCGGCGGCCGGGGCGGCGGCGGGCGGCGGCGCGGAGTCGAGGCGCAGGCAGGCCAGGCGGCGCCAGCGCCCGTCCCCGGACACCACCCGCACGAGCCGGGCCAGGCTCCCGGAGGCGATCCCGACGACGGGGACGACGGGGCCGCCGCCCCGGGCCCGCCGGGCGGCCGGGACCCGCTGCCAGGAGCGGGTGGCGGCGGCGGGGCGGTCGCAGCGGACGGCGAAGGGGACGGGCCGCACGGCGCCGCGGTTCCACAGCCGTTCGGGCAGCACGTTGAGCACGGCCACGGCGTTGTGGGTGCTCCAGTGCCGCAGGACAGCGCGCAGCGGAGCCTCCCGCCAGCCGTCCGCGACGGTGTCGGAAACGACGAGGATGAGCCGTCGGCCGGCCGGGTCGACGAGTTCGAGGGGGTTGCGGGACGGTCCGCCGGGGCTCCGGCCGAGCACCGGGGTGCCGCCGGGTCCGGTGCCGTCGAGCCGCCAGGTGCGGACGTCGCGGAACACTCCGCTGCGGGTGAGGATCGCGCGCAGTTCGGCCACGAGGTCGGACCACAGCAGCATCGAGTGGTGGGTGTCGACGACGAGGGCCAGGTCCAGCCAGCGGCTCTCGGCGGGGCGCAGCACGGGGGTGGGGACCATGCACTCGATGCTGCGTTCGACGGTGAGCTGTTCGTCGAGTTCCTCGCCGGGGCCGCCGATGGAGCGCCGTCCGACGGGCCGCAGGGAACGCATCAGCGCGAGCGGGTCGTCGAGGGAGGCGGTGCGCGGCAGCCGCAGGGGTACGCCGCGCCGTCCGCCCGTCCCGGGCCCCGCTCCGGCGGGCGGGGGTGCGGTGTCGGCCGGGGGCGCGGGCACGGTCGCGGGGTAGAGCCGGACGGCCCCGGCGCCCTCCGCTGCGGCGGGGTCGGGTACGGGGGCCGGGGCCCGCGGGGGCGGCGGCGGGTCGGGTTCCGCACGGGCCCCGGCGGACGGGCCGTCCTGCGGGCGGGTCGGTGGGGCGGCGGCGTCGACCCTGGCCGCCAGCCACAGGATGTCGGCGATCTCCTCCGCCCCGACGGTGGTGCGCGGCGCCGCGCCGTCCCCGGCGCCTTCGTCGAAGGCGGCGAGGAGCCTCTCGATCACGCGGTGGGCCCGGACAGGTGCTGCATCACGGTGGCCAGGAAGCGGTCCTGGTCGCCGGGCGCCGACCAGGCTCCGGCCAGGCGCAGCTGGATGGCGTTGAGGAGCTGGTCGGTGGCGAGGTCGCCGTCCTCGGCGCGCTCCAGGAAGCTCCGGACCAGGTCCTGGTACGGGGCCGATTCCTCGGAGTCGAGGTCGATGCCGAGCCGGCCGCGCACGATGCGGGCGAGCTTGCGCGGTCCGGGCGCGTCGAGGTGGAGGCGGACGCAGCGGCGCAGGAACGCGGGCGGGAAGTCCCGTTCCCCGTTGCTGGTGAGGACCACGACGGGGAAGTAGCCGCACTGGACGCGGCCCTGGGTGACGGCCACGGTGGCGTCCGGGTCGTCGTCCGTGCCGATGGCGACGGTGGGTTCCTCCTTGGCGAGGCGGGCCAGTTCGGGGATGGCGAACCCACCGTCCTCGAAGACGGTGAGGAGGTCTCCGGGCAGGTCGATGTCGCTCTTGTCGATCTCGTCGACGAGCAGCACGCGGGGCGTGCGCTGGGGCAGGAGGGCGGTGCCCAGCGGGCCGAGGCGCAGGTAGCGGGCGATGGAGGGGGCGGCGGGGGTCCGGGGTGCGGCCGGCGCGCCGGGGACGCGCACCTGTTCCAGTCCGGCCTCCTGGAGGCGGCCGATGGCGTCGTAGAGGTAGAGGCCGTCGCGCAGCACGGTGCGGCTGGTGATCGGCCAGTGCAGTACGGGGCCCAGGGCCAGGTCTGCGGCGATGCTGTAGGCGAGGGTGGACTTGCCGACGCCGGGCTTCCCGGTGATGAGCAGGGGCCGGCGCAGGTGGAGGGCGGTGTTGACCACGTCCTTCTCCGGCTCGTCGGGAACGTAGCCCTCGCCGCGGCGCCGGGTGCGCTCCCAGGCCCCGCCCGCGCACCCGGGCGGCCGGTAGTCCTCGTCGGGGACGCCGGGGAAGTCCCGCCAGGGCGGCGGCTTTCCGGCCTCCAGCCGGGCGCGGCGGTCCTCGGCGTCGCCCGCGCCCTGGTACAGCCACCAGTCCTTCGCCACTGCCTGTGCCTCCATCGTCGGTGTCGAGCGCTTCGGGGTCGGGTCGGGGTCGGGGTCGGGTCTCGTCAGGACAGCGGGCGGAGGTCGATCACGTCCTCGGGATCGTCCCACAACAGCACCAACCGGTCTGCCCCCTCCGCCTGTTGGCCGTCGGCGGCCGCCCGGCGCGCCTCCCGTACCCGGGCGGGCAGGGCGAACACGGCGGGGGCGCCCGGCCCGGCCTCCGGGGAGAGCAGGTCGGGCAGTCCCGGCACGGCGGGCGGTCCGGGCGGGGCAGGCGGTCCCACGGCGGGCGGCCCTCCGGCGGGTGCTCCCCCGCCGCGCCGCCAGACCGCGACGGGCACCCCGCCTTCGAGCAGGGCGTCCAGCAGGGCCGGCGTACGCCCAGCCGAGGTGTGCCCGAGGACGCAGGCGGGCGCCGGGTGGGCGCCCAGCCGCAGGCCGAGGGTGTCGGTGATCTCGGCGTCCTCCACCACCCGTACCGTGTCGGGGTGCCGGCCGCCCTGGGCGCACAGCCAGCGCCACGCGGTGCGCCATTCGGTCAGGGTGGTGTCCTCGCGCTCCTGGGGGCAGCGCACGGACACCTCGTAGAGGGTGCCGAGGGGGCGGGTGCGTGCGGCGGGTCCGCGCGGGACGGGCCACCGGTCGAACTCCGTCTCCAGCAGCTCGAACGGCACCTGGAACTCGATCCGCTCGACGCGCCGGTACGGCTGCCCGCACCGGGCACTACCGTCCGCCCCCGAGTCCGCTCCGAGCAGGGCGAGTTGGCGCACGAGGGCGGCGCGTACGGTGTCGAGCCCGACCGGTGCGTCCTCCGACTCCCAGACGAGCCGGTCCTGTTCACCGCGCAGCCACATGCGGGCCCGCAGGCCGTCCTCGCCGTCGTCCGGGGGCTCCAGCCTGACGTGCAGGGCCGTCCCCCGGGTGGCGGGGGCGGGCGGCGGGCGCAGGGCGGGCAGGGCGAGGCGCTCCCGGGCGGCCCGTACCCAGGCGGCGAGCCGGGCCGCCCAGACCGCGTCCCCGGCACCCGCGCCGGGGCGGCCGTCTCCGCCGGCGCGGCGGGCCCGGTCGGCGAGGTAGTGCACGAAGGGCACCGCGAGGGGCAGGCCCGCCGGGCCGCCCTGGCGCTGGTCGAGGTCCCAGACCACGTCGAGGAGGGTGTCGGCGGGGAGCCCGCCGTGCACCGGGGTGGTGCAGCCCGCGGCCCGGAAGGCCCACGCGTAGGCCTCGTAGGCGCAGCGCGGCAGCTCCCGGCCCTCGAAGAGTTCGCCGAGCCCGTCCCAGCCGGTCTGGTCGAGGCGGGTGGCGCGGGGCAGGGCGGGCCCGGGCGGGTCGTCGTCGAGGAACGAGCTCGCGTCCCAGTCCCGGTCGACGATGAACTGCGGCAGCTGCCAGCCCTCGCCGCGTCCGCGCAGTTCCCCGAAGCCGCGGTGGACGGCGCGGGCGGCGTGCGGGAGGCCGGTGACGCCTTCGCGTACGGACCGGTCGCCGAGTTCGGCGAGCAGCGCCTCGGTGAAGCGGCCCGCCCCGCGCTCGGCGTCGTTCTGCGCGGCCTCGCCCTCCCGGGAGGCGTAGAGGCGGAACTGGCGGCGCCCCGGGACGGTGGCGCCGCCGCCGTAGTCGGCGCTGCCGAAGTTCCAGCGGGTGTCGCGGGGCGCGTCGACCCGGCAGGCGTCCACCAGTGCGGCCTGGAGGGGGAACCGGCGGTGTTTGACGAGGTCGGTCTGCCACCAGCGCAGCGCGGAGTCGAGGTTGAGGTGGCGGATGCGGCCGGGGCGGGCGTCGGCGCAGGGCAGCATCAGCTGCCGGTGGCCGTCGAGGTAGCCGTGCCCGGCCCAGAAGATCCACAGCAGGTCGCCGTCGCACTGCGGGAGCTCATCGAGCAGCACGGTCTTCGCGTTCTCCTCGGTCGCGGGCCGGTACGTGTCCCTGAGCGCGGCCAGGCCGGGCGGGCCGGACCAGTCGAGGCGGTCGGGGTCGTCGAGCGGGGACAGCAGCAGCCGGACGTTGGCGGCGGGCACCTCGCCGGGCCCGGTCAGCCAGCGGGCGAATCGCAGGGCGTCGCGGGCGGGGCCGCGGAGGTTCCAGCGGTGGCTGACCTCGTACGTCTCCACCCCGGCGACGAGCGCGAAGGTGCGGCGGGGGCCGAGGGTGGACGGCAGGAGCCCGTCGTGGGCGGGGAGGGGGCGCCGGGGGGCGGGGTCCCGGGGGGCGGGGTCCCGGGGGGCGGGGTCCCGGGGATCGGGGTCCCGGGGATCGGGGTGCGTCACCCGATCCCCGCCTCGGTCACCGCCTGTTCGATGCGCTCGTAGAGGGACCGCTGTTTCCAGTAGGCGCTGTGGCTGGCCGGGAAGGGCTGGCGGCTGCTGACCTCGTGGTCGGTGACCCGCGGATCTCCGGGGAAGACGGGCGCGGCGAGGTAGGAGAGCACGTCCTGGCGGTCGTAGACGTTGAGCCAGCGCGGGAAGCCGTACGGGAGCGCGCTGCCGGGGGCGAGGGCGGTGAGCGCACCGAGTTCGTGCAGGTACGGGGCTTGCGAGCCGACGGTGACCAGCAGTTCGGCGCCCGGCACGGGCCCGCCCGTGGCCGCCTCCAGGGCGAGCAGGTCCACCAGGGCGATCCCGCCGAGGCTGTGCCCGATCAGCACGGCCGGTCCCGGCGCGGCGGTGATCCGCTGGTGCAGGAAGGAGCGCAGGCCCGCGCCCCGGGCCTGGTAGCGCAGGATGTCGCCGAGGGCGGGGGTGGCGCCGACGGTGAGCGCTCCGCGCCGGGCGTTGAGCAGGGGCTGCGTGGTGACCCGCATCGCGAGGCGCCCGAGCACGGCGGCGGCGCGGGCGCCGGGCACGCGGGCGTCGCCTCCGAGGCGGGCGGTGAGCAGTTCCACGAGACGGTCCCGCTCGGCGGCGGTGCAGTCGGCGTCGGCTCCGGCCGCTGCCAGGGCGAGGGCGGCGGCGGTGACGGCCCGCGCGAGGGCGGTGGCCAGCTCCCGCGCCTGCGGCTCGGCCGTGGCCCGTTCCCCGGCACGGGCGGCCTCCTCGGACCGCGCGACCGTGTCCAGCGCCGTACGGAATCCGGGGGCGAGGCCGGTGCCGTGCAGGAGGGACGCCAGCTCGTCGGCGCCGGCCGTCCCGTCCGGTTCGGCGCAAGCCCCCGCCCCCGGACCCCCGGGACTCGCCGTGCGCCGGCCCGGTACGTCCGGGCGGTACGGCAGGTCCAGCCGGTCCAACCGGTCCAACCGGTCCAACCGGTCCAGCCGGTCCAGGACGCGGGCCCCGGAGGCCCGGATCCCGGGCATCGCGAAGGGGTCGTCTTCGCCCTCCGGGCCGCCGGATCCGCCCGCCGCGCGGGCGGTGTCCCAGCCCGCCTCCGCCAGGACCCGCAGCTCGCACAGCGGGTCGGCCAGCAGCAGGCCCCACTCGGCCACCTCGGCGGCGTCGGCGTCCTCGGCCCCGTCGCGCCCCGTGCGCAATCCCGGCACGGAGCGGCCGCCCGCACCGAGGGACGCGCCGAAGCGTTCGCCCCAGAAGCAGGATTCGACGGCCGCGCCGGGGAAGCGGGCCGTCAGCCCCTCCCGGACCAGCGCGAACAGCGCGTCGTGCCGCTCGCGCCGCACCCCCGTCCCGTGCACGAACAGAAATCGCATCGCCACGCCCGCCCCCTCGTCCGCTCTCCCCCGCCCGCACGATAGCGCCGAGCGGGCAAGAGGGCCCGGGGAACGCCGAGTTCGGCGCGGCTGCCTCAGCGGACGGCCTCAGCGGACGGCCTCGACGGCGGGCGAGGCGGCGGCCGGGTAGTAGCGGCGGCAGCCGCGCAGCATGCCCTCGGCGGACAGCGTGAACACGTCGACGAACTCGCACTGCTGCGGGGCCAGTCGTCCCATCGCGATCACGCAGTCGCCCTCGGCGACGATCCGGGTGATGTGGTGGCGCCGGGCGCCCGCACCCCCCGGACGCTCCAGGTCGGCACCGAGGGACAGGCCGGCGTGCAGGAGCGAGCCGTACCCGTCGAGGTCTCCGGTGTCGAGGTAGTGGTAGGCGAGGCGCACGTGGTCGACCCCGGAGTCGGTGACGACCCGGCTGGGCGTCAGCCGCCCGGCGTACCGACTGTTCATGGAGGGTCCCTTCGAACGGCCGCACCCCCTTCGGGTGCCGACGTCCCCACGGTCCTGCGGACCCGCAACTCCCGGCTATCCCGGGCCTATCGCGTTCACCACCACGCAATCTCCACACCATGGACAACCGGAGAGGTGTTCGGGGAGACTGACCCCGCGCTCCACCCGATCTCTGGTGTGCCTCCAGCTGGGAGACTCATGACCGTTTCGCCCGGCGGGGTTCCGCACACCCCGGACACGGTGGTGTTCCGCATCCTCGGCCCCTTACAGGTGACCGGCCTGAGCGGGCCGGTGCGGATTCCCCCGGGGCGGCAGGAGGTCATTCTCGCCGCCCTGCTCCTTGAGGCGAACCGGGTCGTCAGCACGGACTACCTGGTCGACCTCATCTGGGACGACGAGCCGCCGGACACCGCACGCACCCAGGTGCAGATCTGCGTGTCGCGACTGCGCAAGCTCTTCACGACGGCCGGAATCGCCGCCGCGATCACCACGCGGCCGCCGGGGTACGTCCTCAGGACGGAGGGCGACCTCGTCGACGCCGCCGTCTTCGCCCGCCGGCTCGCGGACGCGCGCACCCTGGCGAAGCGCGGGGACGCGCCGGAGGCGGTGGAACTGCTGCGTGCTGCGGGTGAGTTGTGGCAGGGCGACTGCCTGAGCGGGGTGTCGAGCGAGACGCTGCGCAGCAAGGCGCTGCAGTTGGACGAGGAGCGGCTGACGGCCGCCGAGACGCGGATCGAGCTGGAGCTCGACCTCGGCCGCCACCACCAGCTGGTCGGCGAGATCCAGTTGCTGGTACGGGTCCACCCGCTGCGGGAACGGCTGCGCGGGCAGCTGATGCTGGCGCTGTACCGCTCGGGGCGACAGGCGGAGGCGCTGGAGAGCTACCGGGTGGGCCGCGAGCTGCTGGTGGAGGAGCTCGGGCTGGAGCCGGGGGGCGAGCTGCGCGGGCTGGAACGGGCCATCCTCTCGGGGGACGTCCCACCGGTCCGCCCGGCGAGACCGGGCGGCGGGTTCGGCTCCGCGGGGGCGGGGGCGGGCTTCGGCGGCGCCGGCACGGGGGCGGGCCCGGGATTCGGGCCCACCGACGCGGGACCGGGGACGGGATACGGCAGCGCCGACGCAGGACCGGGCACGGGATACGGCACCACCGGCACGGGCGCGGGCGCGGGATACGGCGGCACCGGCACGGGGCGGAGCGCGGCGTTCGGGGGCGCCGCCTCCGGATCGGGCGGCGGGTTCGGGGCCGCTGCCGCCGGGCCCGGCGGAGCGTACGGTGCCGGAGCCGCCGGCACGGGCGCCGCCGACGGTACGAGACCGGGCACGCCTCAGGCCACTCATGGCGCCCCAGGGGCCCCGTTCGCCTCCTCGGGCCCTCCCGCCTCGCAAGGCGCGGCCAGCCCGGCCGACCCTGGCGGCTCCCCGCGCCACCAGGCCCCGTACGGCCACGGCACCCCCGGCACCCCCGGCACCCCGCTGGGCATCCCCGCCCCGCGCCCCCCGCAGGACCACGGCGCCCCGCTCGGCTCCGCCGGCGCGCGGGCCCCGCACGACCGAGGGGCACCCTCCCCCCAGGGACCCGCCGGCATCGCCCCGCCGGGTCACGGATCCCTCCTGGCCACACCGTTCGGCGGAGGTACCGCCGGTGAGGCTCCGGGCGGCCCGTTCGACGGGTTCCCGGTTTGGAGCCCCGGCGCGCCGGACCGGTCCCCGGGACGGGGGACCTCCCCCGCGGGCGGCCCCGCCGACGCCTCCCCCACGTGGGGCGCGGCCCCCGCGAGCGGGTACCCGGCCGTCGAGGGGGCCCCTTCGCGGAACGCCGGGCCCTCGGGCGGGTACGGCGGCGGCGCCGGGACTCCCGGCGCGGGCTCCGCGGGCGGCGGCCGCGCGGGGCACCCCGTCACGTCCACGGCCGCGACCGTGGCCCCGTACCGCGAGGAGACGCCCCGCCAACTCCCCGCGGACACATCGGACTTCGTGGGTGACGAGGAGCGGATCCGCCGGGTCGAGCAGGCCCTCCTCGGCGACGGGGAATGCGGCGGCGGCCGGCGCGCCGTCGGCGTGGCCGTGATCGTCGGCAAGCCCGGCACCGGAAAGTCCACGCTGGCCACTCACATCGCGCACCGGCTCAGCGAAACCGCCTTCCCCGACGGCCAGTTGTACTGCGACCTGCGCGGCACCGGCACCCCCGCCACCTCCGGCGAGGTGCTGGGCCGGTTCCTGCGCGCACTCGGCATTCCGGGCCCGGTGCTCCCCGAGTCCCAGGACGAACGGGCCGAGATGTACCGCACGCTCCTCGCCTCCCGCCGCGTGCTGGTGGTGCTGGACGACGCCGCGTCGGAGAGCCAGATCCGGCCGCTGCTGCCCGGCAGCAACACCTGCGCGGTGCTGGTCACCAGCCGGGTCCGGCTCACCGGCCTGCCCGGGGCGCACCGCGTCGAGCTGGACGTGATGGGTACCGACCACGCCGTGGAACTGCTGGTCCGGGTGATCGGCCCGGACCGCGTCGCACGCGAGCCGGTGGCGGTCGAGGCGCTGATCCGGACCGTGGGCGGGCTGCCGCTGGCGCTGCGGATCGTCGCGGCCCGGCTGGCCGCCCGTCCGCACTGGACGCTGGCGTCGATGGTGCACCGGCTCGCGAACGAACGGCACCGCCTCGACGAGCTGACGCACGGCGAGATGACGATGCGGGCCAGCCTCTCCCTCACCCACGACGGGCTGGCCGCCGAGGACCGCCGGCTGCTGCGCCTGCTGAGCCTGGCCCAGGGGCAGACGCTGCCGGGCTGGCTGGCCGGCGCGCTGCTGGACGATCCGCGGCCCTTCGCCTCGGACCTGCTGGAACCGCTGGTCGACGTACAGATGCTGGACGTGGTCGGGATGGAGTCCACGGGCGGGTTCCGCTACCGCTTCCACGAGATCATCCGGGTGTTCGCGCGGGAGCAGCTGGCGGCGCACCACGAGGCGGCCGACCAGCACGCGGCGACGGCGCGGATGCTGGGCGGCTGGATGTCTCTGGCGGAGCAGGCCCACCGGCGCATCTACGGAGGGGACTTCACGGTGCTGCACGGCTCCGCGCCGCGCTGGGAACCCCCGGCGGAATGCGTGGACGAGCTGCTGGTGGATCCGCTGGGCTGGCTGGACAGCGAGCACGCGAACCTGGTGCAGGCGGTGGAGCACGCGGCCCGGGAGCAGATGGACGAGCTCTGCTGGGACCTGGCGACGACCCTGGCCACCCTGTTCGAGGGACGCGGCTACCTCGACGACTGGGAACGTACGCACCGGCTCGCGCTGGACTCGGTACGGGCGGCGGGCAACACCCGGGGCACGGCGGCCCTGTTGAGCTCGCTCGGGGTGCTCCACCTGGGCCGCAGCCAGAGCGAGGAGTCCCGGTCGGCGCTGACGACGGCGCTCGGGCTGTTCCAGGAGCTGGAGGACCGGCAGGGGCAGGCGCTGTGCCACCGGGACCTGGCGCTGCTGGAGCGGATGCGGGGCAACGAGGACCACGCCCTCTCGCTGTACGACCGGGCACTGCGGGATTTCGACCAGGCCGGCGACGTGGTGGGCCGGGCCATCGTGCTGACGCAGAGCGCGCACATCTGGATGCGGCGGGGGCAGAGCTCGGCGGCCCAGACCCGGCTGGACGAGGCGCTCGGGATCTACCGGTCGGTGGGGTACACGGGCGGGCAGGCCCGGACGCTGCGCCGGGCGGGGCAGCTGCTCCAGGGTCAGGGGGAGCACGAGCGGGCGGTGACCACGTACACGGAGGTCCTGGAGCTGTGCCGGGAGAGCGGTGACGTGATCGGCGAGGGGCACCTGCTGCGGGACCTGGGACACGCGCACGCCGAGATGGGACGGTGCGAGGCGGCCCGCGGATTCTACGCGCAGGCCCTGTCGGTCCGGGAGCAGATCATGGACCACGGCGGAGCGGCGCTGGTGCGCCTGGACCTGGCGCGGCTGCTGACCGCGAACGGCGGCGCCGGAGAGCGGTCGCGGTCCCGGGAGTTGCTGGAGAGCGCGGTACGGGCGTTCCGCGACCGGGGGATGGAGCGGGAGCTGGCCGAGGCCGAAAGGCTGCTGGCCGCTCCGTGAGGGGCCGGCGGGCCTGAGGGGAGCCGACGGGCCTGAGGGAGCCGGCGGGCCTGAGAAGGCTGGTGAGCCGAAGCCGCCGCCCCGGCCCCGCGGGGTCCGGGTCAGTCCCACGGGTTGGTGTCGGAGGAGCCGCTCGGGGTGGGGGTGGCCTGCGGGGCGGGGACGCCGGCGGTGGTACCGGTGGCGGCCGGACCGTCGGCCTGGGCGACCTGGGTACCGAGTGCGGCGGCGCCGGCGATGGCGGCGGTGACGAGGGCGGCGCGCAGGGCGTGGGAGAGGTTCATCTCGGGTCCTTTCGTCGGTGCGCTCCGGGTTTCCGGGGCGCTTCCTGCTTTCTGGACCCCAACTTAGGAACGGCCGGAATCCCGGCACCGGCCCCGCCCCTATCCCCGCGCTATCACGGGCCGCCATGGCGGACCTATATTCCCGCTCGCGGTGATAGCGGCGTCCGCGACGGGCACGGATCAGCCGGTGATGCCCCCGGGATAGCGCGCTGCCGACGATGGGGACCAGGAACCGGGCCGTCACCCCAGGCCCCGTCGTTCCCCCACACCGTCACCGGGAGCGCCACTATGAACGCCCATGTGAACACGGACTCGACCTCCCGGGTGGGAGCCTTGATACGGGCCCACCGGCTGCGCATCGGGCTCACCCAGCGGGAGCTGGCGGACCTTTCGACGATCAGCGTGCGGGCCATCCGCGATCTGGAGCAGGGCAAGGCGAGACGGCCCCGCCCCGACACGGTGCGGCTGATGGCGGACGCGCTGCGGCTGGGCCCGCGGGCCAGGGCGGCGCTGGAGGCCGCCGCCCAGCAGGGCCGGGCCGGCGGGCAGGGCTGGGGGCGGCCCCCGGCTCCGCCGACCGCGCTGCACGCGATGTCGGGGCGGGACGCGGAGACGGCCGTCCTGGAGCGGGAGCTTTCCGTGGGCGGCGAGCGGCTGGTGAACGTGGTGGGGCTCGGCGGGGTGGGCAAGACGCGGGTCGCACTGGAGGTCGCCGAGCGGTTGCACGCGTCCGGCGTTCCGGTGCTGTGGCACGCCTTCCCGGGGGCGTCGGCGGACTATCTGGGGTGCGGGGAGCCCGAGCCGGCGGCCCGGGTGGCGGCGACGGTGGCCGACCTCTACGGATCGCCTCCGGCGGATCCGGCCTACGACGGGGCGGGCCCGGCCGGAACCACCGCCACCGGCGCCTGGGCCCTCGGCGAGGCACCGGGGGGCGGCCTGTTCGAACTGCTGGGAGAGCAGCGGGTGTTGCTCGTGCTCGACGGGGCCCCGGCGGTCGCTCCCCGGTTCGACCGGCTCACCGCACTGCTGCGGGCCTGCCCCGGTCTGCGCGTGCTGGTCACCTCGGAGCAGCCGTGGGAGGTGCCGGGGGAACGGATCTTCCTGCTGTCCCCCCTGGAGGTCCCGGCCGAGGGCGCGGCGACGGACGCCGCTGCCGTCGCCCCCGCCGTACGCGTGTTCCTCGACCATGTCCGGCGCGTACGGCCCGAGTTCACCGCCGCTCCGGCCGATCTGGCCCGCGCGGCCCGGCTGTGCCGCCGCCTCGACGGGCATCCGGGAGCGCTCGCCGCCGCCGCGTCCTGGCTGGTGGTCTGCGATCTCGACACCCTGTGCCACAGCCTCGACGCCGACCCGGTCGCCCTGCTGGACCACCTCGGCGGGGGCGCCGGAGCCGACCGGTTCCGGGCCGCCCTGCACCGCCGTACGGACGGGCTCTCCGCCGGGGCCCGCGAGCTGCTGGACGCCCTCTGCGCCGGGGAGGCGCAGGACGCGGAAGGGGAGTTCGGGCTGACGGACGTGGCGGCCCTGACGGGGCGCGGCCTGCCGGAGTCCGGCCGGATGCTGCGAGAACTGCTGCTCAGCGGGACCGTGCGGCCCGCGTACGAGAGCGGCGGCTCCCGCTTCCGCGTGCTGGGCCTGGTGCGGGCCGCCGCCCTCCGGACCCCGCAGCGGGCCTGACGGGGGGTCCGGCCGGGGTACGCGCAGACGGGGGCCCGCCGTGTCTCCGGGGCCGCCCGTCGTCCGGCCCGGTGGGTGCCCGGCGGCGCCGAGCCCGAGTACGCCGCCCCCGGCCCTCCCCTGACCAGGGGCAAGGGGCACCCGCCCGGACGGCAACTGCTCCCGGAGTGCCGGAGCAACTGCCGCCGCCGCCCTCGGCCCGCGGGTTGTATGACGTACGGCCGGACGGCGCCCCGGAGCGACCGCGGCCACCGGCGCAGTCGTACGCCCGGATCCCGATCCGCACCCCCGCCCCACCCCACCGCACCCTTCGAGGAGCCTCCGCATGTCTTCGACCGCGTCCGAACGGAGCAGCGCGCACGGGCCCGCCGCTGTGCGGCTGCCCCTCTCGGCGGCGCAGCGCGACATCTGGACGGCCCACGCCCTGGACGCCACCGGCAGCCGCTACAACATCGGCGAGTACCGCGAACTCGTGGGCCCGCTGGACGCGGACCTGCTGGCCCGTGCCTGGTACCAGCTGGCCCGCGAGGCCGACGTGCTGCGCGTCCGGGGCACCGGCTCCGACGAGGACGGCGGCCTGTGGCAGCTGCTCCACCCCGACCCGGGCGAGCGGCGGCTGCGCGTCGTGGACCTGGACGCGGAGCCGGATCCGGTGGAGGCCGGCCGGGCGTGGATGGCGGCGGAGCTGGCGCGGCCGTTCGACCTGGCGGACGGCTGGCTGACCCGGCACGTGCTCCTGAGGGCGGGCCGGACGGACGGCGGCGAACAGCGCTGGTTCTACTTCCACGCCTTCCACCACCTGGTCGTCGACGGCATGGGCGTCGCCCTCCTCGACCAGCGCCTGGTCGAGCTGTACGAGCGGGGGTCCGCCGGGGAGCCCTGGGGGCCGAGCCCCTTCGGTCCGCTGGAGGAACTGCTGGCCGAGGACGGCGCCTACCGGGCCTCGGCCGAGGGGGCCGCGGACCGCGCCCACTGGGCGGGGCACCTGGCGGGGCTGCCGCAGACCCCGCGTCTGGGCGAGGGCCGGACCGGCCCCGCGGCGCCGGGCGCGCTGCCCTTCGTACGGCGGACCGTGGTGCTGCCGGCGGGGCGGGCGGAGCGGCTCCGGGAGGTGGCGCGGGCGCACCGGACGCCCTGGACGATGCTGGTGATCGCGCTGGTCGCGGCGTACGTGCACCGGGTGAGCGGAAGTCCGGAGCTGGTGCTCGGGCTGCCGGTGACGGGCCGGCGCACCGACCTGGCCCGCCGTACGCCGGGGATGATGTCGAACGTGGTGCCGCTGCGGGTGGCGGTGCCGGCGGACGGGACGACGGGCGAGCTGCTGGCGGCGGTGGTCGCGGAGGCGCGCCGGGGGCTGAAGCACCAGCGCACCCGCTACGAGGACATGTGCCGCGATCTGGGGCTGGGCGAGGCGGAACGGCGGATCACCGCCCCCCTGGTCAACATCATGGCGTTCACCCCGGGCATGCGCTTCTGCGGGCTGCCGACCCTCCAGCACAACCTGGGCAACGGACCCGTGGAGGACCTGGCGGTCGGCGTGTACGACCTGGGGCCCGAGGACGGGCTGCGGATCGACTTCGACGCATCGCCGGAGGTGTGCGACATCGCCGCGGTGGCGGCGCACCAGGACCGCTTCGTGCGGTTCGTGGAGTCGGTCCTGTCGGAGGACGAACAGTCCTTGTCACGGATCGAGTTGCTGGGCGCAGTGGAGCGGCGTCAGGTGCTGGAGGAGTGGACGGGCATCCGCGCCGACACCGGGGAGGCCACCCTCGTCGAACGGTTCGAGGAGCAGGTCCGGCTGCGCCCCACGGCCCGCGCCCTCGTCTTCGGCGACCGGGAGCTCTCGTACGCCGAACTCGACTCCCGCGCCAACCGGCTCGCGCACCACCTCGCCGCCCGGGGCCTGGGCCGCGGCGACCTCGCCGGCATCCTCCTCGACCGCGGCCCCGACTTCGCCGTCGCCCTCCTCGCCGTCCTCAAGACCGGCGCCGGATACGCCCTCCTGGACCCCGAGTTCCCCGACGAACGCCTCATCGGCACCGCCCGGGACGCCTCCCTCACCACCCTGGTCACCGACACCCGCCACCACGCCCGGCTGACCCCCACCGGCGGAGCCCCCTGGGCGACGGTCCGCGTGGACACGGAGGCCGACTCCATCGCCGCACGACCGGCCACCCCTCTCGGAACACCGCTGGCCTGGGACGACGTCGCCTGCGTGATGTTCACCTCCGGGTCCACCGGACGGCCCAAGGGCATCCTGTCCTCCCACCGCAACCTGGTCTCCACCCTCACCGCCCAGACCTACGCCACCTTCGGCCCCGGCGAGACCTTCCTCCAGTGCTCCCCCGTCTCCTGGGACGCCTTCAGCCTCGAATTCTGGGGCGCCCTCCTCCACGGCGGCACCACCGTCCTCCAGCCCGGACAACGCCCCGAACCGGCCCTGATCGCGGAGCTGTCGCGGCGGCACGGCGTGAGCATGCTGCAGCTGTCCTCCAGCCTGTTCAACTACCTCACCGACGAACACCCCGAGACCTTCACCACCACCCGCATCGTCTACACCGGCGGCGAACCCGCGTCGCCCACCCACGTCCACCGTCTCCACGGGCTCCGGCCGCACCTCACCATCACCAACGGGTACGGGCCGGCCGAGTCCATGGGCTTCACCACCACCCACACCATCGCGCCGACATCCGAGGTCCGGGGTCCCCTCTCCATCGGCCGGCCCCTGACCAACAAGCACGCCTACGTCCTGGACGCGCGGCTGCGGCCCTCCCCTCCCGGCACGACGGGCGAGCTGTACCTCTCCGGCGACGGACTCGCCCACGGCTACCTCGCCCAGCCCACCACCACCGCCACCCACTTCATCCCCAACCCCTACGGCCCCCCCGGCAGCCGCCTCTACCGCACCGGCGACCAAGCCCACTGGGACACCCACGGCAACCTCCACTACACCGGCCGCACCGACACCCAGATCAAGATCCGCGGCTTCCGCATCGAACCCACCGAAATCGAAACCACCCTCACCACCCACCCCCACATCACCCAAGCCACCCTGCTCCACTCCGACCGGCAGCTGACGGCCTACGTGACCACGGCCCCCGGGGCCCCGGCCCCGGCCCCGGAAGCGCTGCGCGCCTGGCTGCGCGAGCGGCTGCCGGAGCACATGGTCCCCGCCCGGTTCGCGGTCCTGGACCGGCTGCCGCTCACCCCCAACGGGAAGATCGACAAGGCCGCGCTCCCGGCGGTCGAGCCGACGCCCGCCACCGGTGGCCGCCAGCCGCTCACCGAGACGGAGGAGCTCGTACGGACCCTCGTGAGCGAGGTGCTCGGCAGCCCGGTGCCCCTGTCCATGGACGACGGGTTCTTCGACCACGGCGGCCACTCCCTCCTCGCCGCCCGCCTGACGAACCGCATCGCCTCCACCCTCGGCGTCACCCTCACCCTGCGCGACGTCTTCCAGCACCCCACCCCCGCCGCCCTGACCCGCCGGATCGACGAGGTCGGCGACCGGCCCGCCCTGCCGCCCCTGCGGCGTGCCGCGGAACGTCCCGAGCGGCTGCCGCTGTCCTTCGCCCAGCAGCGGCTGTGGCTGGTCGCGGGACTCGGCGGCCCGGGGGCGACCGCGTACAACGTGCCGATGGCGGTCCGGCTGGAGGGCGAGCCGGACGTGCCCGCGCTGCGCGCCGCCTTCGAGGACCTGGCCGCCCGCCACGAGCCGCTGCGGACCCGGTTCGCCACCGCGGACGGGGACCCGTACCAGATCGTCGACCCGGTCCCGGCGCACGCGTTCGAGCTGCGCCGCGTCACCCCCGTCGATCTGGACGGCGAACTGCTCGCCGCCGCCCGCCACTCCTTCGACCTGACCGCCGAACACCCCTTGCGGGTCACCCTGTTGCGCTCCGGGGAGGGTGCGTACACGCTCCTGGTCCTGCTGCACCACATCGCCACCGACGGGCAGTCGCTGCGCCCGCTGTTCGAGGACCTGTCCCACGCCTACGCTGCCCGGCTGGCGGGATCGGCACCCGACTGGGCCCCCCTGCCGGCCGACTACGCCGACTTCGCGCTCTGGCAGCGCACCGTCCTCGCCGGCGGCCCGCTGGAGGCCCGGCTGGCCCACTGGAGGACGGCGCTGGCCGCGCTCCCCGAGGAGCTGGGGCTGCTCCCCGACCGGCCGCGTCCGCCGGTCGCCGGGCAGCGCGGCGGGGCGGTCCGGGTGGACTTCGGGACGGACCTGTACGAACGTGTGGTGGAGCTGGCGCGGGCCGAGCGGTGCACCCCTTTCATGGTGGTGCAGGCCGCGCTCGCGGCGACACTGACCCGGCTGGGCGCGGGCACCGACGTCCCGCTCGGCTCACCGGTCGCCGGTCGGCCCGACGAGGCCCTGTCGGGGCTCGTGGGCTTCTTCGTGAACACCCTGGTGCTGCGTACCGACACCTCGGGAAACCCGGCCTTCCGGGAGCTGCTGGCCCGGGTGCGCACCGCCGATCTGGACGCCTTCGCCCATCAGGAGGCCCCGTTCGACCTGGTACTGGAGGCCTTGAACCCGGCCCGCTCCCTGGCCCGGCATCCGCTGTTCCAGGTGTGCCTGGCACTGGAGTCGGGTCCCGGCATCTCGCCCGTGCTGCCCGGGGTGCGGGCCGGGGAGGCGCAGCCGCTGGCCACCGGAGCCGTCAAGTTCGATCTGGAGTTCCTGCTGCGCGCCGACGGGGCGTCCGGCCTGACGGGGGCGGTGCTCTACAGCTCCGACCTGTACGAGCGGGCCACCGTGGAGCGGATGACCGGCATGCTGCGGCGGACGCTGGAGCAGGTGGCGCGCGAACCGGGGGTCCGGCTCTCGGAGCTGGAGCTGCTGGACGGGGCCGGCCGCCGGCAGGTGCTGGAGGAGTGGACGGGGGGCCGTACCGACACCGCCCCGGCCACCCTCGTCGAACGGTTCGAGGAGCAGGTCCGGCTGCGGCCCGGGGGCCGGGCGGTGGTCTTCGGCGGCCAGGAGCTCACCTACCGGGAGCTGGACTCCCGCGCCAACCGTCTCGCGCACCACCTCGCCGCCCGGGGCCTGGGCCGCGGCGACCTCGCCGGCATCCTCCTCGACCGCGGCCCCGACTTCGCCGTCGCCCTCCTCGCCGTCCTCAAGACCGGCGCCGGATACGCCCTCCTGGACCCCGAGTTCCCCGACGAACGCCTCATCGGCACCGCCCGGGACGCCTCCCTCGCCACCCTGGTCACCGACACCCGCCACCACGCCCGGCTGCCGGAAGGACCGTGGCGCAGCACCCTGGTCGACGCCGGGCGCGAGGAGATCGCGGGCTGCTCCGAGGACCCTCTCGGAACACCTCTGACCTGGGACGACGTCGCCTGCGTGATGTTCACCTCCGGGTCCACCGGACGGCCCAAGGGCATCCTGTCCTCCCACCGAAACCTGGTCTCCACCCTCACCGCCCAGACCTACGCCACCTTCGGCCCCGGCGAGACCTTCCTCCAGTGCTCCCCCGTCTCCTGGGACGCCTTCAGCCTCGAATTCTGGGGCGCCCTCCTCCACGGCGGCACCACCGTCCTCCAGCCCGGACAACGCCCCGAACCGGCCCTGATCTCCGCACTGGCCCAGCAGCACCGGGTGACGATGCTGCAGCTGTCCTCCAGCCTCTTCAACTACCTCACCGACGAACACCCCGAGACCTTCACCACCACCCGCATCGTCTACACCGGCGGCGAACCCGCATCACCGACGCACGTGGAACGGCTGCACCGGCTGCACCCCCGGGTCACGATCACCAACGGGTACGGGCCGGCCGAGTCCATGGGCTTCACCACCACCCACACCACCGATCCCGACGCCCCCGCCACCGGCCCGCTCCCCATCGGCCGCCCCCTCGCCAACAAGCACGCCTACGTCCTCGACGCCCACCTCCGCCCCACACCGCCCGGCACGACGGGCGAGCTGTACCTCTCAGGCGACGGACTCGCCCACGGCTACCTCGCCCAGCCCACCACCACCGCCACCCACTTCATCCCCAACCCCTACGGACCCCCCGGCAGCCGCCTCTACCGCACCGGCGACCAAGCCCACTGGGACACCCTCGGCAACCTCCACTACACCGGCCGCACCGACACCCAGATCAAGATCCGCGGCTTCCGCATCGAACCCACCGAAATCGAAACCACCCTCACCACCCACCCCCACATCACCCAAGCCACCCTCGCCACGCACCCGGACCACCACCGCACGCCCCAGCTGACCGCCTACCTGGTCACCACCGACGAGGGCCTCTCCCCCCAGGACGTACGCCTCTGGTTGCGCACGCTCCTGCCCGACCACATGGTCCCGGCCTTCGTCGTCCTGCTGGACCGGCTGCCCCTCACCCCCAACGGGAAGATCGACAAGAGCGCCCTGCCCGCACCGCAGGCGGTCACCACGGCGGGCGGACGCGCACCGCGCACCCCACTGGAGGAGAAGGTGCGCACCTGGTTCGGGGAGGCGCTGGCCACCCCGTCCCCGCTGTCGATCGACGACAACTTCTTCGACCAGGGCGGCCACTCCCTCCTCGCCGCCCGCCTGACGAACCGCATCGGCACCGCCCTGGGCGTCACCCTCACCCTGCGCGACGTCTTCCAGCACCCCACCCCCGTCACCCTCGCCCAGCACATCGAGACCCGGCTGCTGTCCGCGGGGGCGCCCGCTCCCCGGCGCGCCCGGCCCGCGCTGCGCCGCCGTACCCCCGAACAGGAACGGAGTTCCTCATGAGCACCACCGACCAGGACCAGGCCGCCTTCACCCCCGCACCCGACGACGTGGTCTGGGACCTGCCGGGCGAGGGTCCGCAGCGCACCGCGCTGCTGGTCCTGCCGCACGCCGGCGGCAACGCCCACGCCTACGCGGAGTGGCGCGCCCATCTGCCGGCCGACGTCCGCCTGCTGATCGGCCAGTACCCGGGCCGGGGCGCCCGTTTCGCCGAGGACCTCCCCCGGGACATCGCCGACCTGGCCGGTCCGGTCGTGGCGGCGCTGCCCGCAGGGGTCACCGAGGACCTGGTGGTGCTCGGGCACAGCATGGGCTCGCTCGTGGCCTTCGAGGTCGTCCGCACCCTGGAGGCGGCCGGACGGGCACCCCGCGCCCTGATCGCCTCGGCGTGCCGGGCCCCGTTCCTGGCCAACCCGTGCGCCGTGTACCCGGAGCGGCTGGACGACGACGAGCTGGTGGCCGCCATCAAGGAGCGCGGCGGCACCGACGACGGCATCCTCGACGAACCGGAGCTGCGGGAGATCATCCTGCCGTCCATCCGGGCCGACTTCGCCATCGACGACGTCTACCGCTGCGCGGAGTCCGAGGCCCGGGTGGCCTGCCCGGTGACGGTGGTCGGCGGGGACGCCGACCCGGTCGCCCCGGCGGCCTCGCTGATCCGCTGGGCGCAGATCACCGACCGCGCGTTCGCCTCGTACGTGCTGCCGGGCGGCCACTTCTACTTCCAGGAACGACTGCCGGAGTTCTTCTCCGTGCTGGGTCCGGTCGTCGGCGGACACGCCGCCGCCCCGGCCGCCGTCTGACCGCGCCGCGCGGCCACCGCTCCCCCTCGTCTCCGCACCCCCTTAAGGACGTTCGATGACCACGTACGCAGAGTCCCCCGCCCGGACGGGCGCCATCACCCCGGTGCGCGAGCCCGGCAAGCCTGTCGTCGTGCACGCCCCCGCCGGTCTCGACGCGGCTTCCTCCGCCGCCTGGCTGACCGCCCACCGCGAGGCCATCCAGGCCGAGTTGCTGCGCAGCGGTGCCGTACTGCTGCGGGGGCTGCCCGTCGAGGACGCGGCCTCGTTCGCCGCCGCCCGGGACGCCCTGATCGAGCGGCGCGCCGGGTACAAGGAGAAGGCCACCCCGCGCACCGATTTCGGCGAGGGCGTGTTCTCCTCCACCGATCTGCCGGCGGTCCAGCCGATCAGGCTGCACAACGAGAACAGCTACACCCTCGACTTCCCCGGGGTGCTGCTGTTCGGCTGCGTGACCGCCCCCGAGGAGGGCGGGGCGACCACCGTCGGCGACATGCGCGAGGCGCTGCGGCTGCTGCCGCCGGAGCTGGTCGAGCGGTTCGAGCGGGCCGGCTGGCTGCTCGTGCGCAACTACTCCGAACTGGCCGGGCTGCCCTGGTACAAGACCTTCGCCACCGAGGACAAGGCGGTGGCCGAGGCCTACTGCGAGGAGAACACCGTCGGCTACCAGTGGGTCGGGGAGGACGACTCGATGATCACCCGCCAGCGGCGGTCCGCGGTCGTCACCCACCCCGTGACGGGCGAGCGGACCTGGTTCAACCACTTCGCCTTCTGGAACAGCCGCACCCTGGACCCGGACGTCCGCGAGGTCCTCGTCGAGACGTACGGGGAGGACGGGCTGCCCTTCAACACCTACCTGGGCGACGGCTCCCGGCTCACCGACGCCGAGGTCGACGCGGTCAACGCCGTCTACGACCGGGTCACGGTCCGGGAGACCTGGCAGCGGGGCGACCTGATGCTCGTCGACAACATCCTGTGCGCGCACGGCCGCGAGGCCTACAAGGGCGACCGGAAGATCCTCGTGGCCATGGGCGAGCCCGTCGCACTGGCCGACTGCGCGCCCGTCACCCAGCCGTCCACCACCGTCTTCACCGGGGAGTGACCGTCATGACCGCCGTACTTCCCGAGCGTCCCCGCGTCCGCACGGGCGCCGCCGCCGTTCCCGACCTGCTGGACCGCCTCGCGCTGGCCCCCGCGGACCGGACCGCCGTCGTCGCGGACGGGCGGGCGAGGAACTTCGGCGAACTGCGCGCCGAGGCCATGCGGATCGCGGGCCGGCTGGCCGCCCGCGGCATCGGGCCGGAGAGCGTGGTCGCGCTGTGCCTGCCGCGCGGCGCCGAGCTCGTCGCCGCGCTGGTCGGGACCCTGACCGCGGGGGCCGCCTACCTGCCGGTGGACCCGAGGCTGCCGGCCGAACGGCGGTGCTACCTCGTCGAGGACGCGGGCGCCGACCTGGTCGTCACCGCCGACGCGGACACCGCGCCCCTCGCCGGGGGCGTACCGCACGTGAGCGTGGCCGCGCTGGCCGCGCCCGGCCCGGAGCTCCCGTACGCCCCGGTGGCCGTCTCCGGCGACGCCCTGGCCTACGTCATCTACACCTCCGGTTCCACCGGCCGCCCCAAGGGCGTGGAGATCGGCCGGGCCGCCGCGTCCGCGCTGCTGGGCGAGCTGGAGGGCGCGGGCATCGCCGTCACCGAGGGCGGGCGGGTCGGCTGGAACGCCTCTCCGTCCTTCGACGCCTCCGTGCAGCAGTGGGTCCGTCTCTGCCGCGGCGACACCCTGGTGATGATCGACGACGAGACCCGCGCGGACCCGGCGCTGCTGGCCCGGCTGGTCGACGAACAGGCCCTGACCGACCTGGACATCACCCCCGCGCACGCCGATCCCCTGCTGGACCTGCTCACGCCGGACGGCGGCCCGCGGCCGCTGACCCTGCTGATCGGCGGCGAGGCCGTCAGCCCCGCACTGTGGCGGCGCCTGGCCCGGCTCGGCGAACGGGGGGTGCTGCGCACGGTCAACCTGTACGGGCCCACCGAGTGCACGGTCGACGCCACGGCGGGCTGGGTGGACGGCGCCGACGAGCCGCACATCGGCAGCGTCCTGCCGGGCCTGCGCACGCGGGTCCTGGACGAGGGGCTGAACCCGGTCGCCGAGGGCGGCAGCGGCGAGCTGTACCTGGCGGGCCCCCGCGTGGGCCGCGGCTACCGGGGCCGGCCCGCCCTGACCGCGGAGCGGTTCGTGGCCGACGCCGCCGGGGAGGAGCACGGCGGCCGCATGTACCGGACGGGCGACCTCGTACGGCTCCTGCCCGGCGGCCGGCTGGCCTACCTGGGGCGGGCCGACGGCCAGGTCAAGCTGCGCGGCCACCGCCTCGAACTCCCGGAGGTCGAGGCCGCGGTGGCCGCGGTCCCCGGGATCGCCGAGGCGGCCGTCGTGCTCCGCGAGGACGTCCACGGGGCGCCGGGCCTGGTGGCCTACTACCGGGCGGCCGGTCCCGTCACCGGCGACGCGCTGCGCGAACGCCTCACCGCCGTGCTGCCCGCGTACATGGTCCCGGCGGCCTTCGTGGCCCTGGAGCGGTTCCCGGTCACCGTCAACGGCAAGGTGGACCGGGCCGCGCTGCCCGCCCCGGCGCCCGCCGCCGCGCCCGCCGCCGCCGGGGACGGCACCGCCGGGGACGGCACCGCCGGGGGCCTGACCGCCTCGCAGACGCTGATCGCGGGGGTCTGGGCCGCGGTGCTCGGCGCCCCGCACGTCGGCCCCGACGACAACTTCTTCAAGCTGGGCGGCCATTCGCTGCTCGCGATCAAGCTGGTCTCGCGGGTCCGCGCCGAACTGGGCGTCTCCCTCCCGGTGAAGGCCGTCTACGCCAACCCGCGCCTGCGGGACCTGGCCGCCCACCTCGACACCCTGGTCGCGGCCGCCGCGAGCCCGAACTCCTGAAGGACATGACCGTGATCCCGTTGTCGTACGCCCAGCGCCGGCTGTGGTTCCTGGGCCGGCTGCACGGCCCTTCCGCCACCTACAACGCCCCGGTCGTCCTGCACCTCGACGGCGAACCCGACGCCGGGACCCTGGCCCTCGCGCTGGCCGACGTCGTGCGGCGGCACGAGGTGCTGCGCACCGTACTGCCGGCCGGGCCCGACGCGGAGCCGTACCAGCGCGTGCTGGACGAGGCGCCCGCCGCGCGGCTCACCGCCGAGGAGTGCGCGCCGGGCCAACGGGACGCACGGGTGGCCGCCTTCATCCGGCAGCCCCTGGACATCACCGTCGAACCCCCGCTGCGCGCCCGCCTGTTCCTGCCGGGCGACGGCACCTCCACCCTGGTGCTGCTGATCCACCACGTGGCGACGGACGGCTGGTCGCTGCGCCCCCTGCTGCGCGACCTGGCCGGGGCCTACGCCGCCCGGCTGGCCGGCCGGACCCCCGACGCGGAGCCGCTGCCCGTGCAGTACACGGACTACAGCCAGTGGCAGCACGAGCTGCTCGGTGACCCCGCCGACCCGGACAGCCTGGCCGCCGAACAACTGGCCTACTGGCGGACCGCGCTGGAGGGGGCCCCGGCGGTGGTCGACCTGCCGGCCGACCGGCCCCGCCCGGCCGAGCCCTCGGGCCGGGGCGGGACGCTGACGGCCCGGCTGGACGCGGCGGCCCACGGCGGGCTGCTCGCCCTGGCGCGCACCCACCGGGCGAGCCCGGCCATGGCGGCCCGCGCCGCCCTCGCGGCGGCCCTGTCGGCGGCCGGAGCGGGCGAGGATGTCGTGATCGGCACCCCGGTCGCGGGCCGCCCCGACGAGGACCTGTACGACCTGGTCGGCTTCTTCGTCAACTCCCTCGCGCTGCGCACCGATCTGTCGGGCGACCCGGCCGTCGGGGAGCTGCTGGAGCGGGTGCGCGAAGCCGACCTGGCGGCGTACGAGCACCAGGAGCTGCCCTTCGACCTGCTGGTGGAGCGGCTCGCCCCGGAACGGGCCCTGGGCCACCACCCCTTCTTCCAGGTGATGCTGACCGTGGACGCGGGCGCCGCCGGCGGCGCGGGCGGCGGCCGGGTGGAGCTGGGCGGCGGGATCGGCGGTGAGCTCGCAGAGGTCGCCCTGGACACCGCCAAGTTCGATCTGACCTGGTACTGCCGCGAGCTGCACACGGCCGAGGGCCGGCCGGACGGGATCGAGATCGCCCTCCAGTACGCCACCGACCTCTTCGACGAGGACACGGCCCGGCTGCTGCTGGAGCTCTACGTACGGACCCTCGAAGCGTTCGCCGACCGTCCCACGGCCCGTCTCGGCGCCCTCGGCCCGGTGTCCGGCCCGCAGGCACGGGCCCTGGCCGCGCGGGGGCGCAGCACCCTCCCGGCCCCCGCGCCCGCCCCGCGCGGCGCCGTCCCGGCACGCCGCGACGTGCTCTCGCCCCGGGAGGAGATCCTGTGCGGCCTGTTCGCGGAGGTCCTCGGGCGCGGGGAGGGCGAGGCGTTCGCCGCCGACGCGAACTTCTTCAAGTCGGGCGGCCATTCGCTGCTCGCGAGCAAGCTGGTGAACCGGATCCGGGGCGCGCTCGGCCTGGAACTGGGCATCCGGGACCTGTTCCTCGCCCCGACCCCGGCCGCCCTGCACGGGCGCCTGGCCGGAGCGGGGGCCGCCGGGGCGGCCCGGCCCGCGCTGGTCCCCGTACCGGACCGGCACGGGCGGATCCCGCTGTCGGCCGCGCAGCGGGCGCTGTGGCTGCTGGACCGCATCGAGGGCCCCTCGGCGGCCTACAACGCCCCGCTGGTGCTGCGGCTGGACGCGGTCCCGGAACCCGCCGCGCTGGAGGCCGCGCTCGGTGACCTCGTCGCCCGGCACGAGGTGCTGCGCACGGTGTACGGGGCCGAGGGCGGCGAGCCGTACCAGCGGGTGCTCGCGCGGGCCGGGGTGCCGCTGGAGGTGGAGACGTGCGCGCCCGGCGAGCTGGACGCGCTGGTCGACGCCTTCGGCCGGGAGGCCTTCGACCTGGCGCTCCGGCCGCCGCTGCGGGCCCGGCTGTTCGTCCCGGGCGACGGCGGTGCGGTGCTGGTGCTGCTGGTCCACCACATCGCCACCGACGGCTGGTCCCTGGCCCCGCTGCTGCGGGACCTGGGCGAGGCGTACGGGGCGCGGTGCGCGGGACGCGCCCCCGAACTGCCGCCGCTGCCGGTGCAGTACGCCGACTACGCCCTGTGGCAGCGCGAGCTGCTGGCCGACCCGGACGCCCTGCTCGGCTTCTGGCGCGGGGCCCTCTCCGGGATGCCCGCGCGGACCGTGCTGCCCGCCGACCGGCCGCGCCCGGCCGAGCCCTCGGGCCGGGGCGCCACCGTGTCGGCCGCGGTCGGCGCGGACGCGCACCGGACGCTGGCCGGGCTGGCGCGGGAGCGGAGGGCGAGCCTGTTCATGGTGGTCCGAGCGGCGCTGGCGGCGGCGCTCTCGGCCACCGGCGCGGGCGAGGACCTGGCGATCGGCACCCCGGTCGCGGGCCGCCCCGACCAGGACCTGCACGAGCTGGTCGGCTGCTTCGTCAACTCGCTGGTGCTGCGCACCGACCTGTCCGGCGACCCGTCCCCCGGGGAGCTCGTCGACCGGGTCCGGGACGCGGACCTGTCCGCCTTCGACCACCAGGACCTGCCCTTCGACGTCCTGGTCGAGCACCTGGCGGAGCCGGGCCGGGCCCTGGGCGAACACCCCTTCTTCCAGGTGATGCTGACCGTGCGGGAGGCCGCCGACGAGCGGGTGTCGCTCGGCCCGGTCACGGGCCGGGCCGGGAGCACCGACCTGGGCGCCGCCAAGTTCGACCTGAGCTTCCACTGCGCCGGGCGGCACACCGCGGACGGCGCCCCGGACGGCCTCGACGTGCACGTGCAGTACGCCACCGACCTCTTCGACGAGGACACGGCCCGGCTGCTGCTGGAGGTCTGCGTACGGGCCCTCGAAGCGTTCGCCGCCGATCCGGCGGCCCGCCTCGGCTCACTGGACCTGGTCCGGGAGCCGGAGCGGCGGGGCCTGGAGCGGCGCCGGGACCGGCTGCGGGAGGCCCTCGCCGCGACGGCGGCGGCCCCGGCGGCCGCGACGGCGGCGCCGTCCTCCCCGCGCGAGGAGATCCTGTGCGGACTGTTCGCCGAGGTGCTGGGCGCGGAGCGGATCGCAGCCGACGCCAACTTCTTCAAGTCGGGCGGGCACTCGCTGCTGGCCAGCCGGCTCGTCAACCGGATCCGGGCCGTGCTCGGCGTGGAGGCGGGCATCCGGGACCTGTTCCTGGCCCCCACCGCGGCGGCCCTGCACCGCCGCCTCGGGACGGGCACCGGGGCGGGGGCGGCTCGGCCCGCGCTGCTCCCCGTACCGGACCGTCCGGAGCGGATACCGCTGTCGTACGCGCAGCGCCGGCTGTGGTTCCTCGACCAGCTCCAGGGGCCGTCCGCCACCTACAACGTCGCTCTGGTGCGGCGCCTGGAACGGCCGGTGGAACCGGTGGCGCTCGCCGGGGCGCTGGCGGACCTCGCCGCCCGGCACGAGGTGCTGCGCACCGTGTACGGGACCGAGGGCGGGGAGCCGTACCAGCGGGTGCTGGAGGGAGCCCGCCCGCAACTGGAACTGGTGCACGCGACGGACGTGGCCGCGGCCGTCGACGCGGCGGCCGGGCACGTCTTCGACCTGACGCGGGACCTGCCGCTGCGGGCCTGGCTGGTCCTGCCGGAGGGCGGGGGCCCGCAGACGCTGGTGCTGCTCCTGCACCACATCGCCGCGGACGGCTGGTCCACGGGCCCGCTCCTGACCGACCTGGCGGCGGCGTACGGGGCACGGGCGGCGACGGGCCGGGAGCCGGGCTGGTCCCCGCTGCCCGTGCAGTACGCGGACTACACGCTGTGGCAGCGGGAGCTGCTCGCCGACCCGGGCGCCCCCCTCGCGTACTGGCGCGGGGCCCTGTCCGGGCTCCCGCCGCTGATCGACCTGCCGACGGAACTGCCCCGGCCGGCCGTGCCGTCGGGACGCGGGGCCGTCACCGGCTTCGAGGTGGACGCCGCCACGCACCGCGCCCTGCTGCGGATCGCGCACGCGCGGGGCGCCACCCTGTTCATGGTGGTGCAGGCGGCGCTGGCGGCGGCCCTGACCCGGGCCGGGGCCGGGACGGACCTGGCCATCGGCACGACGGTCGCGGGGCGCGCCGACGACGCCCTGTCGGGGCTGGTGGGCTTCTTCGTCAACACGCTGGTGCTGCGCACCGGCACGGGCGGGGACCCCGCCTTCGAGGAACTCGTGGACCGGGTCCGGGAGGCGGACCTGGCGGCGTACGCGCACCAGGACCTGCCGTTCGACCTGCTGGTGGAGGCCCTCAACCCGCACCGGTCCTCGGCACACGACGCGCTGGTGCAGGTGATGCTCCAGGTGAACCCGGCTCCGGCCGGGGCGCCCGGCGGGCCGCTGGCGGGGACGGAAGGCTCCTTCGCCGCGCGGACGGCGAAGTCCGACCTGACCTTCGCCCTGACCGAGCGGCCGACCGGCGGTCTGTCGGGGGTCCTGGAGTACGCCACCGACCTCTACGGGCCCTCGGGCGCGGCCCGGCTGGCGGCGCTGCTGGTGTCGGCGCTGGAGCTGTTCGCCGCCGATCCGTCGCGGCACGTGTCCGCCCTGCCGGCTCCGCCCGACCGGCGTCCCGCACGGCCGCTCGCCGGGGGCTACCGGGTCGATCCGGCCCGGGTGGAGGCGGTCCTGACGGCGCATCCGGCGGTGGTGTCGGCGCGGGCCCGGGTGGAGGGGGACCGGCTGCTCGCCCGGGCCGTGACCCCCGCCGGGGCGGTGACGGAGGCCGACCTCCAGGCCTGGGCGGCGGACCGGCTGCCGGACTACGAGGTCCCGGCGGCCGTCCTGCTGCCCGAGGCCCCGGTCCCGCCGGCCCAGGCCCCCGCGCCGACGCCCTCCCCCGCGCCGCCCTCCTGCCCCGCCGGCGCCCCGGACCCGGGCGGCGCTCTGACCGACGCGCTGCTGCGGCTCTTCGCGGAGGTGCTGGAACGGGGTCGGATCGGTCCGGACGACAACTTCTTCAAGTCCGGCGGGCATTCGCTGCTCGCGGTACGGCTGGTCAACCGGGTGCGGGCGGAACTCGGACGCGAACTGACCCTGCGCGAGGTGTTCCGGCACCCCACCCCGGCCCGGCTGGCGGCCCTGCTGTCGACGGCCCCCGCCACCGGCCCGGCCCCGGCCCCCGCCCCGGCGCTGCGCCGCCGCACCCACGCGGGCGCCCGCGTCCGGCAGCCGTAGCGTCCCCCCGGCGGCCCCTCCGGGGTCGGGGGCCGCTCCCGGCGGTCGGCCGCACGGCTCACGGCCCCCGTCCCCTCCGGGCGGGGGCCGGCCGCGCACGTGACCGCGAGCAGCGGGGCCGGCTCACGGACGGCCCTCCCGGCCGACGGCAACCCGGGGCGGCGGCCCCGGCCGGCACCAGCCCCTGCCGACACCGGTCCCGGGCGCCGGCCCCGCCCGCCACTCCCGACCGGCAGCCCCGGCCGACCGCAGCCCGGCCCACGGACCCGGCCGGCACCGGCCCGGACGCCCGTCACGGCGGCACCGTGGAGCGGCAGTCCCGGGCGGCAGCGCGGGGCCGGGGAGCTGCCGGAGGGACTGCCCGCCGGGGGCGGGGGCGGTGCCTAGCGTGGGGGCACGGACTGCGGTCCGCACCCACCCCCTCGCCTGGAGGCCCCGCGATGCCCTCGACCGCCCCCACCGCCCGCGCCGTCCTGGACGGCGGCCCGGCGATCACCCCGGCTCCCGGTGTGCTCGACCGGCTCGACGCCCGGGTGGCCGCCGGCCCCGGGCGGCTCGCGCTGGTGCACGGCACGCGCCGGATGACGTACGGGCAGCTGGCCCTGGCGGTGGCACTGCGGGCCGACGCGCTGGCCGCCGAAGGGGCCGGTCCCGGCCGGCTGGTGGCCGTGCACCGCCCGCGCGGCATCGACGCCGTCGTCGGGCTGCTCGCGGCGCTGCGGACCGGTGCGGCCTACCTGCCGCTCGACCCGGCCGCGCCCGCCGCCCGCAACACGGCGATCCTCGCCGACTGCACCGGACGGGACGACATCGCCCTGGGCGCCGGGGAGTTCCCCCTTCCGGGCCCCGGGGTCACCCCCGGATCCGCCTACGTGATCTACACCTCCGGCTCCACCGGCACCCCCAACGGCGTCGTCGTCGGCCACCGCGCCCTGGCCCACTTCACGGCCGGGGCCACCGCCCGCTACGGGATCACCGCCGAGGACCGGGTGCTGCAGTTCGCGCCGCTGCACTTCGACGCGAGCGTGGAGGAGGTCTTCCTGACCCTCGGCGCGGGCGCCGCCCTGGTCCTGCGGGACGAGGAGATGCTCGACGTCCCCGGGCTGCTGGCGGGCTGCGCCGCGCACGGGGTGACGGTGCTCGACGTGCCGACGGCGTACTGGCACGAGCTGACGCACGCCCTCTCCTCCGGCGTCGACCGGCTGCCGCCCGCCCTGCGGACCGTGGTCATCGGCGGCGAGGCGGCCCTGCCCGAGCGGGTCGCGCAGTGGTGCGCGGCCGTGGACCCGGACCGGGTGCGGCTGCTGAACACCTACGGGCCGACCGAGGCCACCGTCGTGGCCACCGTCGCCGACCTCTCCCGGCACCGCGGCGGGCCGGTGCCGATCGGCACCCCCCTCCCCGGGGTGCGGGCCGCCGTCGTCGACGGCGAACTGTGGCTGCTGGGCGGCGCCCTCGCAGAGGGCTACCTCGGCCGGCCGGAGCTGACCGGGACCCGGTTCACCACGCTGGACGGGGAGCGCGCGTACCGGACCGGCGACCTGGTCCACGTACGGCCCGACGGCCAACTGGGCTTCCGGGGGCGGGCCGACGACGAGGTGAAGATCAACGGCCACCGGGTGGACCCGGCCTCCGTGGAGTCGGTGCTGACCGCGCACCCGGGGGTCCGGGAGGCGGCCGTGGTGGCGCCGCGGAGCGCGGACGGGGTCCTGCGGCTGGCCGCCTTCGTCGTCGCCGACGAGGGGGTGGGCGCCGCGGAGCTGCGGGAGCGGGTACGGGCGGCGCTCCCGGCGGCGGCCGTACCCGGCACCGTGACCCTCCTGCCCGCGCTGCCCCGGACGCCCTCCGGGAAGATCGACCGCAAGGCGCTGCGGTCCCCGGCCCCGGCCGCGGACCCCGAGCCGGACCCCGACCCGTACGCGGTCTTCGCCGGGGAGGTGCTGCCCGCCGAGGACCGGGTGCCGCTGTCCTTCGCCCAGCGGCGCCTGTGGTTCCTGGCCGGCCTGGAAGGCCCCTCCGCCACCTACAACCTGCCTCTCGTGCTGCGCCTGGACGCCGTCCCCGACCGGGCGGCGCTCCGGGCGGCCCTCGCCGACGTCGTGGAGCGGCACGAGGTGCTGCGCACCGTGTACCCGGCGGTGGACTCCGAGCCCTACCAGCACGTGCTCCCGGCCCCCGAGGTACCGCTCGCGGTGCGCGCCTGCGCGCCCGGGGAGGTCGCGGAGCTGGTGGCCGGCTTCACCGGCGCCGCCTTCGACCTCGCCGCCCACCTTCCGCTGCGGGCCGCCCTGTTCGTGCCCGGCGACGGCTCCGCCACCCTCGCGCTGCTGACCCACCACATCGCCACCGACGGCTGGTCCGTGGGCCCCCTGCTGCGCGACCTCGGCGCGGCCTACGCCGCCCGGCTGGCCGGGGGGCCGCCCGGCTGGGAGCCGCTGCCCGTGCAGTACGCCGACTACACCCTGTGGCAGCGCGAACTCCTGGAGGACCCGGCCGCGTTGCTGGCGCACTGGCGCGGTGCCCTCGACGGCGTGCCGACCCTGCTGGACCTGCCCGCCGACCGGCCCCGGCCCGCCGAGCCCGGCGGGGCGGGCGCCACCCTCACCGCCCGCCTCGACGCGGAGGCGCACCGGCGGCTGGCCGCGCTGGCCGAGGAGCGGGGCGCGAGCCTGCTCATGGTGCTCCAGCCCGCGCTGGCGCTGGCGCTGGCCGCCGTCGGCGCCGGGACGGACATCGCGATCGGCACCCCGGTCGCGGGGCGCGGCGACGAGGCCCTGGAGGAGCTGGTCGGCTTCTTCGTCAACACCCTGGTGCTGCGCACCGACGTGTCGGGCGAGGCCTCGTACGCGGAGCTCGTCGACCGGGCGCGGGACGCGGACCTGGCCGCGTACGCCCACCAGGAGCTGCCGTTCGACCTGCTGGTGGAACACCTGCGGCCGCGGCGGGAAGGCGCCGTGAACCCCTTCTTCCAGGTGATGCTGACCGCGCAGGAGCGGGGCGGCGAGGACACCGGGACCGACGGCCCGCTGTCGGGCCGGTTCGTCGAACCGGGCCTGGAGGTGGCCAAGTTCGATCTCAGCGCCTCCTGCGTGGAGCTGCCGGGCGGCGACGGCCTGGAGGTGTGGTGGCAGTACGCGGTGGACCTGTTCGACGCGGGTACGGCGCAGCTGCTGCTGGACCTGTTCCTACGGGCCCTCGCGCGGGCGGCGGCCGACCCCACCGGGCCGGTGACCGGGTGGGGGCTGCTGACCGGCGAGGAGGGCGCGGCGGTGGCGGAGCGCCGCGAGCGCCTCGCCGCGGCCCGCGCGGACGAGCTGGCGGCAAGGGCGGCCGAGCGGGCGGCCCGCGCTTCCGGGAGGGCCGCCGGGGTCCGCGGTGCGGCCGCCGGAGTCGGCGGTGCGGCGGCCGGGGTCGGCGCCGCCTCCGTCGAGCAGGTGCTGTGCGCGCTGTTCGGGGAGGTGATCGGCCTCGACGGGCCGGTGGCCCCGGACGCCAACTTCTTCTCCGAGGGCGGGCATTCCATGATGGGGGTGCGCCTGGTGAACCGGATCCGGGCCGCGCTCGGGCTGGAGGCCCGGATCCGGGACCTGTTCCTCGCGCCGACCCCCGCCGAGCTGGCGCTGCGGCTGGGCCGGGAGGCCGCGCCGGCCGGGAGGCCCGCGCTGGCCCCGGCGGCGGACCGGCCGGAGCGGGTCCCGCTGTCGTACGCGCAGCGCCGGCTGTGGTTCGTGGACCAGCTCCAGGGGCCGGGCCGGTCGTACAACATCCCCTTCGCGCTGCGCCTGGAACGGCCCCTGGACCCGGCGGCGCTGGCGGACGCGCTGGCCGATGTCGCCGAGCGGCACGAGGTGCTGCGCACCGTGTACCCGGCGGTCGACGGTCAGCCGTACCAGCGGGTGTGCGAGGGGGCGAGGCCCCCGCTGGAACTGGTCACCGCGCCGGAGGGGGGTCTGGAGGCGGCGGTGGACGCGGCCGCCGGGCACGTGTTCGCGCTGGCGACCGACCTTCCGCTGCGGGCCACGCTGATCGGCTGCGGGGAGGAGCAGGTCCTGGTGGTGGTGGTCCACCACATCGCCGCCGACGGCTGGTCCGCGGGGCCGCTGTTCGACGACCTGGCCGAGGCCTACGCGGCCCGGCTCGGCGGGTCGGCGCCCGGCTGGGAGCCGCTGCCGGTGCAGTACACGGACTACACCCTGTGGGAGCGGGCCGCCCTGGAGGGCGGGGCCGCGGCCGAACACCTGGCCTTCTGGGAGCGGACCCTGGCGGACGCCCCGCCGGTCCTTGAGCTGGCCGCCGCCCGGACCAGGCCGGCCGGGGCCTCGCACCGGGGCTCGGCGACGCCCCTGGGCGTGGACGCCGCCACGCACGCCCGGCTGGAGCGCCTGGCCCTGGAGCACGGGACCACCCTGTTCACGGTGGTGCAGGCGGCCCTGGCAGCGACCCTGACCCGGCACGGCGCGGGCACCGACCTGCCGCTGGGCACGGTGGTCGCGGGCCGTGACGACGAGGCCCTGAACGACCTGGTCGGCTTCTTCGTCAACACGCTCGTGCTGCGCTGCGACACCTCCGGGAACCCGCGCTTCTCCGAGCTGGTCGGCCGGGTCCGGGAGACGGGGCTGGCCGCCTACGCCCACCAGGAACTCCCCTTCGACCTGGTCGTCGAGCACCTCAACCCGCAGCGTTCCACGGCCCGTCACCCGCTGGTGCAGGTGATCGTGCAGGTGCAGCCGGCGGAGCCGCGGACCCCGGCGGGCGGCGCGCTGGCCGGGACCCCGCTGGGGGCGGACTCCGGGTTCACCAAGTTCGACCTGACCCTGTCGCTGCGCGAGACCCGGGACGCCGACGGGGCCCCGGGCGGGCTGGAGGGCGTACTGGAGTACGCGACCGACCTGTACGACCCGGGCACGGCGGCGGTGTTCGCCGGGCACGTGGCGCGCACCCTGCGCGAGGTGGCCGCGGATCCGGAGCAGCGGATCGGGGACGTGGGGCTGCTGTCGCACGAGGAGGGACTGCGGCTGGCCGCCTACAACGACACCGCCGTCCCGGGCGCCGCGTGCGGCCTGGCGCACGAACGGTTCGCGGAGCAGGCCCGGCGCACGCCGGGGAGGACCGCCGTCTCCTACGGGGACGAGACCCTGACGTACGCCGAGCTGGACGCGCGGGCCAACGCGCTGGCGCACCGGCTGGTCGAGGCGGGCGTGGGCCGGGACGCGGCGGTGGGACTGCTGCTGGAGCGCACCCCGTACCTGCTGGTGGCGGCGCTGGCGGTGCTCAAGTGCGGGGCGGCGTACGTACCGCTGGATCCGCGGCTGCCCGACGCCCGCGTGGACATGATCATGGAGGACGTGGGCGCGCGGGTGCTGCTGGTCAGGGAGGAGCACGCGGAGCTTCCCCAGGTCGCCCGCCAACTCGCCTCCGGAGTGCGGGTGTTGTCGGTGGACACCCCGGTGGCGGGCTATCCGGCAACGGATCCGGGGATCGCGGTGGGCGAGGACGCCCTGATGTACGTGATGTTCACCTCCGGGTCCACGGGCCGCCCCAAGGGCGTCGGCGTCACCCACCGCAACGTGGTGGAGCTGGTCACCGACCGCTGCTGGGACCTGGCCCACCACCGCAGGATGCTGGTCCATTCGGCGATCGGCTTCGACGCCTCCACCTACGAGCTGTGGGTCCCGCTGCTGAACGGGGGCCGGCTGGTGATCGCCCCGGGCGACGGCACCGACGTCGCCGAACTGGACCACACGATCCGCACGCACCAGGTCTCGGCGGCCTACTTCACCATGGGGCTCTTCCACGTCATGGCGGACGAGGGCCTGGACACCCTCAAGCTCCTCGACGAGGTGTGGACCGGCGGGGACGTCGCGTCCCCGAGCGCGCTCCAGCGGGTCCTGGAGCACTGCCCGGAGACCGTGCTCGTCCACTCGTACGGCCCCACCGAGACCACCTTCGCCTCTCACCACCAGCGCTTCCCGCTCAACGAGCGGGAGGTGCGCGGGGTGTACCTGGGCGCGGCCCTGGACAACATCCGGGTGCACGTCCTGGACGAGCGGCTGCGCCCCGTCCCGGTGGGCGTCCCCGGCGAGATGTACATCGCCGGCACGCAGGTGGCACGCGGCTACGTCGGCCGGCCCGGCCTGACGGCCGAGCGGTTCGTCGCGGACCCCTTCGCCGCGGACGGCGGCCGGATGTACCGCACGGGCGACCTGGTGCACTGGACGGCCGGGGGCGAGCTGCGGTTCATCGGGCGGGCCGACGGCCAGATCAAGCTGCGCGGCTTCCGCATCGAGCCCGGTGAGATCGAGGAGACCCTGGCCCGCCATCCCGGGGTCGGGCAGGTCGCCGTGGTGGTGTTCGAGGACGGACCGGGCGGCAAGCGCCTGGTCGCCTACGCCGTCCCGCGCGCCGGGCACACCCTGACGGACGCCGGGCTGCTGCGCTGGGCGGCGGACGAACTGCCCGAGCACATGGTCCCGTCGGCGGCGGTGCTCCTGGACGCCATCCCGCTCACGGTCAACGGCAAGCCCGACCGGGGGGCCCTGCCGGCGCCCGCCGCCGCACCGCGCGGCACCGGGCGTGCGGCGCGCACCCCGCGCGAGGAGGTGCTGTGCGGGCTGTTCGCCGAGATCCTGGGGGTGGAGCGGGTCGGCATCGACGACAACTTCTTCGCGCTGGGCGGGCATTCGCTGCTCGGGGTGCGGCTGGTGAGCCGGATGCGGACGGTCCTCGGGCTGGAGCGCGGCGTGCGCGACCTGTTCCGCACGCCGACGGTGGCCGGGCTGCTGGGCGACGAACCGAGCGGCTTCGACCCGATGGGGGTGGTGCTGCCGCTCCAGCCGGGGGGTTCGCGGCCACCGCTGTTCTGCATCCACCCGGGGACGGGCGTCGGCTGGCCGTACGCGGGCCTGGCCCGGCACCTGGGGCCGGACCAGCCGCTGTACGCGATCCAGGCGCGGGCCCTGAGCGAGCTGGGCCACTCCCCCGCGTCCGTGGAGGAGATGGTGGAGGACTACCTCCCGCTGATCCGGGAGGTCCAGCCGCACGGCCCGTACCGCTTCCTGGGCTGGTCGTTCGGCGGTACGGTCGCCCACGCGCTCGCCGTCCGCCTCGCCGCTCTGGGCGAACGCACCGACCTCCTCGCGATGATGGACGTGCACCTGCTGCCGACCGAGCCCGAGCGGCGGCGGATGACCCCGGCGCAGAAGCGGGACATGCTCGTCGGCGACGCCACCGACGAACCCGAGGACGCCCCGTTCGACGTGGACGCGCTGATCGGTCTGGTCCGGCTGAAGGACCCGGTCCTCGGCGCCTTCTCCGACGCGGAGATCCGCTCGGTCATCGGCGCCTCCATCGACCACGCCGAAATCATGAACCTGTACGCCCCGCGCCCGGTCGCCACCGATCTCCTCTTCCTGGCGGCCATCGAGGACGGGGAAACGGAAAACAACCTCGCCCAGAACTGGATTCCCTACGTGGACGGCAGCGTGGAAAATCACGTCATCGGCGTCCCGCACACCAGAATGGGCGAACCGGAACCTCTCGCACTGATCGGCCGTATCCTTTCCGAGAAATTGAGGAGCCTGTCATGACTAATCCTTTCGACGACACCGAGGGCACCTTCCGCGTCGTGGTCAACGCCGAGGGCCAGCACGCCCTGTGGCCCGTGTTCGCCGAGGTCCCGGGCGGCTGGGAGGTGGTGTGGGGCGAGGGGACGCGGGCGGACGCCCTCGCGTACGTCGAGGCGAACTGGACGGACATCCGCCCCAGGACCCTGATCGCCCGGTACGCCGGCTGACACCCGGCGCCCCTTGCAGGAAAGCCGTGTCCCGCACCGTGGGACACGGCTTTACGCATTCCCCGCCGAAACCGCCCGACAATTCCCCGCCGAGCCGCCCGGCAATTCCCCGATACTGCCGCAGCAACTTCCCCTCGACGGATCCCCCGCTTCCTATATTGCTCGTATGCGACGACGTAATATGCACATCCTGCTGAGCGGTAC
This sequence comes from Streptomyces sp. NPDC031479, assembly GCF_055581065.1. NCBI lineage: Bacteria > Bacillati > Actinomycetota > Actinomycetes > Kitasatosporales > Streptomycetaceae > Streptomyces > Streptomyces sp. NPDC031479. Next base: position 56,707 of record NZ_JBVIKC010000045.1, read on the forward strand.
GGCATCGGATTCCCACACCTGGAACCTCGTCTACCTCCAGCTCTTCCTGGAGGAGCTGGGACACCGGGTCCACAACCTGGGCCCCTGCGTCCCGGACGGCCTGCTGGCCGGCGCCTGCGCCGCCGACGGGCCCGGCCGGCCCGACCTGGTGGTCGTCAGCAGCGTGAACGGACACGGCTACCGGGACGGGCTCGGCGCCGTCCTGGCGCTGCGCCGGGCGGGTGTGACCCTGCCCGTCGTCATCGGCGGGAAGCTGGGAGTCGCCGGGGTCCCGGACCCCCGCCTGCGCCGGCGGCTCCTCGACGCGGGCTGCGACGCCGTCTTCGACGACGGGGACACCGGCGCCCTGCGGGACTTCCTCGACCTCCTCGCGGGCGGCGGCCGGGCCGCCCGGCAGGCCGTGGCATGAGCGGCGGCGCCACCCTCCTGGCCCCCTCGGCGGCCCGGGAACCGGCCGCGCCCGACGCCTCCTTCGGCGGATTCGTCGCCCGCGCGGCCGCCTCCGGACAGCTCGTCGTCCAGCCCCGCATGGGCTTCGGCGACCCGCGCCGGATGCGGGACGGCCTGGAGCGCACCAAGGACGCCGTCGCCACCACCGTCGGCACCCTCACCATCGACAGCTACACCCGGGTCGGCGATCAGGACGCCGCCCGCGCCGCACTCGCCGAGGGCACCCCGCTCAACGGCTACCCCATCACCACCCACTCCAGCGGCCTCACGCGGGCCCTGCTGGAGGGCGTACGCGGCCCGGCGTTCCCCGTCCAGGTCCGGCACGGCTCCTCACGTCCCGAAGCCATCGTCCGGGCCCTGGCCGCCGCCGGACTGGACGCCACCGAGGGCGGCCCGGTCTCCTACTGCCTGCCCTACGGGCGCACCCCCCTCGCCGAGTCCGTGGAGAACTGGGCCCGCTCCTGCGAACTGCTGGCCGAGCTGGTCCCCGCCCCGCGGGTGCCGCACCTGGAGAGCTTCGGCGGCTGCATGCTCGGCCAGCTCTGCCCTCCCGGACTGCTGGTGGCCCTGAGCCTGCTGGAAGGGCTGTTCTTCGTCCGGCACGGCATCCGCAGCGTCTCCCTCAGCTACGCCCAGCAGACCGACCCCGCGCAGGACGAGGAGGCGGTCCGCGCCCTGCGCCGCCTCGCCGCCGAGTTCCTGCCGGCGGGCGTGGACCGGCACGTCGTCCTCTACACCTACATGGGCGTCTTCCCGCGGACCGCGCGCGGCGCGACCCGGCTGCTGGAGGCCTCGGCCCGGCTCGCCGTACGGTCCGGGGCGCAGCGGCTGATCGTGAAGACCGCCGCCGAGGCGCACCGGATACCGACCGTGCAGGAGAACGTACGGGCCCTGGAGACGGCCGCGGCCGCCGCGGCCCTGTGCGAGCACCCCGCCGGTCCGCCCGGCCCGGCCGACGGCGAGGTGTACCGGGAGGCCCGTGCCTTCGTGGAGGCCGTGCTGGACCTGGCCGAGGACCCGGGGCGGGCGCTGCGCACCGCGTTCGCGCGGGGCGTGCTCGACGTCCCGTACTGCCTGCACCCCGACAACGCGGGCCGCTCGCGCAGCTTCGTCGACGCGGACGGGCGGCTGCGCTGGTCCGAGGTCGGGGCGATGCCGGCGGCCCCGTACCGGGGCGCGCCGCCGGGCCGGGCCCTGACCGCGGACGGACTGCTGGTGGCGCTGGGCTCGGTGGCCCGGCGCCACGACGGACCCCGGGCCCGCGCGTGAACACGGCACGGCACGGCCCCACCCCCACCGCCACCCCCACCACCCCCTTCGGACGATCAGGAGTCGCCATGGACCCGCACACCCCTCCCCCGCTCGGTGAGCACCTGCGGTCGCCGCGGCTGCGCTCCGCGATGCTCGTGCAGCAGGAAGTCCTCGACGCGGCACGCCGGTTCCTGCGCGGCGCGGGATTCGTTGAGCTGCTGCCGCCGCTGGTGGGACCGGTCACCGACCCCGGCGGGCGCGGCGCGAAGGCACTCGACGTGGACTACTACGGGCAGCCGTACAAGCTGATGACGAGCGCCATCCTCTACAAGCAGGCCTCGCTGAGGGGCTTCCCCAGACTCTTCTACATCGCGCCGAACGTCCGGGTGGAGCCGCCGGAGACGGCGGGGACGGGCCGGCACCTGGTGGAGTTCCACCAGATCGACGTGGAGATGGCGGGCGGCACCCGGCAGGACGCGCAGGAGGTCGCGGCCGGACTGCTGACCCACGTGGTGGAGCACGTGTGGACGGCGGTGCCCCACCTGCTGCGCGAACTGGGCCGTGAGGAACTGGACTTCGCGGAGCTGCGGCAGGGCAAGTTCGACGCGCTGACCCACGCGGAGGCCGTGGCCCGGCTGGCCGGGCACGGCCATCCGCAGAGCCCCGACGCGGAGATCGACTGGGCGGGCGAGAAGGTGCTCTCCCTGGAGGCGGACCGGCCGTTCTTCGTCAACGACTACCCGAAGGGATCGCGCGGCTTCTACGACCGCGAGGACCCCGGGAACCCGGGCGTGCTGCGCAACTTCGACCTGATCGCGCACGGCGGGTACGGAGAGCTGGTCAGCGGCAGCGAGCGCGAGAGCCGGTACGCGGCGATCGTGACCCGGATGCGGGAGAGCGGCGAGAACCCGGCCAAGTACGCCTGGTACCTGGAGCTGGCCCGGGAGGGCATCGAACCCAGCGCCGGCTTCGGCATGGGCCTGCAGCGCCTCGTCCGGTTCCTGACCGGCCTGGACGCGCTGTGGCAGGTCAGCGCCTACCCGAAGCTGCCGGGGGTGATCGCGCCGTGAGCGGGCTGCGGGCGGACGGGTTCCCGCAGGAGGCGGTACGGGCCCGGGCGCGGGCGGGAACGGCCGGGGTGTTCCCGCCGGCGGGGGAGTACGGGGCGGCGCTGTTCGGGGCGGCCCCGGCCACCGCGCCGGACACCGCGGACGCACTGGACGAACTGCGGGTGGTGCCGCCGGTGTTCATGCCGAGGCGGCTGGAGAAGCTCATCGACCTGGGCCGGGAGCCCTCGTACGAGGACGTCGACCTGCGCACGGGGATCGGCGGATTCACCGCGCGGCTCCCGCTGTACCTGTCGGCCTTCGGTTCCACCCGGGCCGGCAGCGGCGACCTCGGCGTGGCCGCCGCCCGGCAGGCGGCACGGCTCGGGATCCCGATGGTGATCGGCGAGAACATGGTCCCCGTGCACGGCTACGGCAGCAGCTCGGCGCTGCTGGAGCGGGTGGCCGCGTACGCCGGGGAACTCCCCGAAGGGGTGGGCGGGGTGGTGGTGCAGCAGTCCACCGAGGACGCCGACTCCGAGGTGTGGAACCTCCTCTACAGCGACCCGGGCAGCCGCCCGCTGCGCGACTCGGGCCGCCTCGGCTTCGAGCTGAAGGCGGGCCAGGGCGCGAAGCCGGGCCTCGGCGGGATGACCGTGGTCGGCGCCGCGGAGGCCGACCGCCTCGGCGGCCGGTTCGCGGTACGGGACCTGCTGGGCGACCCCGACGGGCGGCTGCTGCGGTGCGCGACCCCGGGGACCTTCACCGAGGAGATCGTGCGCCAGCAGCTGCGGTTCATGCGGAACAACTTCCCGCTGGCCCGCACCTGGGTGAAGTTCCACCCGGGCCGCGACATCGCCCGCGCGGCCGCCACGGCCTGGGCGGCGGGCGCGGACGCGGTCACCGTCGACGGCGCGGAGGGCGGCACCGGCTGGGCGCCGCGGGTGTTCCTCGAAGCGGCCGGGCTGCCGCTCGGCGAATGCCTGCGCCGCATCGGCAGCCCGGCCGGCGACCTGCTCGCCTCGGGCCGGATATGGGAGGGCGGCCGCGCCGTACGGGCCCTGGCGCTGGGGGCCACGGCCGTGGGCCTGGGCCGGGCCGCGCTGCTCGCCGTCGACGAGGACCCCGCGTCGGGGCTGGTCCGGCTGGTGGAGGCGCTGGCCCTGGAGGTGCGGCTGCTGGTCAGCGCGGTCGGCAAGTACCGCCCGGCCGACCTCTCCCCCGAGGACCTCTGGTCCCCCCGCACACCGGCGCCCGGCCCGGCCCCGCTGCCGGTCCCGGAGCCGTCGTGAACCCCCGCCCGGCGGGGCCCGGCGGGCGTCCCGGGGGCAGCCGTCGGGGCGGGGTCGTAAAGGCGCGGTTCCGGTTCGGGGAGGCGCCGGGGGTCACGCTGGCGCCCTCCCGCTCCCCCCGCCCCGGCCCCGCGGCCGGCCGTGGCCCCGGCCCCGGCGCCCGCGCGACCCGCGCCACCGCCACCGCCACCGCCACGGCCACCGCCAGCCGGGCGGCCCGCGCCGCCGCGTGCGCCGCCGCCTCCCGGGCCCTCGCCGAGGCCGGGCTCGGCCACCTCGGAGGCCGCCTGGAACTGCGTACGTACGGGCCGGCGCCCGGAGCCCCGGGGCTCACCCGCGCCGCCCGCCGGGCCGTCGCCGTCGCGCTGACGGCCCGGCCCCGACCCTGACCGTCCACCGCCCCTCGCAGACAAAAGGTGCACCATGGAATCCCCCGTAGAAGGAACCGTCCCCGAGCGCGTGCAGTGGGGCCGGGTCGGCTCCCTGGTCGGCGGCCAGGCCGCCGTCCAGCTCGGCAGCTTCGCCCTGCTCATCGCCATGAACTGGACGGCGGTCCAGCTCGGCGGCACCCGCGCCGTGACCCTGCTGATGCTCGCCGCGACCGTGCCGCGGGCCCTGATGCTGATCTTCGGCGGGGCGGTGGCCGACACCCTCGGCCCGCGCTTCGTCCTGCTGCGCACCACGGCCGCGCGGGTCGCGCTGCTGGCCGTCGGATCCGTACTCACCGCCACCGCAGAGCAGTTGTGGCCGCTGGTGGTGATCGCGCTCGTCGAGGGGGTGCTGCTGGGGCTGGCCGGACCGGCCTCGGGCGTCCTGCTGCCCCTGTTCGCCCGGGGGGAGCAGCTGGCCCGCGCCAACTCCCTCTACGCGATGGTGCTGCGCGTCGCCCCGATCCTCGGCGCCCCCGCCGGGGCCTTCCTGATCACCGTCGGGCAGCTGTGGGTGGCACTGCTGGCCGGCGCGGTGACCGGGGCGATCTGGTTCGGCTGCCTGCTGCACGTGACCCACGGTTTCGTCCGCCCGGAACCCGAGCCCGGGGTGTCGCTGGTCAAGCGCTCCGGTGACGGGTTCCGGCTGCTGGCCCGCCACCCGCGGCTGCGCTGGATGTTCGTCGCCGCGCTCTGCCTGGACATGGCCTTCAGCTGGCCCGCCGAGGTGGCCCTGCCGCTGCTGGTCTCCGAGCGCGGCTGGGGCGTGAGCGCGGTGGGCGTCGTCCTGGCGGCGTTCAGCGTGGGAGCGCTCGGTTCCAGTGCGGTCGGCGCGGCGCTCGCGCACCGCATCCCGATGTTCGTCCGGCTCGTCGTGACCGGGGCCGGGCTCGCCGCCGGGATCCTGGTGATGGCGCTGATGCCCTCGGTGGTGTCGCTCACCGCCGTGGCGGCCGGGGTCGGCCTGCTGTCCGGGCTCAACGGGCCCGCCATCGTGACCCTGTACCAGCAGTCCGCGCCGGAGGACCGGATGGGCGCCGCGATGTCGACCCTCTCGCTCTCCGGGATCGGTACGGCGCCGGTCTCGATCGCCGTCTTCAGCTCCCTGTCGCTGGTCCTCGGGGTGCAGACGACCTGGCTGGTGTGCGGGGCGATCGCCTTCGTCTCCCCGGTCGCCGCGGTACTGGCCCTGCGCCACCCGGCGCGGACCGAGGAGCCGGCCGTGACGGAGCTGCCCGTCGCGGCCGCGGCGTGAACGCGCCGCCGCGGGCGGCGGGGGCGGCCCTGCCGGCCCCGCCCCTGCCGGCCCCGCCGGCCCCGCCACGCCTGCCGAGCCTGCCGCGCCTGCCGCGCGTCCTGACGGACCCCGGTCCGGCGCGGGCGGTCCTGGTGGCCGCGGCTCCGCAGCTGTGGCTGGTGGACACCACCGCCTACCGGGACCACGCGGCCCGGCACGCGCCGGGCACCCTGGACGCCCAGGAGCTGGCGCGGGCGGCCGAGTTCGCGCTGGCGGCCGACCGGGACAGCTACGTCTGCGCGCACGTCGCCCTGCGCCGGCTGCTCGGCGCGTACCTGGGGCTGGCCCCGCGCGAGGTGACCGTGGAGCGGGCGCCGTGCGCGCACTGCGACGAGCCGCACGGGCGTCCCGTACTGCCGGGCGGGGCCCTGCACTTCTCGCTGTCGCACTGCACCGGGATCAGCCTGCTGGCCTTCGCGGACGCCCCGGTGGGGGTGGACGTGGAGGAGCTGGTGCGGCCGGAGGTGATCGCGGAGACCGCGGACGTGCTGCACCCGCGGGAGGCCGCGGAGCTGGCCCTGCTGCCCGCCCCCGCGCGGCCGTTGGCCTTCACCCGGGTGTGGACGCGCAAGGAGGCCTATCTGAAGGGGCTGGGAGTGGGGCTCTCGGAGGACCCGGCGGCCGATTACGTGGGCACCGGCCCGGCCCCGGCCCGGATGCCGGGGTGGTCCCTGGCGGACGTGACGGTCCCGGAGGGGCACTGCGCGGCACTGGCCCTCCGACTCCCGCCCGATGCCTAGCGGTCAACTGTCACATGTGAAATATTACCTGCGCTTCGAGCTACGGACCGAACTCCCCGAAAGGTCACCTCCGTTGCGCAGACTTGTCGCGACGGGAGCGGCGATATCCCTCGCCGCCCTCGCCCTCCTCTCCTCCCCCGCGGCGGCCGCCGCCCGACCCGCCACCCCGCCGCCGACGGCCGCGGGCGACCCGCGGGACCGGGAAGCGGTCGCTCCGCCGCCCGCCCCCCTCGAACTCCAGCGCCAGGCCCTGCGCCGGCAGGCCCTGGAGGACGTCGCTGCGGGCGGCGCCCCGTCCGGGCTGCGCGCCGAGGCCGACGGCACCCTCCCCCGTACGGCCAAGGTCGGCAAGCAGTACGTGGAACTCGCCCAGGAACGCAAGGACAAGGTCTTCGTCATCCTGGCCGAGTTCGGCGACCAGACGGACCCCCGCTTCGGCGGCACCCCCGGGCCCCTGCACAACACCATCGGCAAGCCCGCCGAGGACGACAACCACACCCTGTGGCGCAAGGACTTCGACCGGGCCTCCTACCAGCGGCAGTTCTTCTCCACCGACCCCGGCTCGGCCAGCATGCGGGCCTACTACCGGACCCAGTCCTCCGGCCGGTACGACATGGACGGCACCGTCACCGACTGGGTCAAGCTCCCCTACAACGAGGCCCGTTACGGCACGGACAACTGCACCGAGTCCGGCCAGTGCCGCACCAACTGGGACATGATCCGCGACGCCACGGCCGCCTGGTACGACGCCGAACGCGCCAAGGGCCGTACGCCCGAGCAGATCAAGGCGCAGCTCGCCGAGTACGACGTGTGGGACCGCTACGACGCCGACCACGACGGCAACTTCGACGAGCCGGACGGCTACCTCGACCACCTGGTCGTGGTGCACGCGGGCAAGGACCAGACCTGGGGCGGCGGCGCCCAGGGCAAGGACGCCGTCTGGGCGCACCGCTGGTTCGCGTACTGGAACCAGGCCGGCACCGCGGGCCCCGAGGGCAACAAGGCGGGCGGCACCCCGGTCGGGGACACCGGGATCTGGGCCGGGGACTACCTGACCGGCGGCGAGAACAGCGGCGCCGGCCTGTTCTCGCACGAGTTCGGCCACGATCTGGGGCTGCCGGACCTCTACAGCTCGGACGGGGACAACTCCGTCAACTTCTGGTCGCTGATGTCCTCGGCGTCCTACCTCGGCAAGGGCCGCAACACCACGGGCGAGTTCCCCGGTGACCTCGACCCCTGGAGCAAGCTCCAGTTGGGCTGGCTGGAGTACACGGAGGCCGACGCGGGGCGCCGCACCCGGGCGGTGCTGGGCGTCTCCGGCTACAACACCGCCGATCCGCAGGCCCTGCTGGTCCACCTCCCGCCGTCGGTGACCCGTACGGAGCTGGCCGATCCCTACGAGGGCGCCAGTCAGTGGTGGAGCGGCACCGGCGACTTCATGGACAACACCCTGACCCGGACCGTCGACCTCCCCGCCGGGCGGTCCGTCTTCTCCTCCCGGGTCTGGTACGACACCGAGCAGGACTTCGACTTCGTGACGCTGGAGGCCTCCACGGACGGGGGCCGGACCTTCACCGCCCTGCCCGGCACCGTGAACGGCGCCCCCGTCCCGGCCAAGGGCCTCTCCGGCACCTCGGCCGGCTGGGCCGAACTCACCGTACCGCTGGACCGGTTCGCGGGCACCTCCGTGCAGCTGCGCCTGCGCGTCACCTCGGACGGCAACACGCACGGCCGCGGCGCGGCCTTCGACGACCTCCGGATCACCGCCGACGACGGCAGGGAGCTGCTGCGCGACGGCGCGGAGCAGGGCGCGAACGGCTGGACGGCCCTCAAGTGGTCGCGCACGGAGGGCCGTACGGGCAGCGAGCAGCACCCGCGCGCCTACTTCGTCGAGAACCGGCGGTACACGGGCTACGGCAGTCTGCTGAAGACGGGTCCGTACAACTTCGGCTTCACCGGGGACAAGGTGGAGTTCTACCCGTACCAGCAGGGCGTCCTGGTCTGGCTCTGGGACACCGCCTACAGCGACAACACCACCAAGGCGCACCCGGGCGCGGGGCTCCTCCTCCCGGTGGACTCCCGGCCGGACCCGCTGAGGTTCGCTGACGGCTCCCTCCTCAACGCCCGCGCGCAGACCTTCGACGCGCCGTTCTCCACCCGCCCGACGGACCGCGTGACCCTCCACCGGGCGGGCGTCCCCCTGGTGATCCCCTCCCGCCCGGGCGTCCCGGCCTTCGACGACCGCCACGGCTCGTACTGGAACCCGGAACTCCCCCAGCTCGGCGTCAAGGTCCCCGACACCGGCACCCACCTCCAGATCCTGAAGGAGTCCGCCACGCAGGCGACCGTCCAGCTGACCCCGTCGGCCTGACCCACCCCGCTCCACCCGCCCGGCCCGTCCCGACGCCTTCCCCGGCGGGACGGGCCGGGCGTCTCAGCGGTCCCGGCGCCGCATCCGCCGCAGTTCTCCGGCGCAGGCGAGGCAGACCCCCGCCCTGGCCCCGGCGGGCGACAGGAGCGGTTCGAACGGGTGAGTGCCACAGAGGGCGCACGAGGGAAGGGGATGAGTGGCGAGCGCCACCTTCTCCGAGGTGCTCGGAGGATCCAGCATCACGGCGCTGCCGGGGTCCACGACCATGTAGCGGTTCAGCATGAGCTCCATGCCGCTGAACTCGGTCAGGACCGCGGCGGTGCGTTCGGGTGCCCATGGCAGGTCGGACGGGGTGGGCTCCCTCTTCGGCCGGCCCGGGAAGAGCGGGAACCCGAGATCCTCGATCGTCACGACGCGGCCGAGCCGCTCGGTGAACAGGGCCGACAGCACCATCGGGATCGGAGCGCGCGGGACCTCTCCGTCCTCCATCCACCGGCGGACCCGTGGTCCGTCGATGGCGGGCTGCGCGTGCCCCATGGCCACTGCCTGCCGGTTGACGAGCCGGGCCAGTTCGCCCCTGGACCAGCCGCACAGGCCGAACAGGTCCGACAGCCGGCCGTTCCGGCCTCGGCCACCGGCGTCGTCGGCGGCGCCGGCGGGGACGGCCGCGGGGCCGGCCGCGGGGCCGGGGTCGACGACCGGCCCGGTCCCGGGGGCGTCGGCCGCCCACGCCTCCTGCCAGAGCAGGTGGAGACGGTCCAGCTCGCGTTCCACGTCCGCGTTGCGCACCCGGCGCAGGAGCGCCTCCGCCACCGTCGCCATCGGGTCGCGCCGGGGAGCCGCCGGGGCCGAGAACACCCCGTGCACCACGGACCGCGAGTGGACCCTGCCGGTGTCCAGCACGATCTCCCCGATGGACGGCGCTCCCGCACGGAGGTGGATCTCGTGCAGCGCCTGCTTCAGCCGCAGGACCGGCCCGGGTTCGAGATCCGGCAGCCGTAGTCGGCCTGCTCGCCCCACCGCTCGCTCCCCGTCCGTCCGTCGCGCGGCGGCGCCGCCCCGCCGCCGCCTTGCCGCTCTCCGTCGCTCTGCGTCGTTCCCGGCTGTCCTCGGCCGTTCGTCGCCGTTCGTCGCCGTGCCCGAGCATTCCAGTTCGGCCGCGGTCGGCGCACGGATATCGCGGAACGGCCCCGCCCGTTTTCGGGGCCGCGAGGGACGCCACGGTGGTGGCATGTCCTCACTCGCTCGAAGCGCCTTCGACCTGCTCGCCCATGACGTGCTGGGCGGCTACCTCGCGACGGTCGCCGCCTCGCTCACCTGGTGGGCGGCCCGTGCCGTACGGGCCGCCCTGCGGCGACGGGACCCGCGGGATCCCGAGGGGTGAGCGCTCAGCCGCGCGGGAGGACCGTGGACAGGACCTGGGGCAGGGGGTACCAGTCCGCCGAGGTGATCGAGGCGTGGTGGGCCGCCATCAGCGCGACGCGGGCGCGGGCCTCGGCTTCGGTGGGGTGGACGCCGTCGATGGCCGGGGACACGTTCTGGGCGTCGGTGGCGATCAGGAAGTAGTGGTTGCGGTCGTACCAGGAGGTGTCCATGGAGGCGTAGGCGCCCGCGTCCCCGTCGAAGACCACGAACCAGGGGCGCAGCGTGGCGTCCGCGTAGCGGTTGCGGGGGTCGCCCGCCTCGGCGCGGTGGACCGCCGGGAAGGCGGCGGCCTCGGAGAGGCGGCCCGCCGCGGCGAGGGAGCGCAGGTATTCGGCGTACTCCCGGTCCGTCCACAGCTTGTCGGCGGCGTTGCCCTCCTCGACCGTGCCGGGGATCAGCTCGACGAGGAACTTGCCGGCCATCGCGGAACGCGCGGGCCAGGCGCCGGCGCGGGCGGCGGTGTCCAGGTCGGGGTGGCCGGCGGCGAGCTGCGCCGGGCGGTAGAGGGCGTCGCCGAGCTTCGCGGAGAGCAGGGCGTCGAGCTCGGCGGGGCCTCGGCCCAGGTTGGCGGCGAATCCGTCCTTGAGCTCCAGCTTCAGGACGACCGGGCGGTGGCCGGGGTGGGCGTCGTGCCAGCTGCGGATGTCGGAGAGGCACCCGGCCAGGTTCTGGTTGCGGGACTTGGTGCGCAGCTGCGCCGGGCTGGTGGCGTTCTCGCAGTTGCTGTCGTTGCCGAAGGGGTTGTCGTGCGAGACGCGCCAGGAGCTGCCGAAGAAGTTGGTCCACACGTCGAGCTCCAGCATCGCCGCGCCGGAATCCAGGGCGTCCGCGAAGTAGGGGTACTTCGTCTTCTCGTAGGCGTTGTGGACCCCGACGCCCGTCGAGCCCGCGTACGACAGGTCCGCGGTGGCCGCCGCGCCCCCGGCTCCGGCCGCCCCCGCCGGGGCCGTGCCCAGGACGAGCCCCAGGGCCGCCAGGGAGGCCACCACCGCGCCCGTAGTCCGCTTCCGTATGCTCATGCTTTCGGCTCCCGTTCGCCCGTCCGACTGTTTGGTTCAAGTCGGCTGGAGCGTAGGGGAGTTGAGTGACGGGTGGAAGGACGACAGATGGCGGTCCGCACGCTGTGAGGACCAACACGTTCCGGTTCGGGAACTCTTGTCGCCTTTGCGCCGGTCGAACGGAGCGACGGAACATCCTCGACGGCGGGAGCACCACATGGTCGGCAGCACGGTGAGCCGCAGGGCGGTACGGCTCTGCGTCCTGGCCGGATTCTGCTGCGCGCTCGTCGCCGCGGGCCTGTCCTACCGTTCGGAGCTGCGCGCCCTGCTGGGGCCCGTCGCCGAGGGCGACACGGCGCGCGGCCGCTACGTCCAGGACGAGGCGCTGGCCGACGAGGCCGCCGCGTCCGCGCTGGAGCGGCTCACCGAACCGGCCGGAGCCCGTGAGGGCACCCGCGCCCTCGCGCAGGCCGCGCCGGCCGATGCGCAACCGTGGCGGCGCTCCGACCCGCTGGAGGCCCGTACCGCGCCGGCCGAGCCGGCGATCGGCGCGCTGTTCTCCCCCGGTGAGGACTGGGACTCCGACCACCACTGCTCGGCGAGCGTGGTCCACTCCCCCGGCGGGGACCTCATCGCGACCGCCGCGCACTGCGTGTACGCGGGCGGCTTCCGCACCAACCTCGCCTTCGTCCCCGGCTACGAGGACGGTACGGCCCCCTACGGCGTGTGGGTCCCCACCCGTATCTACGTCGACCCCCGCTGGGCGGAGTCCTCCGACCCCGACCACGACGTGGCGTTCCTGCGCGTACGCCGGCCGGGCCGTCCGGGCCTGCGGCTGGAGGACGTCACGGGGGCGCAGACCATCCGCTTCCGGCCCCCGCTGCCCGCGCCGGCCCGTCTGGTGGGCTACCCGAACGACACCGAGCAGCCGCTGGCGTGCTCCAACACCGCCGTGGCCGACGGTCCCACGCAGCTGCGACTGGACTGCGCGGACGTGCCGAACGGCACCAGCGGCGGCCCCGTCCTGACCGGCGGGCACACGCTGATCGGGGTGATCGGCGGTCGCGACGGGGGCGGGGACGAGGAGACCTCGTACAGCACCTACTTCGGGGACGACGTCCGCGCCCTGTACGAGCGCGCCACCGCCGAGGCCCTGTAGCCGGGAGTTCGCGGCGACCCGCTCGGACCTGCGGGGTCCTGTACGGCCACACCGGTTCCTTCCCCGGCAGGAGCCGGCCGGGGCGGCCTAGGGGGTATCTGACGGATCTCCGCGGCGCACGGACATCCGTCAGACACCCCCTAGCGGCGCAGGTACGCGAGGACGGCCAGGACCCGGCGGTTGTCCTCGGTGGACGGGGCGATGCCGAGTTTGGCGAAGATGCTCGCGGTGTGCTTGGCGACCGCGCTCTCGCTGAAGTGCAGGGCCGCCGCGACGGCGGCGTTCGAGCGGCCCTCCGCCATCAGTTCCAGGACGTCGCGTTCCCGCGGGGTGAGGGCGGAGATGGTGCCCCGGGCGTCGCCGCGCGACAGCAGCCGGCCGATCACCTTCGGGTCCAGGACGGTGCCGCCCGCGGCGACGCGCCGTACTGCGTCGACGAACTGGCCGGTGTCGGTGACCCGGTCCTTGAGGAGGTAGCCCACGCCCCCGTCGTCGCTCGCCAGGAGCTCGTTCGCGTAGAGCTGGTCGACGTACTGGGACAGGACGAGGACGGGCAGCCCGCGGTGGCGGCGGCGGGCTTCGAGGGCGGCCTGGAGGCCCTCGTCGGTGAAGGTCGGCGGCAGGCGTACGTCGACGACCGCGACGTCCGGCTTCTCCTCCACCAGGGCGCGCAGCAGCGAGGGGCCGTTGTCGACGGCGGCGACGACGTCGAAGCCGTGCTCCCGGAGCGTGCGGACCAGGCCGTCCCTCAGGAGGAAGAGGTCTTCGGCAAGGACGACGCGCACGGGATCTCCAGGGTCACTGTGGTCGGTCCGCCCTGCGGGCTGTGCAGGGCGAGGCTCCCGTCGAAGGTAGCCAATCGGGCCCGGACGCCGAGCAGCCCGGTCCCCCGGGCGGGATCCGCCCCGCCGCGCCCGTCGTCGGTGACGGTGACGCTCAGCCGCCCCTCGCCGTGGGTGAGGACGATGTCGACGCGGTCGCCGCCGGAGTGTTTCGCCGCGTTGGCCAGCAGCTCGTTGACCGCGAAGTAGGCGGCTGATTCGACCGCGGCCGGCAGCCGTCCCGCCAGGCGGACCTCGACGTGCACGTCGAGGAAGCTGTCCAGGGCCAGGGAGCGCACGGCGTCGCCCAGGCCCCGGTCGGTGAGGACCGGCGGCTGGATGCCCCGGACCAGGTCGCGCAGGTCCTCCAGGGCCCGTGCGGACAGTTCGCGCGCCTCCAGCAGCGCGGCGCGGGCGGCCGGCGGATCGTGCAGCAGGCGCGTCGCGCCGTCGAGGCGCATCCCGAGCGCGACGAGCCGGGCCTGGGCCCCGTCGTGCAGGTCCCGTTCGATGCGCCGGAGTTCGTCCGCCCGTTCGTCCAGTGCGACGGCCCGGGTGTCCGTCAGCTGGTCGATGCGGCGGACGAGTTCGGTGGTGCGGGGCGCGGCGAGGAGCAGCCGGCTCCAGCGCGCGTGCAGGCGCAGCACGGCGGGGGCCAGGAGGAGACCGGCGGCCGTGAAGGCGAGGCCCAGGAGCAGCGCCGCGAGCATGCCGACGGTGCCGCGCACGGGGACGAACCCGTACCAGTTGCCGTCGCCCAGCAGCCGCCACACGAACGGCTGGACGAACGCCCCGAACGCCCCGTACACGAGGAGCGACGGGGGCACGGCGAGCAGCAGGCCGCCGGCCAGGGGCTCCAGCCACGCCCAGCCCAGGTCGCGCCAGAACCCGGCGTCGGCCAGGACCGCGCGGGCCCCCGCCGTCCGCGGGAGCGGGGCGGGCGGGCTGACCGGCACCCCCGACCAGCGCCCGGCCCGCTCCCGGGCCCGGTCGGCGCACCGGCGCAGCACGGCCGCGGCGGGCGGCAGCAGCCGGTGGCCGATTCCGACGGGCAGCAACAGCAGCGCGCCGACGACGGCCGGCCCCACGCAGGCCACCACCGCCAGGCCGAGCAGTCCGGCCAGGTGGCAGCGGCCGACGGCGGTCAGGGCATGGAGGGTCCCCGCGCGGGAGCGGGCGGCTGTCGAACTCATGTCCCGTGCAGGGTAGTCGGCGCGGGCACGGCCTCCGGCGCGGGCGCCGGGGCCGGGGCCGCCGCCGACGCGCGCCGCCGCCCCACCCACGCCAGGGCCACCGCGAGGCAGGCGAGCCCGAAGCAGAGCATCGGCGTGACCGCCCCCGACTCCTCGTCCATGAAGAGGAGCAGTCCGAGGTTGACGAGCGCGTGGAAGCCGCCCGCGAGCAGCAGCCGGTACGGACCGCCCGTACCGTCGAGGGCCGTGCCCAGGACGACCGACATGGCCACGGTGGCGACGAGGAAGCCCGCGGCGTAGGCCGGGGCCTGCGCGAAGACCGGTACGTGCCAGGCACCCCACACGACGCCCACCGTCACCGACGAGACGAGCGTCCCCCACCGGGTCCGCAGCAGCGGCTGGAGGAAGCAGCGCCAGCCGATCTCCTCACCGCAGGCCCCCACCAGCTGCGCCGCCGCAATCAGGGCGAAGGAGTGGTGCAGCGCCCCCGGCGGCGTGAAGCCGACGCCCCCGCGGAGCGTCCCGTACGCGCCCACGGCGAGCGCGACGATCAGGAGGGCCGACCCGAGGAGGGCCACCGCGCGCCCGCCGCCCCCGCGCCGGCCTCCGCCCCGCAGCAGTTCGCGGGTCCGCCTCCACCGGTACAGGGCGATCACGCCCACCCCCGCGGCCGGCCCGAACTGGGTCAGCTGCACCACCTCGGTGGGCACGCCGGTGGCCGGCTGTACCGCCCCCAGCGCCCCGGCCGCCACGAAGGCCACCGCGGTGAACACCCCCGCCGCCCCCCACGTCCCACCGCGCCCCACCCGTTCCACGCCGTCCGCCCTCGCCATGACCGTCCCGCCCGTCCGTCCGTCCGTTTCCCGACGAGGACGACGATGCCGGGCACGACGGCCCCGGACACTGCACCCGGCACCCGGGCGGGGGTGCATCCAGGTCCACCCCAGGTCCACCCCGGACCGGTTTCATTCGTTAGACAAGCGAATGTTTTCCTCACATAATCCTTAGACATGGGAAAGACTTACGAACGCATCGACGGCCGGCTGCGCACCTTCATCGAGCAGCAGCCGATCTTCTTCACCGCGACCGCCCCGCTGGTCGGCGACGGCACGGTCAACCTCTCCCCCAAGGGCCTCAAGGGCTCCTTCGCGGTGCTCGACGAGCAGCGGATCGCCTATCTCGACTTCGCCGGCAGCACCGCCGAGACCATCGCCCACCTGCGGGAGAACGGCCGGATCACGGTGATGTGGTGCGCCTTCCAGGGAGCGCCCAACATCGTGCGGGTGCACGGCCGGGGCGAGCCCGTCTTCCGTGACGACCCGCGCTTCAAGGAACTGCTCGCCCACTTCCCCGACATCGACCCGACCCTGCACGGGCTGCGCGCGATCATCGTGGTGACGGCCGAACTCGTCCGTGACTCCTGCGGGTACGGGGTGCCCTTCATGTCGTACGACGAGGACCGCGACCTGCACGGCAAGCGCTTCGCACGCGAGGACGACGCCTCGCTGAGCGCGTACTTCGCCAAGAAGGACCACATCGCCCGGAGCATGGACGGCCTTCCCGGGCTCCCCCTGCCGCTGCCGCCCGCCGACTTCTGAGCGACCGCCGCCGCCCGCGGCCCCGCCTCTAGTGACCTGAGTCAGAGGTTTGTCGTTGGTTTGGGTATGAGTCGTCCTGGTCCGAAGATTCCGCCGTTGTCGGTCACTGATGCCCAGCGTGCT
>NZ_JBVIKC010000046.1:0-66919 GCF_055581065.1 Streptomyces sp. NPDC031479
GGAGAATATCCTGGACGGTGACCACCAGCTCTCTCCCCCCCCCCCCCTTCCCCCCCCCCCCCCCGCCCCCCCCCCCCCCCCCCCCCCCCCCCCCCCCCCCCCGGGGCCGGACGCCGCGTCAGGCGCAGGTGAGCCTCGGGCCCGCCCAGTCCGCGTGGTCGTGGTCGACGCCGTTGCCGCCGTCGGTGACGACGAGCTTCAGCGTCTGCCCGCCGGTCAGGTCGGCGGTGAGCCTCCTGGCCGCGTCCGCCGTGGTGACCACGCCGCTGTCGGCGACCTTCACGGTGTCCCGGTAGATCTGGAAGGCGACCGCGCCGATGAAGGCGCTCTCGTCGTCGACGCCGACGTCCACCGTCAGCCGGGTGCACCGGCCGCCGAGGTGGTAGGTGACGGTGCTGGGCGCGTGGACGCCGAGGCCCTTGGCGTAGACGGCTCCGTTGACGGTCAGGGCCCGGCCGTCACCGGCCGCCCGCTCGCCGTTGCTGCGGTCCTTCTCCGCCGGCCCCCAGCCGCTGCTCACACCCGTCCAGGAGAGGTCGGACAGGTGGGAGGTGCCGGACGGGGGGAGGGGGAGCGGGCCGGGCGTGATCCGGTAGGCGACGGTGGCGTGGGAGGGGACGGAGACGCTGATCGTGCCGCTCGTGTTCGTGGAGACGGCCTTGGTCCACAGGTCCTTGAGGGCGTAAGGGCCGCGGCTGCCGATGCCCAGGGCGTCCATGGTGGTGGAGACGGTGGACGCGGACCCGGTCTCGTTGGTGAGGGAGACCGCCCGGTCCCCGTTCTCCAGCTCCTTCACCATGACCACCAGGCCGCCGGAGTCGGAGACCACCGTGCCCTGGCGGCCCAGCGGATCCTGGTCGACGGCGATCACGTCCGGATTGGACAGGATCTCGAAGGTCTCGGCACTCGCCTTGCGCAGGTCGGTCCCGATCAGCAGGGGCGCCGACATCATCGACCAGAGGGTGAAGTGGGTCCGGTACTCGGCGGCCGTCATGCCCCCGTTGCCGACCTCCAGCATGTCCGGGTCGTTCCACCGGCCGGGCCCGGCGTACGGGGCGAGGGGCTGGTTCCGGTGTGCGATGTCGATCATCGAGGACCAGCTGTCACCGATGTCACCGGTGGTGCGCCACAGGTGTCCGAGGGGGGCCGCCCACTCCCAGGGCTTGTTCTCGCCCCATTCGCACAGGGAGAAGACGATGGGACGGCCCGTGTTGCGCAGGGCGTCGGCCATGTCGGTGTAGCGCTTCCTGGCGTCCACGCCCCAGTTGTTGCAGTTGTCGTACTTGAGGTAGTCGACTCCGAAGGAGGCGAAGAGGTTCGCGTCCGCCTGCTCGTGGCCGAGGCCGCCGGGGAACCCCGCCGTGTCACAGGTCTTGGTGCCGGCACTGGTGTAGATCCCGAACTTGAGGCCCTTGCCGTGCACGTAGTCGGCGAGCGCCTTGATGCCGTTCGGGAAGCGGGCCGGGTCGGGGACGAGGTTGCCCGAGGCGTCCCGGTTCGGCAGCGCCCAGCAGTCGTCGAGGTTGACGTACCGGTACCCGGCCGCCTTGAGCCCCTTCGCCACGAAGAGGTCGGCGATCTCCTTGACCATCGTCTCGTTGAACTCGGCGCGGCAGTGGGTGGAGTTCCAGTTGTTGAACCCCATCGGAGGGGTGAGGGCCTGGCCGTCGGGCGCGGCGGCGGCCGGGGAGGCTCCGGCGACGATCGCCGTGGCGGCGATCGCGCCGGCTCCCGCCGCCGGAGCCAGTAACGGCAGTGCCGCGAGGACCGCCGTGAGGCGGCGGGAGAGAACGCTTCGTAACGTGGGCACGGACGGCTCCTCGGAGTGGGGGTGCGGGAGAACGTGTGCGGAAATGCGCTGATGGGTCCTGATGCCCGGTGGAAGCCGTCAGAACCGAACGGATTTCAACGGGAACGCCCACATCACACTGCGGTTGCCAGGAGCATGTCAAGGTGCGGAACCGGGCCAATCCCAGGACGAGTTGCCCGCCGGCCCCTTCGGAGAGGCGGTGTTGAAACCTGTTGACGTCTGTGGGATCGGTCAGGATGCTGTGGACGACCGGGGACGCGCGTGCCCGAGGAGAGGAGTCCGACGCATGACCGATCCCGGCAGTCTGCTGGCCCACCAGCGCCGCGCCCTGATCCTGGAAGAGGTCCGCAGGCGGGGCGGGGTGAGGGTGAACGAGCTGACCCGCACGCTGAACGTCTCCGACATGACCGTCCGCCGGGACCTCGACGTCCTCGCCCGCGAGGGGCGACTGCGCAAGGTGCACGGCGGCGCGGTGCCGGGCGGCGAACCCAGCAGTCACGAGCCCGGGTTCGAGGCCAAGTCCGAGTGGGAGACGGCGGCGAAGACCGCCATCGCCCGGACGGCCGCCACCCTCGTCACCCCGGGTTCCGCCATCGCCCTCTCCGCCGGCACCACGACCCACGCGCTGGCCGGAGAACTCACCCGGATCGCCGGCCTCACGGTGGTCACCAACTCGGTCCGTACGGCCGAGGTGTTCGAGGACGCCCGCAGCGCCGGGAGCGGCACCACGGTCATCCTCACGGGCGGCATCCGCACCCCCTCGGACGCGCTCGTGGGGCCCGTCGCCGACCAGGCCATCCGGTCCCTGCACGTGGACCTGCTCTTCCTCGGCTGCCACGGGCTCGGCGCCGTCACCGGCCTCACCACCCCCAACCTCGCCGAAGCCGAGACCAACCGGGCCTTCCTGTGCTCCGCGCGCCGCGCCGTGCTCCTCGCCGACCACACCAAGTGGTCGGCCGTCGGCCTCACCACCTTCGCCACGCTGGAGGACATCGACGTACTGGTCACCGACTTCCTCCCCAAGGACGAGGCCACGGCCGCCACCGAGCAGGTGGCCGAGGTGCTGCTGGCCCCCGGAGTGGCCGACGAGCGCCCGTGGTG
This sequence comes from Streptomyces sp. NPDC031479, assembly GCF_055581065.1. Taxonomy (NCBI): domain Bacteria; kingdom Bacillati; phylum Actinomycetota; class Actinomycetes; order Kitasatosporales; family Streptomycetaceae; genus Streptomyces; species Streptomyces sp. NPDC031479. The sequence goes on from NZ_JBVIKC010000046.1 coordinate 2,912, forward strand.
AGGACCGGCCCGGGGGAAGATCCCGCACCCCGGATCCGTGTGTCGCGCGTCACATGTGGCGCCTTTGGGTCGCGGGGCCACCCCGCGTCCACGATGGGGCCATGGAGATAGGCATCGCACTGCCCCAGTACGGCACCCACGCGCAGGCCGCCCGGATCGCCGGCTTCGCGCGCGACGCGGAAGACGCGGGCTTCGACTCGCTCTGGGCGGGGGACCGGTCGCTGACCCCGGTCGAGCCCAGCGACCTCTACCCGGGCCACACGCCGAGCAACCCGTACCCGCCCGAGTACCGCACCTTCCTGGACCCGCTCACGGTCCTGACCGTCGCCGCCACCGCGACCACCCGGGCCCGGCTCGGCACGAGCACGCTCAACGCCCCCTGGTACCCGCCCCTGTTGCTGGCCCGCACCCTCACCTCGCTGGACCTGGTCTCCGGCGGCCGACTGGACGTCGGGTTCGGCATCGGGTGGCTGCGCGACGAATACACCGCGGTCAACGCCGACTTCGGCCGGCGCGGAGAACACCTCGACGAGATCCTCGACATTCTCCAGGGCATCTGGACCCGGGAGGAGTTCGAGCACGAGGGCCCGCACTGGCGCATCCCGCGCGCCCACGTGGGCCTGCGGCCGGCGCAGCAGCCCCACCCGCCCGTCTACCTGGGCGGCTTCTCGCCCGCCGCGATGCGCCGGGTCGGACGCCGGGCCGACGGCTGGGTCGGAGCCGTCCTGCCGCCCGAGAGCCTGGCGGCTCTCTGGGACACCGCCCGGCGGGCCGCGGAGGAGGCCGGCCGCGACCCCGGCCTGCTGCGCCGCAGCATCCGCTTCAACCCCAAGCCGGGGGTGTCGTACGAGGAGATCGCGGCGGTCCTCGCGGGGATCAGGGACACCGGTGCCGACGGCTGCTTCGTCGACTACCAGCAGTGCGTGCGCGAACCGGACGAGGCGCTGGAGCTGGGCACCAAGGTCCTGGAGCTCGTACGGGCCGGATAGCGGTCCGCCACCCCGGCGCCCCCACACCCCGGCGCCCCCACACCCAGGCCCCCAGGTCCCGGCACCCTGTGCCCGTGGCCCGGAACCCCTCGGGAGAGGATGGCCGGGAGCACGAGGACGAAGGGGCGCGGGGGACGTGAGCGACGACAGGCTGCGGGATCGCGAGGGCTACGAGGCGCTACTGGCCTCCATGGGGCTGGAGCCCCTGGGGAACTGGTGGCTCCCGGGCATACGGGAGGCCGCCACCGCGCGACGGCTCCTCGCCGTGGCGGCGGCGGCCGGCGAACCCGCCGCCGGCCCGGCCGAAACGGCCGGACTCCTCCTCGGCGGCGGCCGCGAGTTCCTGCTCGCGTTCGACGGGCCCCGGGCCCCACGGGGCTGTACGGGCAAGGCGTGGCGCCGGGTCCGGATCGGCGCCGCCGATCCCGTCGCGGCCCTCGCCGGTGCGGATCCCGATCCGCGGGGCCTGCTCCTCGCCACGACGGACGGTGACACCGTCGCACGGGTGACCGCCGGTCCCGGCGCCCCACGGCCGCTGGTCCTGACCGGGGTGGGCGCGCGGATCGACGCGGCGGCCGAGGCCGGGGCCCGGCAGGGCGCCGAGGACGCCGCCGCGGCCTGGGACGCGTTCCTGGCGGGCCCCGACCCGTCCCCGGCACTCCTGGAAGCCTGGGCCGAGGGCCTCTCCTCCAACCCGAGCACCCCCGGACCCGTCCGCCGGGAGCTGGTGCTCCCCTTCCCCGAGCTGTGGGGGCGGCTGCCACCCGACGAATTCGTGGAGACGGCCCTGGCGCAGGCCGATCCGAAGGCCGTGCTCAGGGGCTTGGAGAGGGGGCTGCGGCTGACCCCCGCCCACTGGGACCGGCTCGTCCACGCGGCCGCGACCGAACGCGAACGGTGGCTGCTCACGATGCTCGCCGTCGAATGGCGGGCCGCCCTGGAGGAAAGCACCTGCGCCCTGCTGGCGGCCGATCCCTCCACCCGCGTCCGGGCCGCGGTCGCAGGCCTGACCGGACTCCCCGAGCGCCGGGCCGCCCTGCTGGCCGAGGACCCCGACGCCGGGATCCGGGCGACAATCTGCCGGACCTCCTGGTCCGTACTGTCGGACGAGCGCCGCCGGGCCCTGCTCGCCGACGGGTCGGCCGCGGTACGGAAGGCGGCGCTGCTGCGCCGCGCCGAGGACCGGCCGCTCTCCCGCGAGGCCTTCCTGCGCGAGGAGCCGGGCGAGCGGGCCGTCGAGACATGCCGCCTCGCCCCGGAGCTCGTCGAGCACCTCCTCGCCGGCGGCGACGTGCGCCTGCGCAGGGTACTCGCCGCCAATCCCCGCCTCGACCCGGAGAACGTGGCCCGGCTGGCCGAGGACCCGGACGACCGCGTCCGCCACGCGGTCGCGCTCCGCGCGGACATCACCGAGGAACAGCGGGCCGCGATCCGCGTGGACGTCGATCCGTCCGGTATGTCCACCGCCCTGCCGTGGGTCGCGGACCGCCACGAGGACCCGGAGGCCATGCGGGTGCTCGCCGCGTCCTCGCACGTCCTGGTGCGCCGGAGCGTGGCCCGCGCCCGGCGGCTCCCGCCGGACGTGGTCCAACGGCTGGCGTGGGACACCGACCGGGTGGTGCAGCTGTTCCTCGCCGAGTCCTGCGAGGACGCCCCCGCCGAGATGCTGCTGCGGGTGTGGACCTGGTGGACCGGCAGCCTGTCGTCCCCCGGGCGCCCCCGTACGCACCCCAACTTCCCCCGCGAAGGCCTGCTGCGGTTCGCGGACGATCCGCACGGACGGATGCGCCGGCTCGCCCTGGACGATCCGCAGTCGCCCCCGGAGCTCGTCTCCCGCTTCGCCGGGGACCGCGATCCGGAGGTGCGGTACCGGGCGGCCGAGGACCCGCGCCTGTCCGTCGCCGACGCGATCCGGCTGAGCGACGACCCGGTCGGCTCCGTCCGCGCGGCCGTCCTGCGGCACGGGCCGCTCCCCGCGGTCGTGCTGGCGGAGAGCCTGATGGACCGGGATACGGTGGTCCACGCCGCCCGAAACCCGGGCATCCCGCCCCACGTGGTCCGCGCCATGGCGGCCCGCTGCGCCACCTTCACCGCACCGGTGAAGGGAGCCTGAGGGCCGCCCCTCGCGGGTCCTGCGCGGCGGCCTCCTCCAGCAGGTGGTGCTGGAGGCGTGCGTGGCGGAACTGGTAGACGGCGCCGACCCGGCGCAGCACGCGCCGGTAGGCGTCGTCGAGGAAGTCGACGGTGGCCCAGGGGAGGCGGCCGGTCAGGGGAAGCCAGAGCCGGGCCAGGAGCACCCACTGGCCCCAGGCGGTGAACGCCAGGGCGTACGAGAGCGAACCGGCCAGGCCGCCGACGGCGCCCAGCGCGAGCCCGTCGGCCAGGGGCCAGCTGAGGGGACCGGCGACTCCCTGGAGGAGTTCGGTGATCAGACGGCCGCCGAAGGCGATGACCAGCGTGAGCATGGGCGCGAGGAACAGGGCCTGGCGCACCACGATGCTGCGGTTGACGGCCAGCAGGTCCGTCGGCGTGGCGGCGGATCCGAGGTCCAGGGGGGTCTCCAGGGCGGCGACGAGCCCGAGCACCAGGCCGCCCGCCAGGGCGAACGTGAGCCCGTACACGAGGGAGTTGACGACGGTCGCCTCGAACACCACCGCTTCGGGCGTTCCGCGGGCGCCGGTCAGCAGGGCTCCGGTGGTGAAGCCGAGCCCGCAGCCGAGGCCCATGACGAAGCCGCCCAGGAGTCCTGCCGAGAACAGCGTGGCGAACCTGCGGGCGGCCGGGCCGTCGGCCCGGCGGACCCGTCCGCGGCCGGGCAGGCGCATCCGTACCCGGGACGGCGCGAACGCCCTGACGCGAAACACGGCCAGGAGCGCGTAGACCAGCCCGAAGGAGAGGCCGACCACGGGGCTGAACAGCAATGCGTCCAACAGGCCCGCGCCCAGCGCGTACGCGGCGCTGTGACCGGCGGCCAGGTTCTTGGCCGGGAACACCAGCCAGTCGGCGACGCCGGTGACCAGGGAGCAGGCGAGGACGACGGCCAGGACGCGGGAGGACAGCCGTACCGAGTCGCGCAGTTGCCACCAGGCCAGGTCCTGGCGTTCGAGCCGACCGGGCCCGTCCAGGTGTCCGGCGAGGTGGACCAGGTAGTGCCGGGCGCTTTGCGGGTCCCAGCCGCGGGGCCCGGCCGCGCTCGTGGGACGGCGGCGGTAGACGGCCGGCACGAAGCCGGCCAGCAGGTGCTCTTCGATGGCCTGCGGGGTCGGGAAGCGGCGGGCGTCCAGCAGCACGGCCGGGTCCTCGGCCGCGGAGTCGCTGTAGACGGTCCGGGCGAGCAGGACCATCAGCGGCGTGCCGAGCACCGCCGCCAGGTGGGCGCCGGGCACGTCGTCCGGGTCCGTGCGCAGCCGGTCCAGGACGGGGTCCCACACGGTGGTGGCCCCTCCGCCGGGGGCGGCCGGTGCGGCGGGCCGGGCGGTGCGGGGCAGGTAGTGGACGAGGTCCTCGGCGTCCAGGTCCATCAGCTCGATGCCGGCGGTCCGGCGCAGGCCCTCCACCGCGACGGCCTCGGTGAACCGTTCGGTACGGCTGGTCAGCAGGAGCGGCAGCGCGCTCGTGTTGAGTTCCCGCAGGGCGGGACCGAGGAGCCCCGGCGCGATCTCGTCGAAGCCGTCGAGCACCGGCAGGATCCACCCGGCGTCCACCAGCGCGGCGGCCAGGGGGGATCCGCCGGGTGCGCGCGCGTCGAGGCCGGGATGGTCGCGCAGGAGGCGCTCGATCAGCCAGTCGCGCAGCGTGGTGACGGCCGGATCCCACGACCCGATGCTGAAGACCACCGGTACGGGCTCGCCCTCGGAGCGCCCGGCCAGGTAGTCGCTGACGAACCGCAGGACCAGGACCGTCTTGCCGGAGCCGGCCCGGCCGAGCACCAGCAGCCGCCCGGACCGGACGCGCCGGTAGACGTCGGCGATGCCGGCCGGTCCGCCCCGCGGGGACGAGGGGCCGCCGAGGTCGTCCCCGCGGTCCAGCAGGCCTTCCGGGGCCGGCCGCCACCGCACGGGCAGCGGGAACGGGTCGTGGACGCGCCGTTGTTCCTCCTCGCGGACGCAGCGGCCGTACACGTCGAGGGCCAGCGCGTCGGCGACGGCGGCCAGGGCTCCCGACGACGGCGGCAGAGTGCCGGCCCGCAGGGACCGGGGAGGTACGGCCGCGGGCGGCTCGGGCGGCTCGGGCGGCTCGGGCGGCTCGGGCGGCTCGGGCGGACGCCCGGGCACGGGACCGGCCGTCGCCCCGGCGTCCCCGGCGGTGGCACCGGTACCCGCGGCCTTGCCGGTGCCGGTGCCCGCATCCGTACCGGTACCCGTGCCGCGTTGGGCGGCCAGCAGATCCGTCCAGACGCCGTCCCGGTCGCGGCGCAGCGCGTCGGCCAGCGCGTGGGCGACCTGCTTCACCGTTCCCATCCGGGCATCGGTGGGTTTGCCGGTCTCCAGCCGGTGGATGGTGCGCACGCCCAGCCGGGACCGCTCGGCCAGCTGCTCCTGGGTCATCCCCGCCTCCAGCCGCAACCCGCGGAGCAACGCGCCGAACCGGTCGTTCACTCGGACCCCCCTCACCCGGCCGCGACTCCGGCCACCGGTGACGGATGCCCTGCCGGATTCCCCCCGGAAACACGGGGCGCGGGCAACCGGCCAGATATGGCCGGTCGTTGGCATGGTCCGCCCACCAGCGAGAACACCACGATGGGAACCGGTCGCCGCATCCGACGCGGCGTCCACCCCGAACCGAGGGAGACGACCGGTCCCATGACCACCACGAAGCCGCGCGGGCTCGCCCGCCGCCTCAAGTCCGTCATCGCGTCGACCGTCCTGCTGCTCGCCGGCGCCGCCGCCGTACCGCCCGCCGCGCACGCCGACCCCGTGCACCACTACTACATCGAGATCGGCGGCACCGGCGCGGCCGCGGACGCCCCCGGGTGCACCAGCAGCTTCACGGCGGCGAACGAGCACCTGAACGGCGGGACCGCCGTTCCCGTCTGCTATGCCGCCAGCGGCGGCCCGTTCGTCGGGAGCCACAACGAGACGCCGGCCCCCTGGGGGACCCCGAGCTTCGGCGACAGCGTCAACGAGGGGTACTGGAACGCCCTGTCGGCGCTGGAGAGCACCTACCGCGCCGACCCCACGGCACGCTTCACGATCGCCGGCTACTCCCAGGGGGCGTGGGTCGGCGACCTGCTGCTGCGGACGATCGCCGACAACGGCACCGCGGTGCCCCGCTCGCAGGTCGACGGCATGCTCTACTCCGACCCGATGCAGCCCGGCACGGGCTTCTGGCACCTGGTTCCCGAGGGGGTGCTCGTACCGTTCGTCGCCTATTCCCCCGGCACCGGGCCGGAGGAGTTCCCCGGAGTCCCGGTCCAGCGCTTCTGCATCCGGACCGACGGGGTCTGCGACGCCACGTCCCTGGACTCCTTCTCGGGTTTCCTGCGGCAGCATCCCCGGTACTTCCAGGCCGGCAGCATCATCGAGGAAACCCTCGCCCGGCACGGGGGCAGCGGGACGGTCTGGTACCCGGCGGAGTGACCCGGGCCCGCTGAACCACGAGGCCCCGCCGCGGCCCGGCCCTCCGGCCGGGCCGCGGCACGTGCCGGCCGGGATCAGGCCGGGGAGCCGCCCGGCGTGCCGCCCGGTGTGCCGAGCAGGGCGGTGACCAGACGCCCGCACGTCGCGCGTGCGTCGAATCCGGCGTCCGGGGAACGCGTCATCAGCAGGTGGTGGACGGTACCGACGAGCGCGAGGGCGAGGATGTGCGGGTCGGCGCCCCTCGGCACGCGGCCGGCTTCCCGTTCGGCCTCCAGGTAGCCGGCGACCGACTCCTGCATCGCCGCGAACCCCGGCTCCCCGGCCTCCAGCGCCCGCCGCGTGTGCAGGGAAGCGGCGGGCCGGGTCATCGCGAGGCCGACGACCGCAGGGTCCAGGGAGTCCAGCAGCGCCGCCGCGAAGTCGACGAGGTTGTCCGCGACGGTGCCCCGTCCCACCAGGCCTGCCAGGGCCTCCGCACCGCGGGCGCTGCGGGAGAAACGGTCCAGGACGAGCGCGGCGACGAACTCGTCCAGCCCCGTGAAGTGCGCGTGCAGGACCCCTTTCGCGCACTGTGCCTCGTCGGTGACCGCCCGGCTGGTCAGGGCAGCGGCGCCGGACAGGGCCACGACCCGTTCCGCAGCGGCGAAGAGCCGCTCGCGCAGGTCGGGGATCGCCACTCCACGGGGAGACATGGAACCTCTTTCCGTAAGCCGATTGCCAGTATGGGCATCCGCCCATACTCTTTGGGCACTTGCCCATTCTATGGCGTGGAGGCACCCGGTGGATCAGGCGAACCAAGGCGATCGGGCGGACGGGGCCGCTCGGGCGGAGCAGGCCGGCGGTGTGGCCAACAAGGACCAGGAGCAGGCCTGGAACGGCTACGAAGGTGCCTACTGGGCCCGGCACCAGGACCGTTGGGACGCCGTCAACGACGGTTTCAACCAGCCGCTCCTCGACGCCGCCGGGATCGCGCCCCGCGACCGGGTCCTGGACATCGGCTGCGGAGCCGGGCGCACGACCCGGCTCGCCGCCCGCCTGGCGGCGGAGGGCACGGCCCTCGGCCTGGACCTGTCGGCCCCGATGCTCGAACGGGCGCGGGCGAGCGCGGCACACGAGCGGACGGCCAACGTCGTCTTCTCGCGCGGTGACGCCCAGGTCCACCCGTTCGCCCCCGGTGGCTTCGACGTGGCCCTCAGCCGGTACGGCGTCATGTTCTTCGCGGATCCGCACGCGGCCTTCGCGAACATCGGGCGCGCCCTGCGTCCCGGCGGCCGCCTGTCCTTCGTCTGCGCCGCGTCGTCCGAAGAGAACGACTGGCTCCGCGCGCTGGCCACCCTCCGCGGAATCCTTCCGGTGGGGGAGTTCGGCGCTCCGGGAGCCCCGGGCATGTTCTCCCTCGCGGCCCCCGGACGGGCCTCCGGAATCCTGGCGGCTTCCGGGTTCGAGGCCGTCGAGTCCGTACGCGTGGAGGCGTACGGGGACTGGGGGCGCGACGCCGGGGACGCGGCCGCGTTCCTGCTGGACTCCGGCCCCGGCCGTCACCTCCTCGACCAGGTCGGGCCGACGGAGGCGGAACGCGCCCGCCGGACCCTCGCCGACGCGTTGCGCCCCTACGAGAGCGGCGGCGCCGTGCGGCTGCGCAGTTCCTCCTGGCTGGTCACCGCCCGGAAGCCTGCGGAGTGACGGAGTGACGGAGTGACGGAGTGGCGGAGTGACGGCGGGGCGGAGCCGCGGTGTTGCGTCAGGGGTCCGCCTCCGCCCCCTCCTGAGTGCGACCCGTCAGAACGCGAAGACGGCGTTTCCGTTGACCGTCGCGGACATCGCGCAGGCGTTGGCGAAGGTGTGCTTCCAGGCGACGCGGGTGCCCTGCCACACGCCGTCCGCCGTGACGGTGACGGGAGCGTAGTTCATGGGACAGGCGCGGTCCGGGTTCGGCGCGGTCAGCAGGCGGTCGAGCGTGCCGTCGGCGGACTTGAGGGCGGCGCACGCGGCCTGGGGGTCGGGGTGGGTGCCCGTGGCGGTCGGCGCACAGCTGAGGGTGGACGCCCGTAAGACGGTGGCCGCCGCGTCGTCGCCCTGGGCGACCGCGAACACCAGGGCGGACGGCGCGTACAGGCTGGTGGGCCGGGCCTCGGCCATGCCGGTCACTCCGGCCAGGCAGAGGAGGGCGGCGGCGGAGACGGTAGCGATGCGACGCACGACAAGACTCTCTTTCGATTCAAAGGCTGGATGCGATTCTGCTTTTCGGAACCGCTTCCTTACGTGCTTGAGCCTGACTGATCCGAAGGGGAGGTGCACATCGATGACCGATTTACGGACACACCATCCGCATAGCGGCAACCGAATGGTCGTTCGGGCAGCTCAGTCGGGGTGCGCCGAGCGCGCGCGGGCGCGCGGGCGCCCGGCTTCGTGGCCGGTGACCTGCTGTCTTTGGCGCGTCGGCGTACTGTCGGCCGCCCGTGATTCACCGGGCGGCCATGCAGCTTGTCCGGATAGCGCGGTCCTCGCCGCCGCCCACCCGGCGCGCGGGTGTTACTGACCGACCCTTCCGTCGACGCACTCGCGCAACAGGTCGGCGTGGCCGCAGTGGCGGGCGTACTCCTCGACCCGGTGCACCAGCAGCTCCCGGATCGCGATCTTGTCCTTGCCCACGCGCTCGCCCAGGTCCGGGTGTTCGGCCAGCGCGGCGTCGGTCGCGGCCTGCTCGCGCTCCAGATCGGCGTACGCGGCGTCCACCACGGCCTGCTCGGCGACGGCTCCGTGGAAGTCGGAGTCACGCGCGCCGTACAGCTTCGGCAGCGGGTCGCCGTCGGTGATCCAGTTGCGCCAGTCCCGTTCCACCTCGGCCAGGTGCCGGAGCAGGCCGAGCAGCGACATCGTCGACGGCGGCACCGACCGGCGGGCCAGTTGCTCCGGGTCCAGGCCCTCGCACTTCATGCGCAGGGTCATGCGGTAGTTGGTCAGGAAGTCCAGCAGGTTCGCGAACTCGCCGTCCGGGCTCACCCCTTCGTTGTTGCGGGGGTCGTCGTCCGGGTCGGCCCACATGTCGGGGTAGACGGTCGCCTGGGTCCATCGTTCGGGTTGTTCGTCCATGCGATCGATGATCGCCCGCACCGGTCCGGCCCGCCACCGAGTTCTGGGGCGGGGGCGGTGGCACGACGGCGTCGGCCGACGGGGTGCCCCGTCACCCCGGCCGCATCACGAAGCGGTGCCGGCGCCCGTGCCGGTCTCCACGCCCGTGCGGGTCTCCACGCCGGTGCGGGCCGGCCTGGAGTCGCCCTGCCGCAGTTCGGCGAGGAGTTCGCTCTGGCCGGCCAGGAGTTCGGTGAGGATGCGGCGGGCCGCCTTCAGCAGATCGGCGACGTCGCCGCCGGCGAGCGCGTAACTCACCGTCGATCCGTCGCGGATGGAGACGACGATGCCCGACCGGCGCAGCACGGCGAGCTGTTGGGAGAGGTTGGAGGGCTCGACGTCGATCTCGGCGAGGAGCTCGCGCACGGGCCGCGGACCGTTCTGCAGCAGCTCCAGGACGCGGATGCGGACGGGGTGCCCGAGCATGCGGAAGAACTCGGCCTTCGCCTGGTACAGGGGTACCTGGATTCCCACGCGTGCTCCTGCCATCGCCCGCAACGGCGCTCCTCCGCACCGGCGTTCCGTTCGGACAGCCCTCGTGCCCGTCCGGGTGCCCGTCGTCGTGCCCGTCGTGTCCGTCGTCATGTCCGTCGTCGTGCCCATCATTGCGCCCGCGGGGCCCACGCCTGCCCGAGTTTGACTGCTTTCAGATATGCCGAGTTGAAGAAATCTTCAACTCGTGGGCATGCGTGGGCCCGGAGCACCCCGGCTACAGCTCCAGTGCCGCCTCGACGCGCTTCAGCTGGTGGCGGGCCATGGCCAGGTTGGAGTTGCCCTTGTCCAGCACGAGGTACAGGAACAGGCTGTTCATCCCGTTGCCCCCCAGCAGCCTGATGAGGTGGTACTGGCTGCCGAGCGTGATCAGCAGGTCCTCGATCTCGTCCTGCAGCCCCAGCATCTGCATGGTGCGGACCTTCGCCCGGATCACATCGGTGTTGCCCGCGGCGGCGACCATCAGGTCGAGGTCCTTGCCGCCGCCGAGGGTGCCCAGCGCCATCCCGCTGGTGTAGTCGACGAGCGCCGCCCCCAGCGCGCCCTCGACCGAGGTCATGATCTCCTTCAGGGACACTTCCACATTCGCCATCGGCGCCCGCTCCCTCACTCGCACGTCTGTGCCCGGCACCCATGTCGTAGGCGGGGCCGGACTGTTAGCGGGGCTCACGCTACTGAGCGTGCTCCACGACGGGCGGGGAATGACGGAACTGGCGGAAAACCTCCCCCGTGCCCCCGTGCGGGCCACGTACGCCGTTCCACGGCCTGTCTCCCGCGTGATCTTCGGCTCGCTCGCGAAGATTCTGGACGTCACATGGGTGTCCGTATGCCCTTCGTTCACCCGGTGGTGGGATTCACGTCGCCCGAGGAGAGGATGTTCGCGCCATGGACCTGGACGTACCCGATTTCGGTATCCCTCAGAAGCTGGCCTCCGGCATGAGCATGGCCGAGCAGCACGACTACCTGCGCGCCCGGTTCACCCGGCGCGGCGCACTGCGTGCGGGCGCGGTCACCGCCGCCGTGGCCGGGGTCGGCCTCGGTGCGGGCGCGGCCTCGCCCGCCTACGCGGCCCCGGCCGCGCTGCCGGCCTCCTCCGAGCGGCGCGGCGTCGACGGCTCGTTGACCGCCCCCTTCGGACGCCACCTGCAGTACGGCGCGGACCCGAAGACCCAGATGCGCGTCTCGTGGCAGGTGCCCTTCGCCGTCAAGAAGCCGTACCTGCGCATCGGGACCAGCCCGTGGGCGCTGAGCCGGAAGATCGACGCCGAGGTGCGCCACCTCAGCACCCCCGTCTTCAACGGCGGCAAGATCGCGGCCGCCGAGCAGTTCTACCTGCACGTGGGCCTGGACCGGCTGCGGCCCGGCCAGACGTACTACTACGGCGTCGGCCACGACGGGTTCGACCCGGCCGACCACCGCAACCTCGGCACGCTCGGCACCTTCACCACCGCACCCGCACGCGCCGAGAACTTCACCTTCACCGCCTTCGGCGACCAGGGCGTGAGCTATCACGCCCTCGCCAACGACGCCGTGCTGCTGGCCCAGAACCCGGCCTTCCACCTCCACGCGGGCGACATCTGCTACGCCGACTCCTCCGGCGCGGGCGCCCCCGGCGACACCTATGACGCCCGCGCCTGGGACCAGTTCCTGGCCCAGACCGAGTCGGTGGCCAAGAGCGTGCCGCGGATGGTGACGACCGGCAACCACGACATGGAGGCCTGGTACTCGCCGCAGGGCTACGGCGGCCAGAACGCCCGCTGGTCCCTGCCCGACAACGGCCCGGACCCGGTCAACCTGCCCGGCGCCTACTCCTTCGTGCACGGCAACGTCGGCGTCGTCGCGCTCGACGCCAACGACGTCTCGTACGAGATCCCCGTCAACTTCGGCATCAGCGGCGGCAAGCAGACCGCCTGGCTGGACCGGCGCCTCGGCGAACTGCGCCACAACCGCGACGTCGACTTCATCGTGGTCTTCTTCCACCACTGCGCGTTCTCCACCACCAGCTCGCACGCCTCCGAAGGCGGTGTCCGCGACGCGTGGGTGCCGCTGTTCGAGAAGCACACGGTGGACCTGGTCATCAACGGCCACAACCACGTGTACGAGCGCACCGACGCCATCAGGGCCAACCGCGTCGGCCGCAAGGTGCCGATCGGTGAGCGCACCGACCCGACCCGGGACGGCATCGTGTACGTCACGGCCGGCGCGGCGGGCCGCTCGCTGTACGGCTTCCCGGTCCCCGACTCCTACGAGGGCCACGTCGCGGACCGCGACAGCGTGGACACCTACCACTGGGCCAAGGGCGGTGCGAAGGCGACCGAGACCGTCGAGTGGTCGCGGGTCCGGTACACCAACTACTCGTTCCTCGCGGTGGAGGTGGAGACCGGCTCCCACCCGCGGCTGAAGGTCAGCGCCCTCGCCGAGACGGGGCAGCGCGTCGACCACTTCGAGATCCAGCGCGGCCGGTAGTCCGGCGGTCCGGCAGTCCGGTACTCCAGGGCCCCGGGCAGCCGGGTGCGGTCGCCGGACGCGGTCAGGCCCGCCGCACGGGCCCCCGGCACGTGCCGCAGGCCGGAACCCGCCGGGTTGGCCGGGAATGCCGGGGCAGCGGCGGGCCGGGAAGCGGCTCCGGGCCCGCCCGTGCGTCGGGTGTGAGCCAAAGCACCGGACCCCGTGGCCCCCCGGGGGCCGATCCCGCCCCCCACATTGCGGACGGTGCGTGTGCTGCCGGTATACGGTGTGTGATCTTCCTTCACGGGTTCCCCGCAGACCCTTCGCGGGAGGGGCACTTCCGGCCGATCCGCGGACGCGCCCTTCCGGACGGGGCAGACGGCGTACGTGTGTTCTGCCTAGCCTCCCGGGCCATGAGATCACCTCTGACGGGCCGTCTGGGCCTCGCCGCCGTCCTCGCCCTCGTCCTCGCCGTGTTCGGCCTCGCTCCCGCCGCGAGCGCCGACCCCGCGCCGGCCGCGCTGACGTTCAGCACGAGCAGTGCCACCACCACGCCCGGTGGCACCGTGCAGCTGTCGATGACGCTGACCAACAACAAGAGCTACGACGTCTGGTTCGTCTACCAGACGATCGATCCCACCTGGCTGACCACCCAGCGCCCCGACCTCAAGTACAGCTTCACCGGCTGTTCCGTCGCCACCGCCTCGGGCAGCACCGCCTGCGCCGGCACCGGTCCCGCCAACCTCGGGGGGAACTACGGCGCCACCATCCCGCCCGGCCAGAGCCGCACCGTCACGCTGACCCTCCAGGTCGCCGCCGACTCCGGCTGCAACGGCAACATCGGCTTCTACAGCTACTACTACGCGGAGTTCAGCGACAGCAGCAACGCCACCGGCGGTCCCGTGTACACGCCCGAGACCCGCGTGCTCTGCGCCTGACGAACCGCCCGCCCGCCCCGTCGTCGAGGGCGATGGCTTGAAATAACCGGAGATCGGGTGTTCGGGTGGTCTCGACCATCGGAGCCCGGCCGGCGGACCGCCACGGTCCGCGAAGGTGCACCACTCGGGGCCCGGACCAGCGCGCAATGCCCGCGCGGCTCCGGGCCCTCGCGCACGGGACAACCGGAACCCGATCCGGTCCCCTCGTCCGTCCCTTGTTTGCGCCCCCATTGTGCGCCTGCGGTTTTCCGCCGGTTTTCGCGACACCATCACAAACGCTACACAGAGACATCACCATGTGACGCGACGGATGCGTCGACGACTGGCTTCTGAGGGGGCGCCGGCGTCGCGCGAGGGGGTGCGTCCGCTCCGTGCGAGCCGTGCTCACCCCTGCCTGGGAGGGGACTTCACCGCATGAAGCGGACCATTCGCACCGCTGTGCTCACGGCGGGCACGCTCATCGCCGCGCTCGGCTTACCGGCCGGATCGGCACACGCCGACGACCCCGCGCCCCGCACCGACCTGCGGGTGCTGGTGGTGAGCGACGGCGGTCCGTCGACCGCCGCCATCGCGGCCGAACTGGACTCGGCCGGAACGCCGTACACCACCGTCGACCTCACCCGGGGCGGGCGGCCCACGATCGACGCCGCCTTCCTCGCCGACACCGTGGACGGCCGGCCGCGCGCCAAGTACCAGGCCGTGGTGATGCCCAACGACAACCCCTTCCCGGCCGGCTCGGCCGAAATGGCGGCCCTGAGCGCCTACGAGCGCACGTACGGCATCCCGCAGGTCGACGCCTACACCTACTCCCGGCCCCAGGTCGGCCTCCAGTACTTCGCCTCCGGCGGCTACGCCGGCAGCCTCGACGGCGTGCGCGCCGGGGTCACCGCCGCCGGCCTCGGCGGCCCGTTCGGCTACCTCGACGGGGCCGTCCCCTTCGAGGACAACTCGCCCACCGTCGGCGAGAGCTACGCCTACCTCGCCCAGCCCGCCCCCGGCGCCGACTTCACCACCTACGTCGACGCACCCATACCCGGCACGCCGAGACGAGGCTCGCTGGTCGGCGAGTACCGGCACGACGGACGGCGCGAACTCGTCGTCACCTTCGTCTACAACCAGTACCAGCAGCAGTTCCGCCTGCTGGCCCGCGGCATCGTCGAGTGGATGACCGGCGGGGTCCACCTGGGCGCCTCGCGCAACTACTTCGCCGTGCACGTCGACGACGTCTTCGCCGCCGACGACCGCTGGGACAGCGTCCTCAACTGCACCCCCGGCGACGTGGACTGCGCGAACGGCGCCGGCACCCCGAGCCCGATCCGCATGACCGGCGCGGACGCCACGTACGCCGCCGAGTGGCAGACCGCCCACCGCTTCACCCTCGACATGGTCTACAACGGGGCCGGCAGCCTGGACCAGCGCGAGGACAACAACGGGGCCGACGAGCTCGCGGACACCCTCATCGCCCAGCGAGACCGCTTCCGCTGGGTCAACCACACCTACACGCACGCCTACCTCGGCTGCGAGCAGGACGTCAGCGCCGTGCCGTGGAAGTGCGCCACCCTCCCGGGCGGTGCCACCAAGTGGGTCACCAGGGCCGCCATCAACGACGAGATCGCGCTCAACCGCGTCTGGGGCCAGACCTCCGGACTGCCCCTGCAGAACGACGAGTTGGTCACCGGTGAGCACTCGGGCATGAAACTGCTCCCGCAGCAGCCGCAGGACAACCCCAACCTGGCGCTCGCCCTCGCCGACAACGGCGTCAAGTGGCTCGCCTCGGACAACTCCCGCGACCCCGACCAGCGGCCGGTCGGCCCGGCCGCCACCGTCGCCCGCTACCCGATCAACGTCTTCTACAACGCGGGCAAGGCCGTCGAGCAGGCCGACGAGTACAACTGGATCTACACCCGCCGCTCCCAGGGCGGCAGCGGCATCTGCGAGGACCACGCCGACACCACCACCTGCCTGCCCGCCCCGCTGGACACGGCCACCGGGTACGCGCAGTACATCGCTCCGCAGGAGATCCGCACCGCCCTCGGCCACGTCCTCTCCAACGACCCCAAGCCGCACTTCATCCACCAGTCCAACCTCGCCGAGGAGCGCATCGCCTACCCCGTCCTGGACGGGGTCCTCGACGGGTACGACGCCCTCTTCGCGGACAACACCCCCGTGGAGAACCTCCGGATGAAGGACATCGGCGTCGAACTCCAGCGCCGCGCGGCCTGGAAGGACGCCGTCAGGGCCGGTCAGGTCACCGCCTACCGCATCGGTGACACCGTCACCGTCCAGGCCCCGAACGGCCTCGCGGTACCCGCGACCCTGCTCGCCGGCAGCCGCCAGGGCACCGCCGCCTTCGGCAGCCCCTACGCGGGCCGGGCCTCCGGCTGGACGGCCTCGGCCGGGACGCCGCTCGCCTTCACCCTTCCGGCGTCCGCCGCCGCCACCGGAGCGCGGAACGGAGCCGCCGCCTTCGCCCGGCCGGCTCCCCAGACCGCCCCCGCCCCGCGCACCGAGGTCCCCGCGGCCGTGCGCGAAGGCGGCTCCCGAGCCCCCCGGGGCTGACCGACCGGCGCACGTCAGGTCCCGGCCGCCCCTGCGCGGCCGGGACGGCCAGGTCCACCGACCGCGGCCACCCCCACATCTTTCCGGCCGTGGAGCCCACCCATGCACGTTCACCACGGCGCGCGCCGCCCCGGAGCGACACGCGTCACCCTGCTCACCGAAGGCACCTACCCGCACAGCCACGGCGGCGTCAGCGTCTGGTGCGACCAGCTCGTCCAGGGCATGCCCGACCTCGACTTCGACGTCATCGCGGTCACCGGCACCGGCCGCGAAGCCCTCGCCTGGGACCTGCCCGCGCACGTCCACAGCGTCCGCTCCGTCCCCATGTGGGGTGCCCCGCCGGAAGGCCGGCGGCCCCGCGGGCGCGCCGAGCGGCGGCTGGCCGCCGCGTACGAACGGTTCCTGACGGCGCTCCTCGACCCGCAGGCCGAGGACGGGTTCGCCCCCGCGCTCTACACGATGGCGCGCGCCGCCGCGGACGGACAGCTGAGTCCGTTCCTGCGCGGCCACCGCGCCATCACCATCCTCGCCGCGGTGTGGAACCGGCCCGGACTGGCCGTCCGCGAGGCCCGTCCGACCCTGCGTGACGCGCTCACCGCCACCACCCTGCTGGAGCACGCCCTGCGCCCGCTCGCCGCACCACCGCCGAGGGAGGGCGTCGCGCACGCGGTCAGCGGAGG
The DNA here is from genome assembly GCF_055581065.1 of Streptomyces sp. NPDC031479. Classification (NCBI taxonomy): domain Bacteria; kingdom Bacillati; phylum Actinomycetota; class Actinomycetes; order Kitasatosporales; family Streptomycetaceae; genus Streptomyces; species Streptomyces sp. NPDC031479. The sequence continues at coordinate 19,729 of NZ_JBVIKC010000046.1, forward strand.
CGTCGCCGTACTGCCGGGCCTGGCCGGACTCGAACGCCACGACGTGCCGCTCCTGCTCACCGAGCACGGCGTCTACCTGCGCGAACGCTACATCGGCTACCGCACCGCGCCCTACCGCTGGCCGGTCAAGGCCCTCGTGCTCGGCTTCTTCCGGCTGCTGGCGCAGGAAAGCTACCGCCGGGCCGCCCTGATCACCCCCGGCAACCGCTACAACCGGCTGTGGGAGGAGGAGGGAGGCGCCGCCCCGGAGTCCATACGCACCGTGTACAACGGCGTCGACCCCGCGGCCTTCCCACCGGCCGGGCCCGAGCCCGAGGTCCCCACGCTGAGCTGGGCCGGCCGGGTCGACCCCATCAAGGACCTGGAGACCCTGATCCGCGCCTTCGACCTGGTCAGGCGTCAGGTACCGGAGGCCCGGCTGCGGCTCTTCGGCGGCACCCCCCGGGGCGGGGAGGCCTACCGGGAACGCTGCGAGGCACTGGCCGCCGAGCTCGGGCACGCCGACGCCGTCGTCTTCGAGGGCCGCGTCGACGACATCAAGGACGCCTACGCCGCCGGCAACGTCGTGATGCTCTCCAGCATCAGCGAGGGCTTCCCCTTCACCCTCATCGAGGCCATGTCGTGCGGACGGGCCACCGTCTCCACCGACGTGGGCGGCGTACGGGAGGCCGTCGGCGACGCGGGACTCGTGGTGCCGCCGCGGGACCCGGCCGCCATGGCCGCCGCCGCCGTGGAACTGCTCGCCGACGCCCAGCGGCGCGCGGCGATGGGCGAGGCCGCCCGCCTGCGGGTGATCGAGCAGTTCACACTGCGCCAGACCATCGACACCTTCCGCTCCATCTACCTGGAACTGCCCGCCCTCGCCCGGTCCGCCGCGGCCCCGCCCCGCATCGCGGTGGCACCCGTGCCCGCGCAGACGTCCACGGCACCGGCCTCCGTACCGGTACCCGCCTCCGTACCGACGGCCGCCTCCGCACCGGCGGCCGTCACGGGACCGGCCGTCGCACAGGCGCCCGTCCCGCAGCCGGCCGCCCCGGCGGGTGCGCGCCCGCGTCGTCCCGTACCGTCCTGGGCCAGGGCGGACGCCTCCGAGGAGAGCACCGCGTCGGCGGTCTCCGGCACGGGGAGCCTCGCCGGATGAGCGGACCCATGGACCTCGAACCGCGCCGCGGGCAGGACGACACCCTGACGCTCCGGCTGGCCGTGCCCAAACGCCCGGCCACCCGCCGCCGCGGCGCGGACCCGGTCACCCCCGGCCCGCGCGGGACCGCCCCGGGCCACGACGGCGAGGCCGTCACCCTGGGGCTGCGACTGCCCGGACCCGCCCGGACCGACGAGGCCGTCAACGGGCTCGCCGCCGACATGGCCGACCGCGTGGGACCGGCCGTCCACCCCTACGAGGTGGCCGCGCTGCTGGAGGCGGACGGGCTCTCCGCCGACACCATCCGGCAGCGCTACGGCCACCCCGACATCTTCTCCCTCGCCACGGCGCTGTACGAGCGGGTGCCCCGCGTCTTCACGGAACCCGCCCGCGAGGCCGACCCCTGGCGCCCCGACCACCTGCGCTGCCTGCTGCGCGGAGTGCTGTTCGCCCTGCCCGCCCTCGCCTACCTGCTCACCGCACCGCTGTGGCAACCCGGCAAGCACGCCGCCGCGCTCGTCGTCGCGGGCGTCTTCTCCTGGGCCTGGGGCCAGGCCCTCGGCCACCGCGCCTACCTGTGGATGGTGGCGGGCCGGCGCGAGGCCGCCCGCACCCTGCTGCGCGGGGCACCGCTCGGCGCCGCGCTCGCCACCGCGGCCGCCGCCGTCCCCGCCCACGGTTCCCCGGTGATCTGGGCGGCGGCCGCCCAGTCCCTCTACCTCGCCGCCGCGGGCGTACTGCTCGTCCTGGGCCGGGAACCGCTGCTGCTCGCCGCCCTCGCCCCGCTCGCCGGCGCCGCCGTACTGCCCTGGTGGGAACCCGGCCCACTGCTGCGCGCCGGGCTCACCCTTCTGGCCCTCGCCGCCACGGTCGCCGCCGCCGGCCGGACCCTGCGCACCGAGTACGCCGCCGCGCCCGCGGCCGGCGGGGGCGCCGGGCCCCCGCTGCCGCGCTCCCTGCCCTACGGCCTGTTCGGCCTGGCCGCCGCCCTGCTGGTGCTGCTCGCGGGCCGCCGCGAGCCGTACGCGGTGATCGTACTCACCGTGAGCATGGGCCCCGCCGAATGGCTGCTCTACCGCTACCGGGGCCTGTCGGCCGCCGCGCTCGGCGCGTCCGGGAGCCCCGTCGGCTTCCGGCTGCGGTCGGCCGGAGTCCTGGCCCTGTGCCTGCTGCTCTACACGCTCCCGCTGGTGCCCGCCGCGCTGCTCACCGGCGCGGGCCCCGCCACCCTGCCCCTGCTCGCCGCGACCCTGTGGACCGCCCTGCTGCTCCAGGCCTTCGCGGTGGCCTGGACCCCGGCCCTGATCTGCCTCGGGGCCGCCGGCACCGCCGGCGCGGTCACCCTGTTCCGCCTGCCCCCGGGACCGTCCGTCCTGCCGCTCTGCTGCGCCGGCGCCGCCCTGTGCCTGATCGGGTGCACGCTGCGGCTCCTCGGCCGGCCCCCCTCCCACGCCTGACGACCCGCGCCCGGCCCCGTACCCGTACCACCCATCGAAAGGAGAGGTCGGTTGACCTCCGCACCGCTCGCCGCCGTCACCGGAGCCGAAGGCTTCATCGGCTCCCACCTCACCGAATCCCTCGTCGCCCGCGGCTACCGGGTCAGGGCCATGGCCCAGTACAACTCCTTCTCCTCCTACGGCTGGCTGGAGACCCTCGACCCCGACGTCCTCGACCAGGTGGAGATCGTCCTCGGCGACGTCCGCGACCCCGGCTCGGTCCGCGGGCTCCTGGAAGGCGCCGACTGCGCCTACCACCTCGCCGCCCTCATCGCGATCCCGTACTCCTACCGGGCCCCGCACAGCTACGTGGACACCAATGTCACCGGCACCCTCAACGTGCTGGAGGCCGTCCGCGCGCTCGGCACACCGCGCCTGGTGCACACCTCCACGAGCGAGACGTACGGCACCGCGCAGACCGTCCCGATCACCGAGGACCACCCCATCAACACGCAGTCCCCGTACGCCGCTTCGAAGGCCGGCGGCGACCGGCTCGCCGACAGCTACCACGCGAGCTTCGACACCCCCGTGGTGACCCTGCGGCCCTTCAACACCTTCGGCCCGCGCCAGTCGATGCGCGCGGTGATCCCCACCGTCATCGGCCAGGTGGCGGCCGGGGAGCGCGTCATCACCCTCGGCGACCTGCGCCCCACCAGGGACTTCAGCTACGTCAAGGACACCGCCGCGGCCTTCCTCGCGGTGGGCACCGCCCCCGCCGCGCAGGTGGTCGGCCGCACCTTCAACTCCGGTACCGGCACCGAGATCTCCGTCGGCGACCTGGTGGCGCTGATCGGCAAGGTGATGGACGTTCCGATCGAGGTGCGCGAGGACACCGAGCGGCTGCGGCCGGCCGCCTCCGAGGTCATGCGGCTCGTCGCGGACGCGAGCCGGCTCACCGCCGCCACCGGCTGGGAACCGGCCCAGAGCCTGGAGGAAGGCCTGGCGCACACCGTCGGGTTCTTCCGCGACCCGGCCAACCTCGCCCGGTACAAGACCGGCATCTACAACGTCTGACCCCTGCGGACCCCACCCCCCCCACGCCCACCCCACCGCCACACCCACGTCCCCCCACCACGGCTCGTCACACGACTGATGGAGGAACTCCCCATGTACGCAGTGATCCTGGCGGGCGGCAAGGGCGTCCGGCTGCGCCCTTACACCACTGCCCTCCCCAAGCCGCTCGTCCCCATAGGCGACCAGCACGCCATCCTGGAGATCGTGCTGCGCCAGCTGTCGGCCGCCGGATTCACCCGCTGCACCATCGCCATCGGCCACCTGGGCGAGATCATCCGCGCCTACGTGGGCGACGGCGCCCAGTGGGGGATGAGCATCGACTACGCCACCGAGGAGAGCCCGCTGGGGACCATGGGCCCGCTGCTGAACCTCCGCGAGCGGCTTCCGGAAAGATTCCTCGTGATGAACGGCGACGTCCTCACCGACCTCGACTACGCCGACGTGCTGCGCCGCCACGAGGCCTCGCGCGCGCCGCTGACCATCGCCACCTACCCGCGCAAGGTGCACGTCGACTTCGGGGTGCTCACCACCGACGCCACCCGCGTCGTCGGCTTCACCGAGAAGCCCAGCATGGACTACCGCGTGTCGATGGGCGTGTACGGCCTGAGCCGCGAAACCCTCGACGGGTACACTCCCGGCCTGCCGCTCGGCTTCGACGAGCTCGTCCTCGACCTCCTCAAGACCCAGAACCCGCCCCACGCCTACGAGTTCGACGGCTACTGGCTGGACATCGGCCGCCCCGACGACTACGACCGGGCCAACGCCGAGTTCACCAGCCGCAAGTCCCTGCTGCTCAAGGGAGCCTGAGCACGTCATGCGCATTCTCGTCCTGGGACGCACCGGCTATCTCGGCGCGCACGTCGCCGACCGGCTGGGCGCCCTGCCGGATGTACGGGTCCTCGACGCCGGGCGCTCGCCCGGCGCCGGGTTCGGCGTCGACCTCGCCACCGACCGGACCGAACGGCTGACCGAGACCCTCGCGGGGGCGGCCCCCGACGCAGTGGTGAACTGCGCGGGGGCGACCGGCGGCGACCCGGTCACCCTCGCCGAGGTCAACTCCCGCGGCCCCGCCGTACTGTGCGCGGCCCTGCGGGAGGCCGCCCCGCAGGCCCGCCTGGTCCACCTGGGCTCGGCGGCCGAGTACGGGCCGGGCGCGTTCGGCGTCCGGGTGGGGGAGTCGGCGGCCACCCGCCCGGTCACCCCGTACGGAGCCACCAAACTGGCCGGCACCGTCACGGTGGCCACCTCCGGCCTGGACGCGGTCGTGCTGCGGGTGGGCAACCCGGTCGGGCCCGGCGCACCGGCCACCGGCCTGCCCGGCAGGCTCACGGCCCTGCTGCGCGAGGCCGGTCCGGACCCGGCGGCGGTGCTGCGGCTGGGCGACCTGTCCGCGTACCGCGACTTCGTGGACGTACGGGACGTGGCCCGGGCGGTGGAACTCGCGGTGACCGCCCCCGGTCCCCTGCAGTCGGTGCTGAACATCAGCACCGGCGAGGCCGCGCCGGTCCGCGAGCTGGTGCACGGACTGGCCCGCCGGGCGGGATTCCGGGGGCGGATCGAGGAGAACGCGGGCGGCGCGCCCGGCTCGGCCCGCTCGGCCGAGGTGTCCTGGCAGTGCTCCGACGTCACGGCGGCGGTCCGGGTGCTGGGGTGGCGACCCGCCCGCCAACTGGACGACATGCTCGCCTCGTTGTGGGAGGCCGTCCCCCGGAGCGGCAGCCCCGCACGATGACCCTGCTGGTTCCGCTGTACGTGCATCCCGCGGAGGACCCGGGGGCCTGGGCGCGGCTGATCGGGGCCGCGCCCCGGACCTACGCGGTGGTGCTCAACCCCGCGAGCGGTCCGGGCCCGCGCCCCGATCCGGCGTTCACGGCGGCGGCCTCGGCCCTGCACGCGGCCGGCGCCCGGCTGCTGGGATACGTCGACACCGCGTACGGGCGGCGGGACGGGGCGGAGGTCAACTACGAGATCCTCCGCTACCGGGAGTGGTACGGGGTCGACGGCTGCTTCCTGGACCGGGTGACCGCGGAACGCGGGGGGCTGCGCGCCTGCCGCCGCCTGGTCCGGTCGCTGCGCAGCCTGGGGGCGAGCACCGTCGTCCTCAACCCGGGCGTCCACCCGGACCCCGGCTACCTCCGGCTGGCGGACCTGGTCGTCACCTTCGAGGGCGACTGGAGCACGTACGTGTCGGCGTTCAGCCGGCCCGGGTGGACCGCCCGCCACCCGCCGGAGCGCTTCTGCCACCTCGTCTACGGGGTCCCCGAGGCCCTCGTCCCGCTCGCGGTGCGCACCGCGGGCGAGCGGGGCGCGGCGGTCTCGGGCCCGGTCACCGGCCACCTCCCCAACCCGTGGACCGAGCCGACCCCGGCCCTGACCGCCCCCGGCACCTGACGTCCCGCCGGGCGGCTCCGCCTCACCCCGCGGCGGGGCCCCCGGCGACCCGGAGGGTGGCGGGTCCGGCGGCCGGCAGCGGGGCGGCGCCGGCGCCCCCGAGGTCCGCCGCGACCCCGTGGAGGGGGCGGGTGCCCTCGGCGGCACCCGCCAGCCACCGCCAGATCCGGGCCCCGGCGTCGCAGGGCCCCGGTGCGGCCCCCCGGCCGGAGAGCCACGTCGTGAGGGTGAACCGGTGGTCGGCGAACCGCCTGCTGGGGCAGGTCGACGGGACGACCTCGTGGAAGGCGGCGGCGGGGAAGAAGACGATCGTGTCGTGCTCGGGCTCGATCGTTCGGTACGTCTCCGCCGGCCGCGCCCGGTGGCCGTCGACCACGGTGTCGTGGAGGCGGAGCTGGCCGCCGCCGAAGCCGCGGGGCCGGCGGTGGAGGTAGTAGACCGCGGACACGGCCGTGCTCACGTCACGGACCCGCGACGCGTCGGTGTGCATGCCGTAGTGGCCGCCCTCGCCGTGCGCCGTCAGGACCGTCAGGGACCGGTCGAGCGCGGCCCGGTGGCCGAGGGACTCCCGGACGAGCGGCAGGCAGTCGGCGAGGTGCCGGCTGAACACCTCACTGGTCACGGGAAGCACCAGTGACTCCCTCCCCTTGTGGGACTCCTCTCCGGTCAGGGGGTCCAGCACCGTCCCCGCCGTGAAGTCGCCCTGGCGCCCGATCGCGTACTCCAGCAGGGCGTCGGCGCGTTCGGCGCCGAGGAAGTTCTCGAAGCGGCACACCGGCGCCGGTATCACGAGCGCGGGGGACCACCGGTCGGAGGGAGGGAGGACCCGGGTGCCGATTTCCGACGCGGTGGCCGGTTCTTTCGCGAATCCGCTCATGGCCCGGAACCGTACGCGCGCCGCGGGCCACGGCGAAGGGGCACAGGGGGGCGCACGGGGGAACGTCCACGGTGCCCCGTACGTGCGCCCCGGCGCGGGCTCAGCCGGCCGATCCGGCCCGACTCCGTTCGGCGGACGGTCAGCCAGGGGGCGGGCGGGTCAGTGGAAGACGCCCGCGCGGGCCGCCGCGCACGCGGCGCGGGCGGCGCGGCGCGGGAGTCGCGGGTCGGGGGCGCTGCGCAGGAGCAGCAGTTCCTGGTACAGCGGCGCCGTGGCCGTGACCAGCAACGCGCGGGTGTCCAGGCCGGGTCGGAGCTCGCCCCGGTCCACCGCCCGGTCGGCGACCGGCGCCGAGCGGGCGTAGCGGCCCTCCCAGAAGCGGGTCAGCGCGCCCGCGGCCTGCGCCGAGCGGAAGGAAGCGGCGATCAGCGCGGTGGTGAGGTTCCCGCCGGAGCCGGAGCCGGAGCCGGAGCCGGAGCCGGAGCCGGAGCCGGAGCCGGAGCCGGAGCCGTCGGTCGGGTCGGTCCCGGCCGGCCGCAGGGCGTCGTAGACCTCCTGGTTGAGGGCGGTGAGGTCGTCCTCCAGGGACCCGGTGTCGGCCGGGCGCCAGCCGTCGTCGGCGGCCGCGTCGAGGACGTCGGCCAGCAGCCCTCCGACGTCGCGCCACCGCCGGTACACGGTGGTGCGGTGGACCCCGGCCCGCTCGGCGACGGCGTCCACCGTCAGGGCGTCGTACCCGGACTCCACGAGGAGCGCCCCGACCGCCTCGACGACCTGCGCCCGGACGCGGGCGCTGCGGCCGCCCGTCCGGCGTCGGACGCCCTCGGGGCCGGACTCGGGAAGATCGCTTGCGTTCTCGGGGGATGTCATGTCACGATTTTAACGCAACATCCGTCGCTTTAAGGAGTTCCGATGGTCATCCGTCGCATCCGGCCCGCCGGCCGCCGCCCCCGTTCCGCCCCCGCCCGCCCCTCCCACCTCCCGGAGACCCTCCATGACCGCGACCGACACCTCCGCACGGCTCACCGCGCTTGACGTCACCAAGGCCTACGACGGCCGCCTCGTCCTCGACTCCGTCACCTGCTCCGTCACGGCAGGGGACCGCCTCGGCATCGTCGGCGAGAACGGCTCCGGCAAGTCCACCCTGCTCCGCATCCTCGCGGGCGCCGAACAGCCCGACAGCGGAAGGGTCTTCATCCGCTCCCGCGGCCGCGTCGGCCACCTCGCCCAAGAGGAGGAGTTGCCCGCACACCTCACCGTCCAGCGGGTCATCGACCGGACTCTCGACGAACTGCGCCTCATGGAAGCCGAGTTGCGCCGGCTGGAGCGCCGGATGGAAGACGGCGACACCTCCGTCCTGGACACCTACGCCGACCTGCTGACCGCCTACGAACTCCGCGGCGGATACGAAGCCGACGCACGCGTCGAACGCGCCCTGCACGGCCTCGGCCTGCTGCGGCTGCGCCGCGACAGCCCGGTCGGCGCGCTGTCCGGCGGGGCCCGGGTCCGGCTGCGCCTCGCCGCGCTGCTGGCCGCCGAGCCCGAGGTGCTGCTGCTCGACGAACCGACCAACCACCTGGACGACGCCGCCCTGACCTGGCTGGAGGAGCACCTGCGCACGCGCCGCGGCACCACGGTGGCCGTCTCCCACGACCGCGTCTTCCTCGACCGCGTCACCACCTCCCTCCTGGAGGTCGACACCGACACCCGCACGGTCGTACGCCACGGCAACGGCTACACCGGCTACCGCGCCGAACGGGCCGCCACCCGCGAGCGCGCTGAGCGGGCCCACGAGGCCTGGACCACCGAGGTCGCCCGGCTGCGCGAAGCCGCCGCCGGGACCGCGCGGCGGGTGGCGCCCGGACGGGCCCGCAAGGACGGCAACAAGATGGCCTACGACCGGGCCGCGGGCCGGGTGCAGCAGTCCCTCGCGAGCCGCGTGCGCCAGGCCGAGGAACGCCTCGGCCGGCTGCTGGCGCAGCCGGCGCCCCGGCCCGCGGAACCCCTCCGCTTCACCGCCGTGCCGCAGGGGGGCGAAGCGCGCGGAACGCTCCTCGCCGCGCACTCCGCCGGGGTCCCGGGGCGTCTGGCGCCCACCAGCCTGGCCCTCGGCCCCGGCGACCGCCTCCTGATCGGCGGACCGAACGGCGTCGGCAAGAGCACCCTGCTGAACCTGCTCGCCGGCACGTCCGAGCCCGCGCTGGGCCGTGTCGAACGCCGGGGCCGGATCGGACTGCTCCGCCAACTGCCTGACCCCGTACCGGACGGGCGGACCGTCCTCGCCGCCTACGGGTACGGGCGCGCCGGAAACCCGGAGGAACACGCGGAACGGCTGCTGGCGCTCGGGCTGTTCCACCGCGACCGGCTCGGCGTCCCCGTCGGCAGCCTGTCGGCGGGGCAGCGGCAGCGGCTCGCGCTGGCGCGCCTGGTGACCGAACCGTACGACGTCCTCCTCCTCGACGAGCCGACCAACCACCTCTCCCTCGCCCTGGTGGAGGAGCTGGAGTCGGCCCTCGCGGGCTTCCCCGGCGCGGTGGCCGTCGTCAGCCACGACCGGATGCTGCGCGCCCGCTGGCAGGGCGCGCGACTCGACCTCGCGGCAGCAGCCCCCGCCGTCGGCCGCTGCGCGGCACACCCGACGAGCACCGCCCACGCCGCCTGACCTCGATCGAGCACCGCCCGCGCCGCCCGACCTCGATCCGCCACTCCGAGAGGACCCGTATGCCCCGCACCCTCACGCCCGACCGTTCCTTCCCCGTCTCCCACCCGGGCTCGGGCCCGTACGCCCTGACCACCGGCGCCGACGGCGCGCTGTGGTGCACGTTGGTGCACGCCGGCCGGATCGCCCGGCTCACGCCCGACGGCCGGCTCGACGAGTTCCCGCTCGACTCGGACTCCTGCGGCCCCTCCCTCATCACCGCGGGCCCCGACGGAGCGCTCTGGTTCACCCGCATGCGCGACGACCGGATCGGCCGGATCGACGTGGACGGACACGCCCGCTCGTACGCGCTGCCCACACCGGGCGCGGGCCCGTACGGCATCGCGGCCGGACCCGACGGAGCCCTCTGGTTCACCCAGCTGCACACCGACCGGATCGGCCGCATCGACACCGTGGGAGCCGTCGTGGAGTTCCCGCTGCCAGGCCTCGAAGGAGCCTTCCCCTCCATGATCACGGCAGGCGGCGACGGCGCCCTCTGGTTCACCCTCAACCAGGCCCACGCCGTCGGCCGGATCACACCCGCCGGCGAGGTGACCCTCCATCCGCTGCCCACGCCCGGGGCGGCACCCGTGGGGATCGCGGCGGGAGCGGACGGAACCCTGTGGTTCACGGAGATCGGGGCGGGCCGCATCGGGCGGATCACGACGGCGGGGGAGGTGACCGAGTTCCCGCTCCCGGACCCGGCCTGCCGCCCGCACGCGATCACCACCGCCCCCGACGGCTCGGTGTGGTTCACCCTGTGGGCGACCGGCCGGATCGGCTCCCTCACCCCAGACGGCCACCTGGAGGAACACGCCCTCCCAGACCCCGCCTGCGAACCCCACGGCCTGGCGTTCGGCCCGGACGGCGCGCTCTACACGGCCCTGGAGACGGGGGAGATCCTGCGCCTCGTCCGCGGCGGGGCGTGATCCCCGCACACCGGCGGAGCCGGACGGCCGGCACCGGAGCGGCCGCGCCGAACCGGTCAGGCGGCCGTGAAGAAGCCCTCGGGCACGCCGTCCAGGATGAACCCGTTGTCGAAGCGGACGCGGAGCGTCACGCGCAGCCGCTGCCGGCGGTAGGCGGTCCACTCGGGCTCCAGGGCCGCGATCTGCTCTTCGAGCTGCTTCCTGCTCTGCGTGGGCATGTCCCGGCCGAAGGAATCGAGCAGCGACGCGAGCCGCTCGTACTCGCGGGCGCCCCGGCCCGGCCGGTCGTGCCGGACGACCCGTTCCACGGTCCCCCGCGTGCCCGCCGCCAGCCACAGGGACCCCACGGCGCCGCCCGTCGCTTCCTGCGGATCGTCCTGCGGGCCGTCCTCCGGGCCCTCCGCCGGGGCGTCCGTGATCGCGACGTTGTCGCTCAGCCTGGTGTCCGCCGCCAGCTCGACCCGCAGGCCCTCTTGGAACGTCATCGGTACTTCATCCCTCGGAATCCCTCGGATCGGTGCACGCCGCCCGCAACCCCGGGCGGTGCCATTATCCGTACCGGACCGCCCGGGTGCGGCGGGGGCCGCCGGCCGCGCCTACACCAGGGCGCCGTCCCGGGCCACGATCCGGCCGCCGCGCACGACAACGTCGCGCCGCGGCACGTCCACCACGGCCTGGGGAACGCACTCGCCCTCGACGAGCACGAAGTCGGCCGGGGCGCCCGGGGCGAAGTCCGCGCGCGCCAGTCCCATCACGTCGGCGCCCCCGTGGGCGGCGACGGCGAAGCAGGACGTCAGCTCCTCGTCGAGACGGGCGTCCGTGGTCCAGCCCAGGAGGTGTGCGCGGTGCAGCATGTCGGCGTTCCCGAACGGACTCCAGGAGTCGCGGACACCGTCCGAGCCGAGGCCGACGCGGACGCCGTGCTCCCGCAGCCGGGCGACGGGCAGGACCAGGGACTCGCTCGGGGCGACCGTCGTCAGGGCGATGTCCAGGTCGGCCAGGTCGGCGGCCGTCGCGTCGAGGTCGGGTCCGGACAGGAACGCCAGGCAGAAGACGTGGCTGACCGTCACCTTCCCCCGCAGCGACAGCGCCCGGGTGCGCTCGACGACGGCCCGCAGGACGCGCGTGCCCTTCTCGTCCCGGTCGTGGAGGTGCAGGTCCACGCCGACGCCGTAGCGGTCCGCGAGCCCGAAGACCAGGTCCAGCTGCTCGTCGAGGGCGTGGTCGAAACCGATCGGGTCGATGCCGCCGATCAGGTCGACGAGGCCGCTGCGCGCCGCGTCCTCCAGCAGCGCGGCCGTGCCCGGGGAGCGGACGACGCCGTGCTGGGGGAACGCCACGATCTGCACGTCGAGCGCACCGGCGAGGCGCTCACGGGCCTCGGCGACGCCCTCGACACCGGCCAGGCCGTACGCGGGCGCCACATCGGCGTGCGCGCGCATGGCCCGGCTGCCGCGCGTCACCGCGTGCGCCATCAGCCCGTACGCCCGCTCGCCGACCGGACGGGGCTGCGCCCGGTGGAGCTCCACGTCCTGGTCGCAGTAGCCGGCGATCCCGGAGGCGGGCCGCCGCGACACCCAGTCGCCGCCCCAGCTCGTCTTGTCCGGGTGGATGTGCGCGTCCACGAGCGAGGGCAGCGCCATGCGGCCCGCGCAGTCCACCACCTCGGCACCCTCGGGCGCGGGGGCGCCGGAGACGCGGCCGTCCACGACCGTGAGGTCCACGGGCCGACCCACCCCGAGGGGACGTACGTCGCGGAAGACCACGGACACGGGGGGCTCCTTGGGGGCAGGGGATGCCTGGTGCGCCCTTTTGTATACCAGTGAGCGAACGGCTTGCAAGAATTCCCGGGCCGAGACCCGGCGCTGATGGGCCTCAGTCCGTCTTGGTATACAAACCGGTGTCCCCGAAGAGCGACCGCAACGCCACCGAGCGACTGTCCCGCACGTGCAGCAGCGTGCTCGCGGCAGCCGCCTCCTCGTCACCCGCCGCGATGTGCCGGAAGACGTCCGCGTGCTGCGCCCGCATGTGTTCCGGCTCCGCACGCAACCCGAAGAGCAGACGGAGCTGCCAGTCGAGCTGCTCCATCGTCCGCGCCAGCAGCGGATTGCCGCTCAGCGCCACGATCCGCTCGTGGAAGGCGGCGTGCTCGGCCACCTCCCGCGCCCCCTCGTCCACCGCGGCCGCCCGCTCGGCCCCCTCCAGCGAGGCCCGCAGGGCGGTGAGCCCCGCCGGCTCCCCGGGGAGGGCCGAGGCCACCGCGCGGGCGGCGAGCCGCGACGCCTGCACGGCGAGCGGCTCCCACACCTCGTACAGGCACCGCACGTCGGCGCGCTCCAGCCGGCGCACGCGCACCCCGCTGTGCGGCAGCAGTTCCAGCAGTCCCTCGGCGACCAGGGCGCGCAGCGCCTCGCGCACCGGGACCCGTGACATCCGCAGCTCCTCGGCGACCTCCCGCTCCACCAGGCGCGAGCCCATCGGATAGCGGCGGTCGACGATCCGCTCCCGCACCGCCTCGCGCGCCTGCGCGCTCAGCGACGTGCGCGCCGCCGGGGCACGCCCCTGCCCCGCGGGCTCCCGCCCCGATGCCGCTCCGCCGGCCGCCATGCCCACCCGTCCTCCGCTCGTCGTGCCCCGGGCGAGGATACGGCCCGCATCCGCCGCCGAGCCCGCCGTCGGTCTTCGGGCCGCCGTCGTTCCCGGGCAGGGCAGGCCCGCCCGGCCACGGGCCGGGCCCCGGAGCCGGGGCCCGGCCCGTGGCCTCGTCGCGCCTACCGGGACCACACCGTGCCGCGGGCCTCGTACTCCAGCATGGCCTCGACCCCCGTCGCCGCGTCGGCGCCCAGCTCGCGGCGGACGAGCCACAGGGCGAGTTCGAGCCCCGAGGTGATGCCCCCGGCCGTCACCAGATCGCCGTCGTCCACGACCCGCGCGTCCTTCAGGACGCCGCCCTCCCGCTCCAGGTCAGGACGCGCCCGGTGGTGGGTCGTGCAGGGCCGGCCCCGGGTCAGCCCGGCGGCGGACAGCAGCATGACGCCCGTGCACAGGGCGCCGATCGTGAGCCCCGGACGCGGCGCCTCGCGCAGCGCACGCGTCAGGACGCCGCGCCGGATCTCGGCCCACACCCCCGGATCCTCGCGACGGGCGTAGCCGCCGCCCGGCACCACCACGACGTCGGCCTGCCGCGGGTCCCAGCCGTGCTCGACGAAGACGCGCGTCCCGTACGAGGCCCGGACGGAACCGGGGCGGGACGCGCCGACGTACCGGACCTCGACCGGCCGGTCCGTGAAGAAGCGGGCGGCCGAGAAGACCTCGTACGGGGCGGCGAAGTCGAGCTCCTCCACCCCGTCGAACATGACGACGTGCACCCTGAGGGGCTTCCCGGCGTCGCCGGCGCCGCGCCCGGCCGCGGAGGCGGCCGGGCCGCCCGCGAGCCCGGCGCCCCCCGCGACCGCTCCGGTGGCACCCAGCGCGGTCGACGCGCGGAGCAAGTCTCTGCGGTTCAGGCTCATTTCGGCACTCCTCGGTGTGGTTCGGACGGGTCGGAGGCCGACGGACCACGGCCCCGTCGAAGGGGTCGGGGGCGCGGGCGCACCGGTTCCCGAGGAGCCCTGTGGCGCGCCGCACACCGTGCCCCCGTACCGGGGACGCCACCCGCCGCGAACCGAGGGCGACGCGGGACGTACCCACCCGTACACGGTCCGTGGCGTACCACGGCGAACCGGGACGATCGAACATACGATGGGCGCAACCGGCGCGGGCGGCTCGCCGTGCCGCCGGACCGGGACGCTCGGGCGGGTGGGAGACGTATGGCAGAGGTCGCCGACACAGCGCGGACCGTCATCCTGACCGTGGACGACGACCCGGGAGTCTCCCGCGCCGTCGCACGCGACCTGCGCCGACGCTACGGCGCCACGTACCGCGTCGTACGCGCCGAGTCCGGGGAGTCGGCGCTGGAGGCGCTGCGCGAGCTGAAGCTGCGGGGTGACCTGGTCGCCGTCATCCTGGCCGACTACCGCATGCCGCAGATGAACGGCATCGAGTTCCTCGAACAGGCCCTCTCCGTGTACCCGGGCGCGCGGCGCGTCCTGCTGACCGCCTACGCCGACACCAACGCGGCGATCGACGCCATCAACGTCGTCGACCTCGACCACTACCTGCTCAAACCCTGGGACCCGCCGGAGGAGAAGCTCTACCCGGTCGTCGACGACCTCCTCACCGCCTGGCGCACCAGCGACTACCGGCCCGTGCCCGCCACCAAGGTGGTCGGCCACCGCTGGTCGGCGCGCTCCTCCGAGGTGCGGGAGTTCCTGGCCCGCAACCAGGTGCCCTACCGCTGGTACTCCTCCGACGAACCCGAGGGGCGGCGCCTGCTGGAGGCCGCCGGGGCCGACGGGGAGCGGCTACCGCTGGTGATCACCCCGGAAGGGGCCGTGCTCGTCGAGCCGGAGGCGACCGAGCTGGCGGCCCACGTGGGACTCGCGACGACCCCGGCCGCCGAGTTCTACGACCTCGTCGTCATCGGCGGCGGTCCGGCCGGCCTGGGCTCGGCCGTGTACGGCGCGTCCGAAGGGCTGCGCACCGTACTCGTCGAACGGTCGGCGACCGGAGGTCAGGCCGGGCAGAGCTCCCGCATCGAGAACTACCTCGGCTTCCCGGACGGCGTGTCGGGCGCGCAGCTCACCGACCGCGCCCGCCGCCAGGCCGGCCGGTTCGGCGCCGAGATCCTCACCGCCCGCGAGGTCACCGGGCTAGAGGTCAATGGCTCCTCGCGCGTCGTCCGCTTCTCCGACGGCACGGCGGTCGCCGCGCACAGCGTCATCCTGGCGACCGGCGTGTCGTACCGCCAGCTCCACGCACGGGGCTGCGACACCCTGACCGGCTGCGGGGTGTACTACGGCTCCTCCCTCACCGAGGCCGCCTCCTGCCAGGGACAGGACGTCTACATCGTGGGCGGCGCCAACTCCGCCGGACAGGCCGCGATGTACCTGGCACGGGGCGCGAAATCGGTGACCCTGCTGGTGCGCGGCGAGTCCCTGAGGGCCTCCATGTCCCACTACCTGATCCAGCAGATCGAGGAGGCCGCGAACATCACGGTACGGACCCGGACCGTGGTCGACGAGGCCCACGGCGACGGGCACCTGGAGCAGCTGACGCTGCGCGACGTGGACACCGGCACGACCGAACTCGTCGACGCCCAGTGGATGTTCGTGTTCATCGGCGCCGCCCCGCTCACCGACTGGCTCGACGGCACGGTGCTGCGCGACGAACACGGCTTCATCCTGGCCGGGCCGGACCTCACCCCCGACGGACGGCCGCCCGCCGAGTGGGAACTGGACCGGCCGCCCTACCACCTGGAGACCAACATTCCCGGCGTGTTCGTGGCGGGCGACGCCCGCGCCCAGTCCGCGAAGCGTGTCGCGTCCGCCGTCGGAGAAGGAGCCATGGCCGTGATGCTCGTCCACCGGTACCTGGAGCAGTCGTGAGCGGCCGGGCCGTGCCCTGCGCCCCGCAGGAGATCGCCTCGCTGTTCCTGTTCGAGAAGCTCACCCCCGAGCAGCTCGGGAGGCTGTGCACCGAGGGACGGGTCGAATGCTTCGACCCCGGCCCGGTCTACACCGAGGGCGAGCCCGCCACCTGCTTCTACGTGATGATCGAGGGCACCGTCGTCCTGTACCGCCGCGTCGGCGGCGATGACGTGGAGGTGAGCCGCACCTCCCAGCGCGGGGTGTACTCCGGCGCCATGCAGGCCTACCTGGGCGACCGGGTCCCGCAGCTCTACACCAACTCCATGCGCGTGACCGAGCCGACCCGGTTCTTCGTCCTGCCCGCGCAGTCGTTCGCCGACGTCATGCGGGAATGGTTCCCGATGGCCGCGCACCTGCTGGAAGGGCTCTTCTTCGGCTCGAAGAACACCCAGCGGGCCATCGGCCAGCGCGAACGGCTCCTGGCCCTCGGCTCGTTGTCCGCCGGACTGACGCACGAGCTCAACAACCCGGCCGCGGCGGCCGTCCGGGCCACCGCGACCCTGCGGGAACGGGTCGGCAAGATGCGGCACAAGCTCGCCGTCATCGCCCGGGGCCCCTACTCCCGCGAGGCGCTGGCCGAGCTCATCGACATCCAGGAACGCACCGCCGAACGTGTGGCCAAGGCGCCGGTACTGAGCCCCCTGGAGGCGTCCGACCGCGAGGACGAACTCACCGACTGGCTCGAAGACCACGGCATCCCGGAGGGCTGGCGGGTCGCACCGACCTTCGTCCAGGCCGGACTCGACACGGACTGGCTGGAACAGGTCGCGGCCACCGTGGCCGAGGACATCCTGCCGGGTGCCATCGGATGGCTCAACTACACCGTCGAGACCGAGCTGCTGATGGACGAGATCGACGACTCCACCACCCGCATCTCCCACCTCGTCGACGCGGCCAAACAGTACGCGCAGCTCGACCGGGCCCCGCACCGGTCCGTCGATGTCCACGAGCTCCTCGACAGCACCCTGCTGATGCTGTCGGGCAAGATCGGCAACCGCATCCGGGTGGTCAAGGACTACGACCGCTCCCTGCCCGACGTGCCCGCCTACCCGGCGGAACTCAACCAGGTGTGGACCAACCTCGTCGACAACGCCGTCTTCGCGATCGGGAGCACCGGCGGCGACGGCACACTGACCGTCCGCACGGCACGGGAGGGCGACCGGCTGCTGGTCGAGTTCCGCGACACCGGCCCCGGCATCCCGGCCGATGTCCGGGGCCGCATCTTCGACCCCTTCTTCACCACCAAACCGGTCGGCGAGGGCACCGGTCTCGGCCTGGACATCTCCTGGCGGATCATCGTCAACAAGCACCACGGCAGCCTCCAGGTCGAGTCCGCGCCGGGCGACACCCGCTTCCAGGTACTGCTGCCGCTGACCACCCCGGAACCCGAGACCACCGAGGAGCCCGTATGACCGGCATCGACGGAATCGACCCGAGCGTCCCGCCCACCGGCACCGGCTGCGCCGAGTGCGACACGGCGGGCGGCTGGTGGTTCCACCTGCGGCGCTGCGCCCAGTGCGGCCACATCGGCTGCTGCGATTCCTCACCCGCCCAGCACGCCACCGCCCACTGGAAGGCCAGCGGCCATCCCCTGGTGCGGAGTTTCGAACCGGGCGAGGACTGGTTCTGGGACTACGACGGCGCCGAGCTGTACACGTCCGGCCCGGACCTCACGCCCCCGCTCGCGCATCCGGCCGACCAGCCGGTACCGGGCCCGGCCGACCGCGTCCCCGAGGACTGGACACTGTTGCTGCACCGCTGAACGCCCGCCACCGGGGCCGTCGGGGCGCGGACAGGTCCGCGCCCCGACGGCCACACCGCGATCAGATGTTGATGCAGGTGTTGCCGGCGGCGGGGTTGAGGGCGCCGATGATGTTGATGCTGTTGCCGCAGAGGTTGATCGGCACGTGGATGGGCACCTGGATCACGTTGCCGGAGAGGATGCCGGGCGAGCCGACGGCGAAGCCTTCGGCGTTGGCGTCTGCGATGGCGGTGCCGGTGGCGCCGAGGATGCCGGCCGCGGCGAGGGCGGCTGCGGCGATGGCGGTGCGGATGCGCATGTCACTCCAATGTCGATGACGGAACGTCGAAGCAGGATCACACCGCGTGCGGAGGCCTCCCGTCGGGCATTCACCCGACCCGGGCGTGTTGCGGAGATCCGGGTGACGCGCCCGCGTGCCGGGCGCCCGGGGCCGGGCCGGGAGCGGCCGAGCCCCCGGTCGACGCCCCCGGCCGCCGCCCCCGTCAGCGGCCGGTGGGCCTGCCCGACATCAGCCTCGACGCCTCGATCTCGGCCCACACGGCCTTGCCGTCCTCATGGGTGCTGGTGCCCCAGCGATCGCAGACGCGCTCCACGATGTACAGGCCGTGGCCGCCCGGGAGGCCCGGCCGCGGGGCGGGCTGGCGCAGGGGCGGGGTCGTCGAGCCGTCGAAGACCTCGACCCGCAGGAACTCGCCGCCCGTGAGGGCGAGTTCGGTGCAGCCCCCGGCGTGCAGAGACGCATTGGCCAGCAGCTCGGAGACGACGAGCAGGGCGTCCTCGGAGGTCTCGGTGCCGTCCCAGCCCCAGTCCCGCAGCGCCTCGCGGGTGAAGTCGCGGCCCTTGGCCACGTGGCCCCGGACGCCGGACAGGGCGAGCCGGCGGCGCTGCCGCACGACGGGGGGAGGTCCGGCGGGCAGTGGATCGCCGGTTGCCGTGCCGATGGTCTCCATCGTGCCCTCCCACCCCCACCCGTCGACGTCGGTCTCCGGACGTCTCGTGTACCCCCCGCGCCCGGGAACACCCGGGAATTCCGGTGACAGTGTAGGGGACCACCCGTGTCAGCGGGTGGCCGTGCGCATCCCCAGTGTGAGGCCGCCGTCCGAGGGCTGGTCCTCGCCCGGCCCCGCGGCATCGCCGACCGCCCGGACTTCCACGTTCCGTAGGGCCGTTGTCGCACACCTCCACCAACAGCCCCACGGGGAGGAGCTGTCGGGCCGCCGGAGCCGGACGGCGCGGGCCTCGGTGCCCTCGTCGGGCCGATGAACAGGCATACTCGCCTCCGGGGGCCTTACAGGTGACGATCCGGGAGGCGTACATGGCCGGGGCACAGGACACGGACCACGGCGGCGTGGTGGCGGCAGGCCGCGCGGCCGGAGCCGGATGGGTGGTGACCGCGCGCGGGGAACTCGACCAGGACACGCTGCCCCCTCTCCGGGAGGCGCTCGTCTCCGCCGCCGCCCGGTACCCGCTGGTGGTGCTCGACGCCGCGGGCGTCACCTTCGGCGACTCGTCGTTCCTGAACCTGCTGCTGCAGGTGCACCAGCTGACGACCCTGCGCGTCGCCGCCCCCGGTGAGCGGTTGCGCCGCCTCTTCGCCCTCACGGGCGCCGACACGGTGCTGTCCCTCCACCCGGACGTCGAGGACGCCGTCGGCGGGCCCTGACCGCGCCCCACCGTTGCGGTTCCGGAGCGGTCACCGGCCCGGCCGCCGCGGTCGTGTGCCGCGCGGTCCCTGCGGAGCGTCCCGCGCGGGGTGCCTCAGTAGCGCAGCGCCGTGCCCGTCAGCGCCGACACCGTGCCGGACAGCTTGTGCGTGCTGCGGGCCGTGCCCTGCCCGGTGCCCTTCCCCGGGACGTCCGTCACCGTCACCACCACCGTGTCCAGGAGGTTGCCGCCCTCGTCCTCGAACTCGACCTGTACCGCGAAGGACTTCTCGCCGTCGTCGGTGTTGCGCACCGTCACGGGGACCGTCGTGTACCCGTCGCCGTCGTTCGCGACCGGGCCCAGGGTCACCTGCTCCTTGGCATTGACCCCGCCCTTGACCTCGGCCAGCTTCTCCTTCGCCACGGCGGCGGCGGACGCGGCGGCCTTACCGGCCTCCGCGGCGGCCGACGAGACCGCCTCTCCCGCCGACCTCACCGCGGCGGCGGCGCTCGACACGGCGCCGGACGGGCTGCCGCCGCTGTCCGAACAGCCCGCCGCGCCCCACGCCAGCACCGTCAGCAGCGCGCCTGCCGCACCGCGCCTCCACAGGTCCGCCGCCACCACGCCTCCAAGGGGTTCCGGGCCTCCCAGTCAACGGTCCGGCGGCCCGGATGCCCAGTGGTCCGCGCATCCGGGTGAGGTGACGGCCCCGTCGTCACCGGGGGCGGTCCGCCGCGCGGCGGTGTTCGTGGACGCGCAGGTGGAGGGCGGCGAGGTCCAGCAGGGGAGTGGACACGCCCAGCGCGCGGGCGCGGACGGTGAGGTCGGTCAGGACGTGGTCCGCCTCCGTGGGGGCCCCGGCGACGAGGTCACGGTAGAGGGAGGGGGTGAGCGGGGAGCCGGGGGCCGTGACGGTCGCCCGGGTGAAGGCGAGTTCGGCCTCGGGCACGGGGTGACCGGCCGCGCGCGACACCGCCGCGGCCTCGGCCAGCAGGGCGGGCCCGAGCGCGGCGCCGCCGGGAACGGCGTTGATCTCGCCGACCGTGCCGCGCATCAGGCAGGTCAGGGCGACCAGGGTGGAGATGAACACCCACTTGTGCCACATGGCCGCGACGATGTCCTCGGTCGCCGGTGAGTCGATTCCCGCCTCGGCCAGGACCCTGCGGATCCCGTCGACGCGTCCGGAGGGCCGGGCGTCCCGCTCGCCGGTCAGGATGACCGCGGGCGGCGCCATGCGCAGGATGTCGCCCTCCGCGTTCAGCGTGGTGACCACCTTCGCGACCCCGCCGAGGACCGCCGCGTCCCCCAGGGCCGCGACGAGCGCGTCGAGGTGGGCGATCCCGTTGAGCAGGGGGACGACGGCGGTGTCCGGGCCGACCGCGGGCGCGATGTCGGCCAGTGCGGCGTGCAGGGCGGTCGCCTTCACGGACAGCAGGACCAGGTCGTAGGGCCCGCCCGGGGCGTCGGCCGTCACCAGCCGCGGCGCGAGGCGGAGCTCCTCCCCCTGGCCCTCGACGCGCAGGCCCCGGGCCTCCAGGGCCTTCGCGCGCGCGGGCCGGACCAGGAAGGAGACGTCCTGGCCCGCCGTGGCGAGCCGGGCGCCGAAGAAGCCGCCGACGGCGCCCGCGCCGACCGTGAGGATCCTCATGAGGACTGCCTTTCGTGAGAGGGAACGTGGGAGGGGAGGGGAACCGGACCGGCACCGGGACCGTGGTCCGGTCCCTTGCGCGGGGAGCGGGGCACGTACCGGGAGACCGCCACGCCGGTCAGGCAGAGCGCCCCGCCGGCGAGGGTGAGCCAGGCCGGCACCTCGCCCAGCAGGGCCCAGCTCAGCAGGACGACCACCGCCGGGACGGCATAGGTCGTCGCACCCAGCTTTCCGGCGGGCATCCGCGCCAGGGCGTAGGTCCACGCGGTGAAGGCGAGCGCGGTCGGCACCACACCCAGGTAGACCATGTTCAGCGTCGCGGACACGGGTGCCCCGGGCAGTTCCGTGAGCAGCCGGCCGCCGAAGGGCAGGCAGGCCGCGGTCCCGGTCAGGCAGCTGAACGCGGTGATCTGCAGGGGTGTGCCGTGCGAGAGCGCGGGCTTCTGGGTGATGACGCCGGTCGCGTAGGCGACCGCCGCGAGCAGGCAGAGCACGACTCCGAGCACCGGGGTCGAGCCGGCGTCGCCGGACGACATGGAAAGGCCCACGACCACCGCGCCGGCGAAGGACACCGCCATGCCGGCCAGCAGCCGCGGGGGCAGCGCCTCGCCGAGGAACCGGGCCGCGAGCAGCGCCATGAGGATGGGGCCGGTGTTCACGAGCAGGGACGCCGTCCCCGCGTCGACCAGCCGCTCCCCCCAGTTCAGGGCGACCGTGTAGCCGCAGAACCACACGACGCCGGACAGCAGGATGCCGGGCAGGGCCGCGCGGGGAGGCAGGCCCTGACGGCGTACGAGGAGCAGGACGGCCAGTGTCAGCGAGGCGGCCAGCAGCCGGCCGAGGGCCAGGGCGCCGGGGGAGTAGGCGGCGCCCGCGCTGCGGATGGAGACGAAGGCCGAGGCCCAGGCGAACACGGTGAAGGAGACGGCGCCGACCGTGAGGAGGCCGGCCGGAAGGAGGGGACGGGAGCGGAACGTCATGCGCCCACCCTAGAGGCTGAACATTTCGGTGTCGACCGAAATGTTGATGGACGTTGCTTCCGGATGGGGATTCAGCTCCACGCGTCGGGCGTGATCCCCAGGAGCCCGGCGAAGGCCCGCTCCCCGGCCGGCGTCACCTCCAGCGCCCGCCCGCCGCCCTCCGCGGGCACCACCCACCGCCCCTCCAGTGCCCGCGCGCGCAGCCGGGCCCCGGCCAGGCCGCCCAGGTGGCGTCGCCGCTCGGTCCAGTCCAGGCAGGAACTGACCTGCGGCCTGCGCCCCTCGCCGGTGAGGTCGACGCCGGCCGCGGCGCACCAGGCCCGCCCGTCGTCCGTCAGCTCGAACACGCCGTCCGTGCGCAGCAGTCCGCGCCGCTCCATCGCGTCGGTCACCGCCATGCCGAGCCGCCCGGCGAAGTGGTCGTAGCACGTCCGGGCGCGCGCCAGCGGGTCGGGCGCGGCGACCACGGGGACGGCGTGCGCCGCGTCCCGGCCGGGGATCGCGTACGAGGCGAGCGCGTCGACGAGGCGGGCGGTCGCCGCGTCGGCGATGCGCACGTAACGGTGCCGGCCCTGCCGCTCGGTGACGCAGATGCCCGCGTCGAGCAGCCGGACCAGGTGGCCGCTGACGGTGGACGGGGCCACGGCGGTGATCCGGGCCAGCTCGCCCGCGGTCCAGGCGCGCCCCTCCAGCAGGGTCATGCAGATGGCGGCCCGCGTCTCGTCGGCCAGGGCGGCGGCGAAGGCCGCCAGGCGGGCGGCGGGGGCCGGTGCGTCGTCCGAGGGTGTCCCGAAAGGCAATGCGTTCATCCCTCCAGAATGCCCCATCGCTTCGGCAATTGCCGAATGATCGGTGACCGGGTGCTTCCGGCGGATCGACTCGGGGCTCCCGGACCGGCCGCCCCGCTCCGGTCGGCCGGGTTCAGTGCCCGGCGGCGGCCTTGACCAGGGCCACGGACAGGCCGATCGCCGCGTCGAGGGCACCGGCCAGCAGGGCGACCGTCGGACCGCTGCCCATGCGGACCCCGCCGTACCATCCCCAGCCGAAGAGGCTGGCGACGTTCACCCCGGCAGCGGCGTACAGGGCCGTCGTCAGCTCCATCACGCCCAGGGCGGCCGAGCAGATGAGGATCAGCGGGCCGACCGCGGACAGCAGCAGCGGGCTGCCGACCCACAGCATGCGCCGCAGCTCCGCGCCGGTGGCGAGGCGGCCGTGGACCACCCGGTGGGCCTGCTGGTCGGCGACGAGGCTCGCCAGCCACAGCCCGACGGCCGCCGTGAGCACGGTGGCCGTGGCGCCGAGGACGTCGACGTGCTCGGACGCGGCCAGGCCGATCACCACGGAGATCATCGTGATGGTCGCGTACAGCCGTTCCTTCAGCCGCGCGGCGGACGCCTCGGCCGTCGCGGTGGCGGCGGTGCCGGGCCGGTCGGACCCGGCGCCGTGTCCGTCGTCGCCGACGTCCTCGTGACCCATGGCGCCAGCGTAGACGAACGGGTCCGCCCCCTCCGGGGTTCAGCCGTCGGACCCGCCCGCCCTGCCCGCCGCCGTGGAGACCGCCGTCAGCAGCACCAGTACGAGCACCAGCACCCACGCCGGCCCGGGCCCGGAGTGCAGCAGGCCGCCGGCGAGGGCCCCGCAGGCGAGCACCGCCACCGACAGGGCACGCCGGCGCGCGGCCGGCCGCCGACGGTCGGCGGCCAGACCCGTCAACGTCCGCGTGACCACGGTCGTCGTCAGATCGGGCAGCCCGATCCGGTGCACCACCGCGTTCTGCAGCCCCATCCCGGCCGCCAGCGGAACGAGGACCGGGTACCGGCCGAGGTCCCACCCCAGAGCCGCCAGCGCCACCGCGACCAGCGCCGCCTGCCCGGCCACCAGAGGGGCGAACAGCCGGGCCGGCGGCCCGTCGCGCCGCCACCACCCGCCCGCCGCGGCTCCGCCCAGGAACGCGGCCAGGGCCGTCGCGGACGCGGCGGCCGACAGCCCGGCCGCACCGCTCAGGGCGAAGCCGAGGAAGACCACGTTGCCGGTCATGTTCGCCACGAACACCCGGCCGAGCCCGAGGAAACTCACCGCGTCGACCAGACCGCTGGCGAACGTCAGCACCAACAGCAGCGGCCCCAGGTGCGCGTGGGCGTGCCCCTCGGGGAAGAGCCACCCCCTCGGCCGGCGCCGCTGCGCGCTCACCCCGTACCCCTCCGGGAAGGCCCCGCGTCGGCGTCCATGCCCACCAGTGGATCATCCGGGCGCGGGGGCCGCGACCGGCGCGCGCGCCGCCGCCGGGCCCCGCGGCCCGGCCCCGACGCCGTGCCCCGCGGCCGCTCAGGGGCGAAAACGCAGCGGGTGGTCCGCGGGCACCTCCACGACGGCGATCCGTACGCCGTCCGGGTCGGCGATCCACATCTCGATCAGCCCCCACGGCTCGCGCACCGGGGGCCGCAGCACCTGCGCACCCCGGCCGCTCAGCTCCTCGTACGCCGCCCGGACGTCCGCGACCTGCAGCCACAAGCGGAGCCCGGGCGCGGGCGGTTCGTCGGCGCGGCCCGACACCTCCAGGAAGCCGCCGCCGAGGAAGTAGACCGTGCCCCGCTCCGGACCCGTGCCGAACTCGCGGTAGACGGAGAGACCGAGCGTGTCCCCGTAGAAGGTCCGCGACCGCTCGGGATCGGTGGGGCGCAGCAGAATGCGGCTGCCCAGTACGTGCACCATGCTCCGGACTTCCCTTCGCTCACCCGTGCTCCCGACAGCCTGGCACGTCCCTACGGCCCCTCGTCGTAGGTGCCCGCCTCGATTTCGAGGGCCAGTTCCTGGAGCACCTCGATCGAGGAGAGGTCCGTACGGCCGTTGTCGTGCGCGATCGCCAGGCTGGTGAACGCCAGGCTGAACCCGGAGACCATCGTGTGCAGGGCCGGGCCCAGCGCCTGGGCCACCAGGGCCGCCACCTGCTGCGGGGAGGCGTCGGCGGGGACGCTGATCGACGGCAGCATTTCGTTCAGCAGCGTCGTGGCCACACCGGCCGTGGCCGCCGGACCGTCCCCGTGGCCGTCTCCGGAGCCCTCACCGGTGGCGTCCTGCCCGCCTTCGACGGCCCGGCGGATGTCCTGGGCCTCGGTGAGGATGCCGATCACCCGCTTGAGTACCTCTGCGCGTTCCATCCTGCGCAGCGTAGTCCCGGGCCCGTCGAGCGCGTGTGGGAGTGCGCACCTTCCCGGGCCACCGCACCATGACCGTGTACCCGTACCCGCGGCGAAGGAGACGGCCATGCCCTCGGGCCCCGCGCCACACACGACGTCCTCGGCCTCCGCAGGGGCCTCCGGGTGCCGGCTGCTGCTGGTGCGGCACGCCAAGGCCGTGCCGAAGGAGGAGTCGGTCGAGGACATCGAGCGTGCCCTGAGCGAGAGCGGCAGGGCCGACGCCGCGCGGACGGGCCGGTGGCTGGCGGAGTCCGGATTCACACCCGCCCTGGTCCTGGTCTCCCCGGCGCGCCGCACGCGGCAGACCTGGCAGCTGATGGCCCCGGCGCTGGCCGACCCCCCGGACGCCGTGCACGACGGGCGGCTGTACTCCGCGGCGCCGAACGCGATGGTCACCGTACTGGCGCAACGGGCGGCGGGGCTCGGGTGCGTGGCCCTGATCGGCCACAATCCCGGCGTGCAGGAGATGGCTTCGGCCCTGTGCGGGTCCGGCGGCCCCGGACTGCCGGAGGCACTGGGGGCGGGCTTCCCGACGGCGGGGGTCGCCGTCGTCGACCTCGCGGGCGGCTGGGACGCCCTGACCTCCGGCACGGGGACCCTGACGGCCTTCTGGGCACCGGGCCGCTGATCCGCCCCTTCCTCACGTGGTCCGCGTACCGGCTCCCCGGGGCGGCCCCGTACGGGTGATGATCGTCCGAGCGCGACGGACGGGGCGCGCCGGCCTGACATTTCGCGGCCGTGTTCCGTCGAAGACGGTGAGACGCCCGCAGACCGAACGAGGAAGCCGACGAGACCATGACCATCCGATCCCACCGCGAGCCCGAGTGCCCCACCGATCCGGCCCTGAGCGCGATCATGAGCGAGCGCCGGCAGCTGATCAACCTCGCCTACCGGCTCCTCGGCTCCCTGGCCGAGGCCGAGGACGCCGTGCAGGAGACCTACACCCGCTGGTACGCCATGTCCCGCGAGCGGCAGGAGGCCGTCGAGTCGCCCGGCGCCTGGCTGACGAAGGTGGCCGGCCGCATCTGCCTCGACGTGCTCGGATCGGCGCGGGCGCGGCGCGAGAGCTACGTGGGCGAGTGGATACCGGAGCCGCTGCCCGACCGCGCGGAATGGGCGGCCGGGCGGCCCGGTGACGGCGGGGGACACCCGGCGGACCCGGCCGACCGGGTCACCCTGGACGAGTCGGTCGACATGGCCTTCCTGGTCGTACTGGAATCGATGACCCCGGCCGAACGGGTCGCGTTCATCCTGCACGACGTCTTCCGCTACCCGTTCGCCGAAGTGGCCGCGATCGTCGGCCGTACGCCGGCGGCGTGCCGTCAGCTGGCCGCGTCGGCCCGCCGCCGCATCGGCGCCGCACCGGCTCCCGTGTCCCGGGCGACGGAGCGGGCGGGCGTCATCAGGGACTTCAAGCAGGCGTGGGAGGCCAAGGACATCGCCGCCCTCGTCGCCCTGCTCGACCCGACGGCCACGATGACCGCCGACGGTGGCGGCCGGGTCGGCGCGGTGCTGCGTCCGGTCGTGGGCGGTGAGCGGATCGCCCGGTACATCGTGGAGATGGCCGGCCGGGCACCGGCACCCGGCCTGGACCTCCTGGAACGTTCGGTCAACGGAAGCCCCGGTCTGGTCGCCCAGTACGGCGGTGCCACGGTGACGGTCGCCGCGTTCGCCGTCGCGGACGGCCGGATCACGCACATCTGGGTGGTGCGCAACCCCGAGAAGCTCCGGCCGTGGAGCGCGTGACGGGGCTCTGAGGCGCGGGCCGGCCCGGATCGAGGACATCGCCCGCGCCCCCGGCCGCAGTCGTCAGGCGCGGTCGACGAAGTGCACGTCGTACCGCTCCTGTTCGGGGAGCAGGTCGTCGAAGGACTGGAGGCCGTGCTGGACGCGGCCGAGCGCCCGGAAGTAGTCGAACCGCTCGACCGCCGGGCCCAGGACGGCCAGCAGCTCGGCCGGTCCGTCCGCCGTGGCGCCGAAGGCGTGCGGCAGGCCCGGCGGGACCAGGACCGTGCCCCCAGCGCCGACCGTCTCGACGGCGCCGTCCAGCCGGAACTCCACCGTTCCGGCGAGTACGTGGAACAGTTCCGCCGAGCGGGCGTGGAAGTGCGGCCGGGCGCCGGCCGCGCCGGGCCCCAGGGCCAGCCGGTTGGCGCCGAGCGGGGCGCCGTCCGTCAGCAGCGTGAACCCGCCGCCGTGCGGCAGGGGCACGTACTCGGCGTCCTCCGCCCGGACGACCACCGCCACCGCCGTGGCCGTTCCCGCGCTCCGTTTCCCGTCCGCCGTCATGTCCATGGGTCCTCTCCTCCGTACCGGTTCGACGTCTCCATTCGACCCGGGGAAGAGGCCGCGAACCAGAGCCGTTTGCGCACTGCAGCGATCATCGATCGTGACGAATGGACGCATGAGGGGGAGCGGGATGGAACTGAGGCAACTTCGGTACTTCGTGGCGGTGGCGGAGGAGGGCGGTTTCGCCCGCGCGGCCGAACGGCTCCACATCGTCCAGTCCGCGGTCAGCCAGCAGGTGCGCCGCCTCGAACGGGAACTCGGCCTCACCCTGTTCGAGCGGTCCACCCGGCGGGTGTCCCTCACCGTGGCCGGCGAACGGCTGCTGCCGGAGGCGAGGGCGGTGCTCGACGCCGCCGAGCGGACCCGGCGCGTGGCGGCGGACCTCGCCTCCGCGGGCACCGGCACCCTGCGCCTGGGCACCGTGCGCGGGCCGGGGCAGAGGGTCTACCGGCTCCTGGCCCGGCTGGCCGAACTGGCCCCGGAAGTCCGGGTGCGGGTCCGCAGCCTGACGGTCTCCGAGCGGCTCGCCGCCGTCCGTACCGGAGCCCTGGACGCCGCCCTGGTACGCGCCCTGCCCGCGGCCCCCGGTCTGGAACTGTTCCCGCTCTGGGAGGACCCCTTGTACGTGGCCCTCCCCGCCGGGCATCCGGCCGCCGCCCTGCCGCGGCCCGCGCTGCGGGACCTGGCGGACCTCCCGCTGCGGCTGGCGGCCCGCGAGCGCAACGCGCCCTTCCACGACCTGGTGACGGCCGCGCTGCGGGCGGCCACGGGCGCCGCCCCGCCGGCCGGTCCGCCGTTCACCGACCTCCAGGACACCCTCACCGCGATCGGGGCGGAAGGCGAGCGGGCTCCCTCCTGGACGGTCTTCTACCAGGTGAGCAGCCTTCCCGAGGTCGCCGGCACGGCCATTCGCCCACTGGCGGCCCCGGGCGTCACGACCTCCCTCGCCGTCCTGCCCGGCCCACCGGGGGCCGCCCTGCGCGCGCTCCTGGCGGCGGCGGCCCCGCCCGGCGCCTGACGGGGCGGGGGCCCGTCGCTCAGAAGGTCCACCGCGTGTGGCTGTAGACCCCGTCGTCCCGGCCGAACCCGTACGCCGTGTCCGGAGCCACCGCGAACACCGTCACGTCGCCCCTGCGGAAGGCGTCCCCCATGCCGTGGAAGGTGCCCTCGGGCGAGGTGATGTGCGGACCGTACTTCGCCTCGTACGCGGCGATCACCTCCTCCAGCACCGCGGGCTCGGAGACCGGCTCGGCCTTGCCCTCGACGACGAGGTCGAGCCCCGCGGTGAGCGAGTTCCCTCCGGTGGTCAGCGCACAGTGCCCGTCACGGGCGAGGTTCTTCGCCTTCTGCTCGTCCCGGCCGGTGGAGAAGTACAGCACGCCCCGGTGCCAGGCGGCGATCACGGGCGTGACGTGCAGCCGCCCGTCGGGCCGTACGGTGGACACCCAGAAGATCTCGGCGGCCTCCAGGTGCCGCCGGGCCTCGGACCATTCGGTGGCGGTGACGTCCGCGGCCCCCGGACGGGGGTGGAGCGCGGAACTGTAGCGGGCGTCGAGCTCGGTCGTGGGCTGCTTCGAGGGTTCTCGTGTCGACATGGCGGATCTCCTTCCTCACGCCACCAACGACCGTCGGCCCGTACCGAAACCGTCGGGGGCCCGACACCACCCTCCTGGCGCCTCCCGGCACCGTCCTTCCCGCGCCGCCACCGGGGCGGCGGGGTCAGGAGCCGTCGATGAGCCGCTGGATGCCGGGCGCGTACAGGTCCGCCAGCCGGTCGGCGCCGGTGCGGGCACCCGCGCCGTCCGGCCGGTGCAGGCTCAGCGTGGCGCCCAGCCCCAGCAGCTGGCCGGCGATCAGTTCGGCCCGCAGCTGTGCGTCGGGGCCGGTCAGGGACGCGGCCAGCCGGTCGGTGACCTGCTCGCGGAAACGTGCCCGCAGCAGGGTGCGCTCGTCCTCGATGCCCAGGGAGAACACGACCCGCAGCAGCGGGTCGCCTCGGAACCGGTCCCGCAGCTCGACCATGGTCAGGACCAGGTGCCGGCCGAGCGCGGCCGGCGGGGCGGCGAACAGTTCGTCGGCGGCCGTCCGGAAGTCGGCGACCGTGTTGAACAGGGCCTCCTTGCTCCCGAACCGCTTCACGATCAGGGACGGGCTCACCCCCGCGGCGGCGGCGATGCCGCGCATGGTGACCTCGGCGTACGGCCGCAGCGTGAACGCCCGGCGCGCGGCCCGCACGATGGCGTCGCGTCCGGTCTCGGCGACCGACGCCCCGTCGGCCGTGGCCGACCCGGCCGGGGTGGATTCGTCGGTGGTGCTCATGCGCTCTCCCGGGCGGCGGTCACGGACGCTGTCACCGTGACCGTACCGCCCCGCTCGCCGGTGCCCCGCGGGGCGTCGGCTCCCGGCCGGTCCGACGGCAGGAACAGGGTGGCGACGAGGGCGGCCAGCGCCGCTCCGGCGGCGATCAGGAAGATCAACAGGTAGGCGTGCAGGGTCGGGGCGGTACGGCCGCCGGCCACGAAGGTCACGTGGGCCAGCACGGCGGCGACCACGACACTGCAACAGGCCTGGCCGACCGAACGCATCAGGGTGTTCAGCCCGTTCGCGGCGGCCGTCTCGCTCACCGGCACGGCCCGCATGACGAGGGCGGGCAGCGCCGAGTAGGCGATCGCGGTCCCGGAGGCCACCACGGTGGCCCCGGCCACGATCAGCCAGAGGCTGTGGCTGGTGAAGAACCGGAGCACGTAGCCGACCGCCATGACGACGGCGGCGATCACGAGCGCGGTACGGGGCCCGTACGCGGCGGAGATCCGTGCGGAGACGGGGGAGAGGGCGACCATGGCGAGGCCGCCGGGCAGCAGGCACAGGCCGCTGACCACGAGGGAGGCGCCTAGCCCGTACCCCGTGCTGGTGGGTTCCTGCACCAACTGGCCGGTGACCAGGGAGTTCGCGTAGAAGGCGAAGCCGATCAGCAGGGCCGCGACATTGGTCAGCAGGACGGCGGGCCGTGCGGAGACCCGCAGGTCCACCATCGGGGAGCGGGTGCGCAGTTCGAACCGGCCCCAGAGCAGGCCCACCACCAGGGACCCGCCGAGCAGGCCGAGCGTGCGCGCGGAGCTCCAGCCCCAGTCGGCGCCCTGGGTGATCGCGAGCAGCAGTCCGACGAGGAAGGCCGCCAGACCGAGGGTCCCCGGCAGGTCGAAGCGTCCGCGGGAGCGCACGGGGGACTCCGGGACGATCAGGAGCACCAGGAGCAGATCGAGCAGACCGAGGGCGGCCGACGCCCAGAACATGGTGTGCCAGTCGAAGTTCTCCATGACCACCGCGGCCACCGGCAGGCCGATCGCCGCACCGATGCCGAGGGTCGAGCTCATCAGCGCGATCGAGGGAAGCACCCGCTCGGCGGGGAGCTCGTCGCGGAGGATGCTGATGCCCAGGGGGATCACCGCGAGGGCCGCGCCCTGCAGGGCCCGGCCGGTGATCAGGACGCCGATGTCGGAGCTGACCGCGCACAGGACGGAACCGAGGGTGAGCACGCCCAGCGAGGCCAGCAGGACGCGCCGCTTCCCGTACATGTCACCGACGCGGCCGAGCACGGGGGTGAAGACCGCGCCGGTGAGGAGGGTGATGGTGACCAGCCAGCCCGCGGCGCCGGGACTCGCCCCCGTCAGCTCGGGGACGTGCGGCAGGAGCGGGACCACGAGGGTCTGCATGACGGCGACGACCATGCCACAGAAGGCGAGGACGGGGACGACGAACCGGGAGTGGGCGGAGGCCGGACCGGGGGCGGGTATCGCGGAGGGCATGCTGCTCCAGACGGGTGGCGAGAGCGGGCGCCGGGTGAGTGCACAGCTGTTCACCCCATGGGTAAACGACTGTACACCCCAGGGTGAACGATTGTGCACCCCCTCGGGTGGCCGGCTCCGCCCTCCCGTCAGACCGCGGTGTCGGCGGGTTCGGCCGGCTCGGCCGGGCGGCAGTAGCGGCGGATCAGGTCCGGGTGCCCCGGGAAGCGCCGCAGCAGGTCGTCGACCCGGCCGAGGGTCATGTCGGCGAAGTCGAATCCGGGCGCGACGGCCTCACTGATCAGGCCGTGGTCCCCGGCGGTGAGGTGCGAGGCCTTCCAGACGCCCCCCGGGACCGCCAGCGTGAGGACGTGCCCCCGGCCCGGGTCCTGGCCGAGGACGGCGGTGGTGTGCCGGCCGTCCGGGTGCAGCAGGTGGTAGGTGACCGGATCGCCGTGGTGGTGGAAGTGCAGGATGTCGGAGCGGTTGAGGTGCCAGTGCCCGATCGGCGACCAGTGGGTGAGCAGGTAGTGGATGGACGTCATCGTGTAGCGGTCGCCCTGCGGTGTCCGGATCGGGGGGCGGTGGTCGGCCTGGAAGGTCCGCCTGAAGTAGCCGCCCTCCACGTGCGGCTCCAGGCCGAGGGCGTCGATCCAATCGTGTGCCGTGGGCACGGTGTCCTCCTCTGGTCGGGTGTCTGACCGGACCGGCGTGCGGCCCACGGCGTGCGGCCGTCGGATTCACGATAATGGATTCGAATCGAGGATGAACCGAGCGTTCCCCGCGCTCTCCCGGTCCAGAGGAATTCGAGAAGAGATCCAGCGATATTGCGGTGGGAATTTCCCTTCCGCCCGTATTCTCGGTCCTGTGCTCGATGCCCATCTTCCCCTGCAGGGTATTCGATCCAGCACCGTCGAATTTATCTGAGGGACGGCGTCCGACCGTATTCCGGACACCGCGTTCTCAATTCACGGCGACATCGAACGTGTGGTGCGGCGGACGGCTGCCGCCAGGTGGAACGGATGTAATTCGAATGGAACGGGAAACGAATACCCTGACCGTCAGACGGCCCGAACGCCACCCGGCACCGCAGGCCGACGGACCGGTCTCCTTCGCGGCGACCACGGTCGAGGTGACCGCCGCCCCGGAGGACGGCCCCCACCTCCTGCACCGCGCGGCCCGGCGCCTGTGCGAGGCCGCCGGCCCGGGAGCCGTGCCCGTCCCTGCCGGGGGTGAACTCACGGCACGCCTCGGACCGGGGCTGCAGGCGTCGATGTTCGTCTCCACCGAGATGCGCGGCGCCGGTGCGGGACCGTCCCTGCTGCGCCTGAACCTCCGCCTCTCGGGCCGCGGCGCGGCACCGTCGACGGCCTCTCTCGACCACTGGGCCGAGATCTGGCACCGCCAGGCCCTCTCCGCACCCGAAGTGGAGCGCGTCGCGGGCGAGCTGCCCCTGATGAGTGCCGCCGTCGGGCGCCTGCGCCACGGGAAGCCCCTCGCGGGCTTCGCGGTACTGGTCACCGGGCACTTCCTGACCGACCTCGTCCACCTCGTCGGCTGCCTCGCCGAGCTCGGAGCCCCGCTGGAGGCGATGACGGTCCTGCGCAAGGACTACGCCTACCAGTGGCGCCACCGGGTCCACGGCCACCTCGTCGATCAGGGCGTACGGGTCGTCGACGCCACCGACCCCCGGGCCGTCGAGGAGCACACGGACCGCGCCCGCCGGCTCGGCCTGCGCTGCCTCGCCCTGGACGACGGCGGCTACGTCGCACCGGCGCTGCTGGACCGGGCCCGCGAAGGATCCCCGACGTCCGCCGGAGCGGGAGTCGGCGCCGGCGGCGGCCGGGCGGCGGACTGGGCGGGAGTGGTGGAACAGACCATGTCCGGGATCTACAAGCTCCGGGGCCGCGAGCGGGAGCTGCCCTTCCCGGTGTTCTCGGTCGCCCAGTCCCGACTCAAGGGGCGCATCGAGTCGTACTGGATCGCCGAGAAGGCCGTCACCACGGCCCTGGAGCTGCTGCCCGTCCTGAAGATGGAGGGACAGCCCGCGCTGGTCATCGGCTACGGCAACGTGGGCTCACAGATCGCCTCCCTCCTCACCCAGCGCCGCATGCGGGTCGCCGTCCACGACGCCGACATCCTCCACCTCATCGACGCCCACGAGAGCGGCTACGTCACGGACCGCGACCTGGCCACCCTGCTGGAACGGCACGAGCCCCTGCTGGTCTTCGGCGTCACCGGCCGCACCAGCATGTCGACCCGGGAGTTCGAAGCCCTCCGGCGCCCCGCCTACCTCGCGAGCGTCAGCAGCCGCGACATCGAATTCGACCTCCCCGCACTCGACGCCCTGGCGGCCCGGAACCCGGCGGCCCGCTCCGTCGCCGGCCCCTCGTCCCGTACCCACACGCTCCCCGGCGGCGTGGACGTCACCGTGCTGGCGGGCGGCCGACCGGTCAACTTCCACGAGACGGACAGCATCAGCAACCTCCACTCCGACCTCGTCTACGCCGGCATGCTCACCGGAGCCTGCGCCGTCGCCACCCGGCAGGCCCCACCCGGGCTGGACCGCTCCTGGGCCGATGCCGTCCTGGAGGAATCCGGCCTCCTCCAGGACTACTACGAGCGCTACGGCCCCACCGCCACGGCCCGCCCGGCCCCCTGGCCGGCGTCAGGCCGCCGCTGACCCACCCCACCGCCGAAACCGACGGGCGGGCGCCCGCATCCGGCCGCCCGGTACGGCCGCCCGCCGCACGGTACGGCCGCCCGCCGCACGGGCGGCCCCCGGGCCCCGGGACGGCCGGGCGGGTGACGCGGCGGCAGGTCCTCCGCGCCCGCGCGCGGGAGACGGCTACAACCGTCCTGTGATCCCCTTCCGTTCGCACGCACACGGCGTCCGGCCCCGCCGGAACCGCCGAAGGACCGTTCCGACGGCGGCAGTAGGGGCGCTCTGCCTGGCCGACTGCCTGTCCGTCTTCCTGTCCGCGGCGTCGTTCCGGCCGCCGGCCGGGGCCGACGACCCCTGCCCGGACGACGCCGGGAAACCGCTGGTCCTCTCGAACGAGCAGTACGCGCAGTGTTTCGGCGGGCCGCCCGCCCGGGTGTGAGGCGTCCCGGCCCGCGCGGAGCCGGTCGCACGGCCCTTCGGAACACCCGCCCGTCGGACGGTGCTCCGGGCCGTTCACCGAACCCCCGATCACGGCCCGGCTTGAGGGCTGGCCCCATCGGCGTAGCGTGAAAAGAGACGCCCGGGACCCCGGCGGTCGGCGCCGGTGTGCGCGCGGGTGCTGCGAGGAGCGTCGGCCATGGCAAAGATTTCCCTGGACCAGCTGCGCGAACGGGTGCGCGGCGCGGTCGTGACACCCCAGGACGCGGCCTACGACGAGGCGCGCACGGTCTACAACGCCATGATCGACCGGAAGCCGGCGGTCGTCGTGCGTTGCGCGGGCGCCGCCGACGTCATGGCGACGGTCGATTTCGCCCGGGAGAACGGGCTGGACCTCGCGGTGCGCGGCGGCAGTCACAGCGTGCCCGGCTTCGGCACCTGCGACGACGGCGTCGTCGCCGACCTGTCCGGGATGCGGGGAGTCCGCGTCGACCCGGGCGACCGGACGGCGCGCGCCGAGGGCGGTGCGACCTGGGGCGACTTCAACGCGGCCACGCACGTCTTCGGCCTGGCGACGACCGGCGGGATCATATCCACCACCGGTGTCGGCGGTCTCACCCTGGGTGGCGGCATCGGCTACCTCTGCCGCGGGCAGGGCCTGAGCTGCGACAACCTGATCTCCGCGGACGTGGTGACCGCCGACGGCCGGCTGGTGGTCGCCAGTGAGGACGAGAACGAGGACCTCTACTGGGCGCTGCGCGGCGGGGGAGGGAACTTCGGGGCGGTGACCTCGCTCGAATTCCGGCTGGCCCCGGTGCAGGACGTCTACGGCGGGCCCATGCTCTTCGAACTGGCCGACGCCGGCGCCGTCCTGCGCGGGTACCGCGAGCTCATCGCCGACGCACCACGGCAGCTGGGCGGCTTCCCCGCCTTCCAGATCGCCCCGCCCCTGCCCTTCATCCCCGAGGACCGGCACGGGGACGCCTTCATCCTGATCGTGTCCTGCTGGGCCGGCCCGATCGCGGAGGGCGAGCGCGCCGTGCAGCAGTTCCGCGAGTTCGCACCCGTGGTCGCCGAGCACGTCGGGCCGATGCCCTATCCCGCGTTGAACAGTGCCTTCGACGCGCTGGTGCCGCCCGGGCTCCAGCACTACTGGAAGGCCAACTTCGTCACCGAGCTCACCGACGCCGCGATCGAGGCCCACTTGGTCCACGGTCCCCGGGTCCCGGTGGTGAACTCGACCGTCCACATCTACCCGATCAACGGCGCCTGCCACGACGTCCCGCAGGACGCCACGGCCTTCGCCTACCGGGACGCGTCGTTCGCCACGGTCATCGCCGGCATGTGGCCCGACCCGGCCGACAACGAGGCCAACACCGCCTGGGTGCGCGACTACTACGAGGCGACCGCTCCTCACTCCGAAGAGGGCGGCTACGTCAACTTCATGGCCGACGACGACCAGAACCGGGTCCGGGCCAACTACAAGGGGAACTACGACCGGCTCGTGGAGGCCAAGCGGGCCTACGACCCGGACAACCTGTTCCACCTGAACCAGAACATCAAGCCGTAGGCCGTCCCTTCGGGTCCCTGCCCCACGCCTCGTCGTCCCACACGGGCTCCTGCCGGTTCAACCGGCAGGAGCCCGGATCGTCGGCTCGCCGGACACGAAGATGTGCGGACCGTCTTTCGACGGTCCGCACCGTGCGGCTCGGTTCGTCAGCAGCCGCCGTCGTCCCATCCTCCTCCGCCCCAGTCGTCATCGTTGTCCCACCCACCGTGGTTGTAGCCGTGGTCGTCGTCGTCCCAACCTCCGCCGCCGTGGCTGTAGGTGACGGAGTGGGTGGGCATGGCCGCCGAGGCCGTACCCGCGGCGCCGAGCGCCGCGCCGCCGGCCATGAGGACACCGATGGCGGAGACGGCGAAGAGCCGCTTGACTCTGAGTGCTTGCATGATTTCAGAACCCTTCTCGCAGCTGTGCCACTCGTGGCGGCACGAATTCGTTCTGCCTCCTCTCGTGGAACGTGCACGGAGTTTTCCTGGGGCTGAATGAATGTGATGAGTGCGCGTCCGCCGTCAACGTGGCTTCGTCGAGCCACGGACCCCCTGCCGACACGCGATTCCCAAGCCGCGTGCACCACTGCGGGCAGAGAGCGGATCCCGCAGTTGCGGCCGTCTTCCCCCCATGCTAGTCACCTCTCCGCGACTCGTCATCTCGGGCCGCGGGCCGGCCCGACGGCGGAGCCCGGTGCCGCCGGTACCGGAACCGGCTCTCCCCGTGCGGTATACGTCTCCTGGGGTTCGCCCGATCCCCGCGAAGGAGGTGGCGGTGTGGAGCGTACGACGTGCTGCGTCGTGGGAGGCGGGCCGGCCGGGATGGTGCTGGCGCTGCTGCTGGCGAGGGCCGGGGTGGAGGTGACGGTGCTGGAGAAGCACGGCGACTTCCTGCGCGACTTCCGCGGTGACACCGTGCACCCCTCCACCCTGTCGCTCCTCGACGACATCGGCCTCGCCGAACGGTTCGCCCGACTGCCCCAGCGCCGGGTGACCTCGGTGCAGCTCCCCATCGGGCCGGACCGGTCCCTCGTCACGGTCGGGAACATCGGCGCGCTCCACGGCAAGTACAACTACATCGCGATGGTGCCCCAGTGGGACCTGCTCGACCTGCTCGCCGACGAAGCGGGCCGGGAGCCCTCCTTCCGCCTGCGCATGGACACCGAGGCGACCTCCTACCTCACGGAGCGCGGGCGGGTCACGGGCGTGCGCTACCGCACCGCGGACGGCGCCACCGGTGAGCTCAGGGCCACCCTCACCGTGGCCTGCGACGGCCGGGGCTCCCTGGCCAGAACCCTGCCCGAACTCGGCCTGGAAGACTTCCCCTGCCCCATGGACGCCTGGTGGTTCCGGCTGCCGCGCCACGAGGACGATCCCAGCGGACTCGTGGGCGGCCTGGGCGACCGGTTCTTCACCGCGCTGATCGACCGCGGCGACTACTGGCAGTGCGCGGCCCTCATCCCCAAGGGCACCGACGCCGAGCGGCGCGCGGAGGGCCTGGAGCGGTTCATGACCCGGTTCACGGCCGCGGTCCCGTGGCTGGCCGGCCGGAGCGACGCCGTCACCTCCTGGGACGAGGTGAAACTCCTCGACGTACGGCTCGACCGCCTGCGCCGCTGGCACCGGCCGGGGCTGCTGTGCATCGGCGACGCCGCCCACGCGATGTCACCCGTCTTCGGCATCGGCATCAACCTCGCCGTGCAGGACGCGGTGGCCGCGGCCCGCCACCTCGTGCGTCCGTTGCGCGAGGGCGCCGTAGGGCTCCAGGACGTGCGCCGCGTCCAACTCCGTCGCTGGCCGACCACCGTGGCGACCCAAGGCCTCCAGCGCCTCGCCCACACCCAGGTCATCGAACCGCTGCTGGCGGGCCGCACAGCGTTCGGCGATCCCCGGCGGGCCAAACGGATGACGGAGCTCGTCAGCGACTCGCGGTGGCTGAACCGCATCCCCGCCTACTTCATCGGATACGGAGCCCTGCGCGAGCGCCCCCCGAAGGAATCGCTCCGCTGAACCCAACGAAGAGAGTGAGTAAGGCTGTGATGAGCGGGCGCCGCTCGGTCGAGCGCGGGCGCCACACGTTCCCCCGATCCCGTGTGCCGCCGCTGTCGCGACGCAGGACAGAGGGAGTTCGCCGTATGCAGACCCGGTGCACGCAGACCCGCTCGGCCGATGGCCCGCGCAGACGAGCGGCGTGGGCGACGGCCCTCGTCCTGATCGCGGTCACCGCACTCCTCGGGAGCACGCCCGAGGGTGCCGCGGCGGCGCCCCCGGCCGCCGTCCCACCCGTCCCCGTCCTGTCCTGGGGCCCCTGCGAGGGGGAGGCCGGCGACGCCCCGGGCGATGGCTTCCGGTGCGCGACCGCCCGGGTGCCACTGGACTACCGCCGCCCCACCGGGCCCACGATCCCGCTCGCGGTCACCCGGCGGCTCGCACCCGACCGGACCCACCGCACGGGCGTCCTCGTGCTGCACCCCGGCGGACCCGGCAACTCCGGTGTGGACTTCGCCCGTGACAGCTACGACGCGCTCCCCGCCTCCCTGCGCGAAGCCTTCGACGTCGTCGGGTACGACATGCGCGGGGTGGGGCGCAGCGGACAGGTGGAGTGCTGGAACGACCGGGAGTACGCCGCCGCCGTCGACGCGGCACGCGGCGTCCCCGGACCCGGGGCCCTGCGGGGCGCCGTCCGCCAGGGCCTGGACTTCGCGAGCGCCTGCCGGCAACGGTCCGGTGACCTCGTACCGTTCATCGGCACCGGCTCGAACGCCGGGGACATCGACCTCCTCCGCCAGGCCCTCGGCGAGGAGGCGCTGACCTTCTACGGCCGCTCCTTCGGCAGCTACGTCGGCACCGTGTACGCGGCCCGGTTCCCCCGGCGCGTGCGCGCCATGGTCCTGGACGGGGCCTACGATCCGCGGCGCTACGCCGAAGTGCCGTACGCCTACGACGCCGCGCAGTTCGAGGCCCTCGACGCGGCGGTCGGCCGGTTCCTGGACTGGTGCGCGCGCAGCGCCACCACCTGCGGATTCGGCGAGGGAAATCCCCGACGGGCCTGGGACGCGCTCGAACGGGACCTGGACGCCCACCCCCTCGTCACCGCGAGCGGACGCCGGGCGACCGGCTACACCCTCGCCTACCGGCTGATGTTCAACATCAACGCCGGCAAGGAGATCTGGCCCCACCTGGGACAGGCCCTGGAGGCGGCGCGGACGCGCCGGCCCTCGTTCCTGCTGAACCCGCCCTCACCCGCGTCGTTCGACTTCCTCAACGCCAACCTGGCCGTCGAATGCGCCGACCGGGTCTACCCGTCCGGCCGGCCGCTCCTGGGCGCCCTGGTCGGCGCCCACGTCGCCACCGCCCCCCTGCTGGGACCCCCCATCGGCCTCGGGCCGCCCACCTACGACCACAACCACGCGCCCACCTGCGCGCAGTGGCCGGCGCGGCGCCCGAGCCGTTACGAGGGCTCCTACCGCGCCGCCGGCTCCGCCCCGATCCTGGTCCTCGGCACGACCGGTGATCCGGACACCCCGTACCGGGACGCCGTGGCCCTCGCGGGGACCCTCGACAACGGACACCTGTTGACCTTCGCCGCCGAAGGACACACCGCCTACAACCGGAGCGAGTGCGTCAGCATCCTCGTCACGGCCTACCTCGCCACCCTGGCCCTGCCCGCACGGGGCACCGTCTGCGCCGACGAGACGCCCCCGGACGCACTCGGCCGCAACAGGGCGGGCATCGAGGTCGACGAGACGCGCGACAGGATCCCCACCCCCCGTCTTTTCGATGGGCGGGCCGCTGACGCGCTGCGATGATGCCTCTGTTTCCCAGACCGGAGATCCACCCGGACGAGGCCGCGGCCCGCGGCATCCACGCACCCGTGTACGCCCGGTCCGACGGCGCGCCCGGCGCCATCGTCATCGCGTCCGGCGACACCCGCGGCCCGCGGCTGATCCCGGAGAGGGCCGGAGGCTACTGCTGCGGCCTCGACTGGGCCGACGCCGTACCGCTGTCCCGGGCGGAGGTGCTGACGGAGGGGAAGGGAACACCCCCGTTCGGGAGGCCGGCCGGTGGCCGTCCCGGACGGCCCGCCCCGGACGCGGACGCCGACATCTCGCTGCGGGCCGACCCGGGGGCGTTCAGCACGCCCTGGTGCGCCTGCCGGCCGTCCGCGGCGCAGGGCTGCGCGAGATCCTCGACAACCTGACCCACCACATGCGCGCCCGCATCTTCTGGCGGGGCCGCCGTTCACCGGTGGCCGTGGCGAGGGTGGCCGGAACCAACTCCCCTCCCTCTTCAACGTATAGCGCACCCGGGGGCTTGCGGCAAGACCCCGGTCATCCCGGAGAATCGGCGGCCGAAAGCCAATGACCTGCGGAAACGGGAGTTGCGAAGTGCGTGTGTTGTTGACGGCGTGGGGATCGCGCGGGGACGTCGAACCGCTGGCGGCACTGGCGGTGGAACTGCGGGCGCGCGGTGCGCAGGTGCGCGTGTGCGCGCCGCCCGACGAGGAGTTCGCGGCGCTGCTGGCGCGCGTCGGGGTGCCGCTGGTGCCGCTCGGCCCGACGGTGCGCTCGGTGGTGGCCGGTACGGAGCCGCCGACGGCGAAGGACGCGTTCCGGCTCGCCCCCGAGCTGGTCGCCGCGCGCTTCGACGCCCTGACCGCGGCGGCGGAGGGGTGCGACGCGCTGGTGGCGGCCGGTCTGATGCCGGCCGGCGCGCGGGACGTGGCCGAGAAGCTGGGCATCCGTTACGTGTACGCCTGCTTCCACATCTTCGGCATCCCCTCGCGGCACTTCCCGCCCGGGTCCCGGCCGGGCACGGCGTCCCCGCCGGACGAGACCGACAACCGGGTGCTGTGGGAACAGGACGCCCGGAGGGTGGACGCGCTGTACGGCGAGGCGGTGGCCCGCCATCGGGCGTCGATCGGTCTGCCACCGGTGGACAACGTCCGCGACCACGTCTTCACCGGCCGGCCGTGGCTGGCGGCGGACGCGACCCTGTGCCCCTCGCGGGGCATGACGGACCTCGACGTCGTGCAGACCGGGGCGTGGATCCTGCCCGACGGGCGTCCGCTCCCCGATGGGCTGCGGGCGTTCCTGGACGCCGGCGCGCCGCCCGTGTACGTGGGCTTCGGCAGCATGGCCGCGCACGCCCCGAAGGACATCGCCCGAGTGGCCGTCGAAGCCGTCCGCGCGCACGGCCGCCGCGTGCTCCTGGCCCGTGGCTGGGCGGACCTCGCCCCCATCGACGACGCCGACGACTGCTTCGTGGTCGGCGAGGTCAACCAGCAGGCCCTGTTCCCCCGGGTGGCGGCCGTCGTGCACCACGGGGGCGCGGGCACCACCACGGCGGCGGCGCGGGCCGGCGCGCCCCAGGTGGTGGTCCCCCGGATCGCGGACCAGCCGTACTGGGCCGAACGGGTCGCCGAGCTCGGCATCGGCTCGGCCCACCACGATCCGACTCCGACCGTCGACTCGCTGTCGGCCGCGCTGTCCACGGCCCTGGCCGCCGAGACCCGTACACGGGCGCGGGCCGTGGCCTCCACCCTCCGCGCCGACGGGGCGGCCGTGGCCGCGGGACTGCTGCTCGACGCGGCGGGCCAGGGAAGGCCGCCCACGGCCGCCTGACCCGCCCGCGGCCGCCTGACCCGCCCGCGCCCGCCGGGCAGGGCGGCGGCCCCCACCCGTCGTCGAACGCGGGTTAACCGGGGAGTGCTCCCCGCTTCGTGGTACTGTCCCCACATGAAGCGGGGAGTTCTCCCCGTTTACCGACACGGAGGAACTGCCATGCCCGCCCCGACGCTTGAGGAACTCGCTCCCGCCGGAGTCGACGTCATCGCCGACCCGTACCCGGCCTACGCCGCACTGCGCGAGAAGGGCCACGTCCACCGCATCCACGTGCCCGGGACCGGTGACGTGTGGCTCGTCCTCGGACGCGACGAGGTGCGGGCCGCGCTGACGGACCCCCGCCTGCGCAACGACATACGGCACTCCTCGTCATGGGAGAGCGACGGCGGCAACGCCATCGGTCTGAACATGCTGCAGGTCGACGCCCCCCAGCACACCCGCCTGCGGTCCCTGGTCGCACGCGAGTTCACCGCCGGCCGGATCGACGCGCTGCGGCCGCGCGTCCGGCAGATCGCCGACGGGCTCCTCGACGCCCTCCCCCCGGCCGGCACCGCCGATCTGGTCGCCGGATACGCCCTCCCGCTGCCGCTCACCGTCATCTGCGAGCTGCTCGGGGTTCCCTCCGGCGACCAGCACCACTTCCACGCCTGGTCCACCGAGCTCGTGGCGCCGTCCTCACCCGCCGCGGCCGCCGCGGCCGGCGGGGAGATGGCCGCGTACTTCGCCTCGCTGATCGCCGCCAAGGCGGGTGACCCCGGGGCGGACCTGATGAGCGCCCTGGTCCGCGCCGCCGCCGAGGAGGACGGCCTCTCGCCCGAGGAACTGCTCGGGATGGCCTTCCTCCTGCTCGTCGCCGGACACGAGACCACCGTCAACCTGATCTCGGGCGGTGTCCTCAACCTGCTCCGCCACCCGGACCAGCTCGCCGCGCTGCGGGCCGACGCGAGCCTGCTCGACGGCGCCGTCGAGGAAGTGCTGCGCTACGACGGACCCGTCGCGGCGGCGGCCTTCCGGCACGCCGCCGAACCGGTGGAGATCGACGGGGTCCACATCCCCGCGGGCGACAGCCTCATGCTCTCCCTGGCCTCGGCCTCCCGCGACCCCCGGTACCACGCCGATCCCGACCGCTTCGACATCCGCCGCCCGGCCCGCGGGCACCTCGCGTTCGGCCACGGCATCCACCACTGCCTCGGCGCGCCCCTCGCCCGCGTCGAAGGCCGGATCGCCCTGGAGACGCTGCTGCGCAGGATGCCGGACCTCGCCCTGGCCGGGGACCCCGATTCCCCGGAGCGCCGCTCCAACGCCATGCTCCGGGGCGTCGCCTCGCTGCCGGTGCGCTGGTCGCGGCGGCTCGATGCGTGACGCTCCGCCCGGTGGCGCTAGCATCCGTACCGGACAGCGATCCCCGGTACATGCGTACGCGCCGCCGGCGAAACGAGGAGTGGACATGACACCGGGCACCCGACGGCCCGCGCCGGTACGGCGCGACGCACTGCGCAACCGCGAGCTGCTCCTGGCCGCCGCGCGCAAGGCCTTCGCCGCGGAGGGCCTGGAGATCCCCCTCGACGAGATCGCCCGCCGGGCAGGCGTCGGCAACGCCACGCTGTACCGCAACTTCCCCACCCGCGCCGCCCTGATCGACGCGGTGTTCCAGGACGCCCTGCTGGACACCATCGCGGCCGGAGACGAGGCGCGGCGCGCGGCGGACCCGTGGGCCGGGCTGGCCGGCTACCTGGAGGCGGTCTTCACCGTACTGGCCACCGACCGCGGTGCGAACGACCTGATGACCACTGCCATCGAGGGCGTGACCTCCCTCGATTCCGTCCACGCCCACAACCACGAAACCATCACCCTGCTGGTGGACGGCGCCCAACGGGCCGGTGCCATGCGCCCCGACGTCACCGTCGAGGACGTGCTCCTGGGCCTGGCCACGCTCGGACGCTCCGTTCCCTCCCTCGCCGTCGCGGGACCTCCGCACGCATGGCGCCGGCAACTGGCGCTGTTCCTCGACGGCCTGCGGGCCGGGGAGCGCCCCACGGCGGAACTGCCCGCCCCGGGCATGACCGCGCAGGACCTGGCGGCCGTCCTCCTCGACCTCGGCCCGCACCGCCAGGGCTGAGGGGGAGGACCCGGGAGGGGGACGGGAGGCGGTGGGTGTGCCGGACGGCCAGGCGTTCGAGGGGGTGGACCATCCGGGCATGATCCCAGAGCCGCACGGGGCGCACCTACCCGTTTTCGAACGCGCCCGTGCATTGGAGTGGCCCGCGGCGCGGCCGGTGGCGTGGCTTCCGCCCGGCCCGCGGCGGCTGCCTAGGGTCGTCCCGACCCGGCCGGTCCGACACGTGGCCGGCCCCTTCGGAACAGGTGGGTGAAACGTGGCACGCGTCACGGCCGAGTCGCACGTCCCCGAACCCCAGGCGCCCGCCGGCCGCACCCGGAGGCGGCTGACCCGCCGTCTGGCCGCCTTCGCCGGAGCGCTGCTCCTGTGCGCGCTGCCCGCGCGAGCGGCCGGTGCCGACCGGCTCCACGACGTGGGCCCGCACACCGGCCCGCCGCTGTACGTGTCCGACTACGGCAACAACCGCGTGGTCACGCTGCCCACCGACGGGGGCGGCCAGACCACCCTCCCCCTGGACGGTCTGGTACGCCCGACAGGGCTGGCCTGGGACCGCACGGGCAGCCTCTACGTCTCCGACACCGGGAACAACCGGGTGGTGCGGTCGGCCCCGGACGGCAGCGGCCAGTCCACCGTGCCCACCGAGGGCCTCTCGCGCCCCCTGGGCCTGGCCGTCGACTCCGCCGGCGACCTCTACGTCGCCGACAGCTTCAACGACCGCGTGGTGAAGGTGCCGGCCGACGGCAGCGGCCAGACCACCGTTCCCACCACCGGGCTGCTGCACCCCTGGGGGCTGGCCCTGGAACCCGACGGGGACCTGTACGTCTCCGACTTCGTCAACGACCGCGTGGTGAGGGTGCCCGCCGACGGGAGCGGGCAGTCCACCGTCC
Organism: Streptomyces sp. NPDC031479; assembly: GCF_055581065.1. Lineage (NCBI taxonomy): Bacteria > Bacillati > Actinomycetota > Actinomycetes > Kitasatosporales > Streptomycetaceae > Streptomyces > Streptomyces sp. NPDC031479. Next base: position 64,392 of record NZ_JBVIKC010000046.1, read on the forward strand.
CCACCAGCGGCCTCTCGCAGCCCACCGGTCTCGCCCTGAGCGCCGCGGGCGACCTCTACGTCTCCGACAGCGGCAACGACCGCGTGGTGCGGATCGCGGCGGGAACCGGCGAGCAGACCACGGTCCCCACCACCGGCCTGAGCAGCCCGCTCGGCCTCGCCCTCGACCACCACGGCGCCCTCTACGTCGCCGATGCCTTCAACAACCGGGTCGTCCGCGTCCGCCTCTCCGATGGCGTCCAGACCACCGTGGACTCCACCGGCCTGGCCACCCCGACGGGCCTCGCCTTCCCTCCGCGTTCCGCCCGGCCGGCGCGGTAGTGCCGGTCACCCGGGGCGGCGGAGTCCGTTCCGGGTGACCGGGCCGACGCGGGCGTCCCCGAACGGTCCTTCGCACCGCCGTACTTCCGTACTTCCGTACGGCGGTACCGGGACGCCGGCCCCGGCCCTGTGGGTGGATCCCCCTGGGGCACCTCCCTCCGTCGGCCCGACGACCTGATGTCATAGCCTCCAGGTGCCCGGCCACAGGCCCCGTCGTCGACGCCCACGTGCCCTCGCGCCCGCAACGGCGCCGAGCGGGACCGGGCGACCGGGCGGGAGCACAGCCGGGCTGTCGGGCGTTGGAGCGTGGGAGGAGCGGTCTCGTTGGACACACCGCGCCACCCGAGGGAAGAGGAGGATCCGATGAGCACGGCCGACGAGGGACGGCAGTGGCCGGACGAGGCCAGTGTCGACAACGCGCGGACGACGCTGCTGCAGCTCCTCGCGCGGGCGGGGGTCCCTTCCGGTGACGCGCGGGAACTGATCGGGCTGGTGGAGGCGGGCGCCCTCGCCCTGGCCTACGAGGAACTGAGCGGCAGCGGCCGCGAGGCTCCGGGGGACAAGGGCGAGGAGTACGCGACGGGCTGGCTCGACGGCGCCGGGGACGCGCTGGAGGAACTCGGCGCCGTCGCCGAGCGGACGCTCCAACGGGTCGTCGGCCCGGACGGGCAACAGGGCCCGGCGGGGGAGCGCCCGCGGGCCGGGCGCATGGAGGTGGAACGGGCACGGGTCGCGCTCACGCCCCTGTACCTGTCGTTCACGGCGGTCTCGGAACTGGACCCGGAGGTGACCGAGGAGGTGCTCGCCGCCGTCCTCGCCACGATGACGGTCCGCCAGCGGGCCGGCTACGCCGGGCGCCTCACGCGGTTCGCCGCGGCCCACCGGCCCCGACTGGAGCGGATGTTCGCGGCGTTCGGACCGGGCAGCGCCATCACGGTGCACGGCCGCTACTCGCTCCTCCACTCCGCCACGAGCCTCGCGGTGCTGGAGCGGCTCGCGACCGTACCCGGGGAACTGCGTGAGGAGTGGGACGCGGCGGAGCTGCCCCCCGCGTGGCTCGACGGGCTGACCACCGCCTGGAACGGCCCGGCATGACCGCGGGCCGGTCGCAGCCGGGCGGGGCGGACGCGCACCCTCCCGGCCGGCCGGAGTGACGGAGCCGACCGGATTCGAACCGGCGTCCTCGCGGTTTTGGAGACCGCGCGCGACGACCTCTGCGCTACGGCCCCGTCCGTCCGGCATCGTAAGCCACTGCGGGACCCGCCCCTCCGGCGCCGCCGAGGAGGGCGGGTCGCGAGGCCGCCCGGCGGACCCGCACCGCCACTGCCGCCTCCCCGACGGTGCCGAGCCCGCGCGTCACCTGCCGTACAGGAAGAAGCGGGCGGGGACGAAGACCTCGTGGCCCGTCGGGAAACGGACACGCACCCCGTCCTGCGTCCACGTGGTGGATTCGATTCCGTCCTTCCCCAGAGCGGTGTCGACGTCCACCCAGTGCCCGTAGGTCCCGACGGATTCCCTGCCGATCACCATCCGGTAGGAGTGCCGCCCGGACAGGGTGTGGCTGTGCACGAGTGCCAGCGAGTGCGGTACCCCGTCCTGGTAGACCACTGCCGAGGGAGCGCTGCTGCGGTACGTCACCTCGGTCCGCGGCCACCACAGGAACGTCATGACGGCGGCGGCCAGCACGACACCGGCCACGCCGCCCAGCAGCGCCATGCCGATCGCGGCCCTGTGGCGGCGCCCTGCGGTCGGATCGGGTCGGTGTGCGGCGAGCGTGTCGATGGTGCCCCTCCAGGGTCGGTGTCCTCCCGGACCGGCTGACCGGGGACGGCTCTGCGGGTAGGACGCGCAGCCGGGCCGATCGGTTGTGGTGGCGGGGGCGGGGCGGCCCCTGCCGGTTCGCCGCCACGCCGCCACGCCGCCACGCCGCCACGCAAAGGGTCGCGCATGGTGACACCGGGTGAGGTTCGGGGGCTCCGGCGGTGAGCCGTCCCATAGGACCCAGGTCACATACGAAGCGGCGTCGTAGTCGCCCGAGGCCCGTGCGCACCCTCAGGGACCGGCTCCCGGCCGGGGTGGCGGAGGGGGACGGCGGGGCCCCTCCTGCGAGGGTGTGTAGTAGGCGGGGTCTTTGCCAGGCGGTCGGGGCGTCGGTAGAACTGGATGGGTCGCCGGGCGGCACGGGTGCTTCACCCGCCGCCCAGGATC
>NZ_JBVIKC010000047.1:0-65252 GCF_055581065.1 Streptomyces sp. NPDC031479
GTACGTCCAGTACGCGGGCTTCCGGTCGGCACGCCGAGAGCACGCACCGGACGCCGCTCCTTCCCCACGGACATCCGTCAGACACCCCCTAGCCCCGGACCCCGCACAGGTGCAGGAGCGCCGCCACCGACCGGTAGGGGTCGGTCCGTCCGGCACGTTCCTCGGCGGCGAGCAGCTCTTCGAGTTCCTCGTCCGGCGGGAGTTCCGCGCCGGCCTCGGTGCCGTCGGTGAAGACCCGTACGCCGTACCAGGTGGAGAGCGGCGCGCCGATGCCGGACAGGGTGGCCGTCAGATCGGCCAGCCGGTCGGCGCGCACGTCCAGACCGAGCCGGTTCGTGTAGTCGACGGTGTCGAAGGCCGCGAGCGCCCCGGACCAGTCCCCGGCCAGCCCCGGCCGCAGCGCGAGGGCGTCACCGTTGCGCACCAGCAGGGACAGCAGGCCGCCCGGAGCCAGCATGCGGGCCAGCCCGGCGAGCATCGCGTCGGCCTCGGGGACGTACATCAGCACCCCGTGGCACAGCACCACGTCGAAGCTGCCCGGCACGAAGTGGGCGCCCGTCTCGCGGCCGTCGCCCTCTAACAGCTGGACGCGGTCACGGATCCCGGCCGGCTCGGCGGCCAGCGCCGCGTGCGCGACCGCCAGCATGTCGGGGTCCTGCTCCAGGCCGGTGACCTTGTGGCCGGCGCGGGCGAGGCGCAGGGCCTGTGTGCCCTGGCCCATGCCGACGTCGAGGACGCGCAGCCGCTGCCCGACCGGGAAGCGGTGCGTGATCTGTTCCTCGACCTGCCGGCCCACCAGTTCCTGCCGGACCGCGTTGCGCAGTCCGCCCAGCCCTTCGAGCCAGAGCCGGGCCCCCTGTGCGAAGTCCTCGCTCAGGGCCGTTCCCCGCGCTTGACCTGCGGCTTGGGCAGGCGCAGCCGGCGCATCTGGAGGGTGCGCATCAGGCCGTACGCGATCGCGCCGCGGCGCGGCTCGTTCGCGAAGCGCTCGTTCAGCGCCTTGCGGAGGCGGAACGCGAGGCCGATGGAGTCGAGGATGATCAGGACGATCACGCCGAGCCACAGCATCAGCGAGATGTTCTGGATCTGGTTCACCCGGATCATGCTCATCACCAGGATGATCACTGCCAGCGGCAGGAACATCTCGGCGACCGAGAAGCGGGAGTCCACGAAGTCGCGGACGAAGCGGCGGACGGGACCCTTGTCACGGGCGGGCAGGTACCGCTCGTCGCCGTTGGCCAGCGCCTCGCGCTGCTTGGCCATCTCTTCCCGGCGGCGTTCACGGGCTCGCTTGGCGTCCTCCTTGCGGTTGCCGGTCGAGGCCACGACGGCCTTGCGCTGCGACTGGGCCACAGCACGCTTCGGCGTCGGGCGGCCCTTCGGGGCCTGCGGGTCACGGGGCTGCGAGAGGTCGGCGCTCGCCTTGTCGGCGGCGGCGGCCTTCTCTTCCTTGGAGGAGCGGCTACCAAACACAAAACCCAAGCGTACGTGGTCGGGGCCACGGGCCCCACCTCCGCGGGGAACGATCCGGCAACGGCGGGCGTCTTCCCAGTGCGGGGGTTCCGCCGGTCTCGGGGATCACCTACTCCTTACGCCTGACACGGCGCCGGGGTACTCGTCCTGGAGGAGGAGCGCATCCGTACTCGAACAGTGCGGTAATGGAGACAGGGCCCGTACTGTGGGTCCTGTCGGTGACCTGGAGCACAGTCCGTCTAGAAGGGGGCGCGCGAAGCCCATGAGCGGTGTCATGAAGCGTATGGGGATGATCTTCCGCGCGAAGGCGAACAAGGCCCTTGACCGGGCCGAGGACCCGCGCGAGACCCTCGACTACTCGTACCAGAAGCAGCTGGAGCTGCTGCAGAAGGTGCGCCGCGGGGTCGCCGACGTGGCGACCTCCCGCAAGCGCCTGGAGCTGCAGCTCAACCAGCTCCAGGGCCAGTCCGCCAAGCTGGAGGACCAGGGCCGCAAGGCCCTCGCCCTGGGCCGCGAGGACCTGGCGCGCGAGGCCCTGTCCCGCCGCGCCTCGCTCCAGCAGCAGGTCAGCGACCTGGAGGTGCAGCACCAGACCCTGCAGGGCGAGGAGGAGAAGCTGACGCTCGCCGCGCAGCGCCTGCAGGCCAAGGTGGACGCCTTCCGGACGAAGAAGGAGACCATCAAGGCCACCTACACGGCCGCGCAGGCGCAGACCCGCATCGCGGAGTCCTTCTCCGGCATCTCGGAGGAGATGAGCGACGTCGGCCTGGCCATCCAGCGGGCCGAGGACAAGACCGCCCAGCTCCAGGCCCGCGCCGGTGCGATCGACGAGCTGCTGGCCTCCGGCGCCCTCGACGACCAGAGCGGTCTCGGTTCCAAGGACGACATCCAGGCCGAGCTGGACCGCCTCTCCGGCGGCACGGACGTGGAGCTGGAGCTCCAGCGGATGAAGGCCGAGCTGACGGGCGGCCCGTCGGCGCAGCAGCAGGCCATCGAGGGCGGCGCCCCCGGCACGGGCCAGCCGTCGCAGACCCAGCACCGGTTCGACAAGCAGTAGGACAGGGGCCCGTCATGATTGTCCGCATCATGGGGGAGGGGCAGGCGAGGCTGGCCGACAGCCACTTCGCCGAGCTCAACGCGCTGGACGACGAGCTGCTCGCGGAGATGGAAGCGGGCGACGAGGAGGGCTTCCGGCGCACGCTGGGGTCGCTGCTCGACGCCGTCCGCCGGCTGGGAACGCCGCTCCCCGATGACGCGCTGGAGCCGTCCGAGCTGATCCTGCCCGCGCCCGACGCCTCGCTGGACGAGGTCAGGGAGATGCTCGGCGACGACGGCCTGATCCCGGGCTGACGCACCCGCCGCCCGCCGCACCCAGGTCACCCGGCGCGCGGGACACCGACGGCCACGGGGCCCGCACCCGCACTGCACGGGGGCGGGCCCTCCGTACGGGGCGGGCCCTTCCGTACGGGGCGGGTCCCTCGCCGTCAGTCCGGGGTGCCGCCGATGAACTCCTCGAACCTGCGGCGCGGCCGGGCCCAGCGCCGGTCGTGGTGAAAGGCCCGCAGTCCCGCCTTGGCCCGCGCGCGCGGGCGGTTCGCGTAGAACCTCTTCGCGTACGGGGACCCGGGCCGGGCCAGGCGCACCGCGCCGATCAGTGCCACGAAGGGGATCACCGTCCCGAACACCGCCGTGCGGGGCTTGCCCTTCCACAGGGCGACCAGGGCCAGGAAGAAGTTCATGGCGGTGTTCATGACCACGAGACCCCGGCTGTGCCGCTCGTCGGGGGTCAGTTCGTTGACCCCGAAGGGCAGGAAGCCGCCCAGCACCAGCGCGACCACCGCCGCCGTCAGCACCACGACCTCCACGCTCTTGCGGCCCTGCTCGCTCCAGTAGACGTCGTCGAGGTGCAGGATCAGCGCGAACTCGTCCAGTACCAGCCCGGCCCCGAGTCCGAAGAGCACGGCCGACAGGCCCGCGCCGAAACTGTGCTGGCCGCTGCCGACCGCCCCGAATCCGCCGATGATCACGAGGACCACCCCCGGGACCACGTGGTGGACGTGCAGCCCGCCCGGGGTGATGTTCTTGAAGGGCCCCCGGCCGGCCCGGATCAGCCGCGTGATCACCCGGGTGACCAGGAACGACAGCACGAAGGACAGCAGGGCGAGCAGGAGCGGCAGCTTGCCCGGCTCGACGATGTTCCGGTACCACCAGTGACCCACGACACCTGCTTCCCTTTTGGCGCGTATTGAGCAATTTACCGCCGACTCCGAAGGGGTTCCGAAGGGGTAGCGTTCGCGCCGATGACAGATTCGTTCGATGATCCACCACCGGCGCCGCCCTCCGAGCGCGCCTCCTTCCCGGACGGGCTCCGCTTCGCGTTCGGCACGCTGACCGTGCTGCCCGCGCGGATCACCCGCTGGGACCGGCCCGCCGCCCGCACCGGCATGGAGTGCGCGCCGCTGGCCGGCCTCGTCGTAGGCCTGCTCGCCGCCGTGCCCGGCAGCCTGCTGCTCCTCCTCGGGGGCGGCCCGCTGCTCGCCGCGGCCGTCACCGTAGCCGTCCCGGCCGCCCTGACCCGCGGGCTGCACCTCGACGGCCTCGCCGACACGGCGGACGGCCTGGGCAGCGCCAAGCCCGCCGAGGACGCCCTGCGGATCATGAAGCAGTCCGACATCGGCCCCTTCGGCGTCATCTCCCTGCTCATCGTGTTCCTGGTGCAGGTCGCCGCGCTGGCCGACCTCTACGCCGACGGCTGGGCCCACGGCGCACCCGCCGCCGTGCTCGCCGCCGTCACCGCCCGGCTCGCCATGACCCTGGCCTCCCGCGCAGGCGTCCCCGCCGCCCGGCCCGAGGGCCTGGGCGCGGCCGTCGCCGGCGTGGTCCCGCAGGGCGCCGCCGCCGCAGTCGCCGCCCTCGTCACGGCCGCCGCCGCGCTGGCCGCGCTCCCGCAGGGGCTGCCCGCCGCCGTCCAGTACGCCGCGGCCGTCGCAGCGGGCCTGCTCGCCGCCGACCTCCTGCTGCGCCGCTGCGTCCGCCGCTTCGGCGGGGTCACCGGGGACGTCTTCGGCGCCCTGTGCGAAGTGGCGGCGACCACCGCCCTGGTGACCCTCTCCCTCGGCTGAGCCCGCGCACCCGCCCGCGTACCCTCGGGGCATGGCCGAGACGGGGACCCAGACGCAGAGCGCCACCACGCCCATCAGGGTGCTGCTCGCCGACGACCAAGCGCTGCTGCGCAGCGCGTTCAAGGTGCTGGTCGACTCCGAAGCCGACATGGAGGTCGTCGGTGAGGCCGCCGACGGGGCACAGGCCTACGCCCTCGCGCGCGAGCGGCGGGCCGACGTCGTCCTCATGGACATCCGGATGCCCGGCACCGACGGACTCGCCGCCACCCGCCTGATCAGCGCCGACCCGGAGCTCTCCGGGGTCCGCGTCGTCATGCTGACCACCTTCGAGGTGGACGAGTACGTGGTCCAGGCGCTGCGTGCCGGGGCCTCCGGCTTCCTCGGCAAGGGCGCCGAACCCGACGAGCTGCTGAACGCCATCCGCGTCGCGGCGGCCGGCGAGGCACTGCTCTCGCCGGCGGCGACCAAGGGCCTCATCGCCAGCTTCCTCGCCCAGGGCGGCCACGCCGAGGTCCCCGCCACCGGCTCCGTCCACGCCGAACGGCTCGCCGCGCTGACCGTCCGCGAGCGCGAGGTCCTCGTCCTCGTCGCGGCCGGCCTCTCCAACGACGGCATCGCCGGGCGGCTGGAGGTCAGCCCGCTCACGGTCAAGACCCACGTCAACCGGGCCATGGCGAAGCTCGGCGCCCGCGACAGGGCGCAATTGGTGGTCATCGCGTACGAATCGGGCCTGGTCCGCCCGCGCTCCGACTGAGCGGACGGGGTCCGCAGTACGGCGGACCACCGCGGAGTACTGCGGACGCGGTATGCCGCGCATAAGGACGGGACCTGGGGGCGACGCAACGGCGCTCCGGCGTGGGCGAGGCTGGGACGCCCCCACCCGCGTCCGGCAGAGAGATCCCACACCCATGTCCTGGCTGTCCCGCTTCAGCCTTGCCCAGAGAGCGCTGATCGGCCTCGTGTCGATCGTCGCGCTGCTCTTCGGCGTCATAGCCATCCCGCAGCTCAAGCAGCAGTTGCTGCCCTCCATCGAACTGCCGATGGTCTCCGTGCTCGCGCCGTACCAGGGCGCCTCGCCCGACGTGGTGGAGAAGCAGGTCATCGAGCCCATCGAGGCCACCCTCAAGGGCGTCGACGGCATCACCGGCATCACCTCCACCGCCAGCGAGGGCAACGCCCTCATCCGGGCCACCTTCGACTACGGCGACAGCGGCACCAAGCAGCTCGTCGCCGACGTCCAGCAGGCCGTCAACCGGGCCCGCGTCCGGCTGCCCGCCGAGGTGGACCCGCAGGTGGTCGCCGGCTCCACCGACGACATCCCCACCGTCGTCCTCGCCGTCACCTCGGACAAGGACCAGCAGGCCCTCGCCGACCAGCTGAACAAGTCCGTCGTCCCGGTCCTGGAGGACATCGACGGCGTCGGCCAGGTCAGCGTGGACGGCGTCCGTGACCTCCAGGTCACCGTCACGCCCGACGAGGCGAAGCTCGCCGCGGCCGGCCTCGACGGGACGAAGCTCGCCGAAGGCCTCAAGGCCGGCGGCGCCACCGTCCCCGCCGGCTCCTTCGACGAGGGCGGCAAGAACCGCACCGTCCGCGTCGGCTCCGGATACACCTCCCTCGCCCAGCTGGAGGACCTCCGGCTGACCCCGGGCCCCGGCAAGCCGGCCGTCCGCCTCGCCGACGTGGCCGCGGTCGAGCAGGAGCCCGCCGCGGGCGACTCGATCACCCGCACCAACGGCAAGCCCAGCCTCGCCCTCGTCCTCACCATGGACAAGGACGGCAGCGCCGTCGCCATCTCCGACGCCGTCAAGGACAAGCTCCCGGAGCTGCGTTCCACCCTCGGTTCCGGCGCCGCGCTGACCGTCGTCAGCGACCAGGGCCCGGCGGTCGCCCGGTCCATCTCCGGCCTGACCACCGAGGGGCTCCTGGGTCTGGCCTTCGCGGTCATCGTGATCCTGGTCTTCCTGGCGTCGATCCGCTCGACCCTGGTCACCGCGGTCTCCATCCCGCTGTCCGTGGTCCTCGCCCTGATCGTGCTGTGGACCCGCGACCTGTCGCTCAACATGCTGACGCTGGGCGCGCTCACCATCGCCATCGGCCGCGTCGTCGACGACTCGATCGTGGTCCTGGAGAACATCAAGCGCCACCTCGGCTACGGCGAGGAGCGCGAGGCCGCGATCATCACCGCGGTGCGCGAGGTGGCGGGCGCGGTGACCTCGTCCACGCTCACCACCGTCGCCGTCTTCCTGCCGATCGGCCTGGTCGGCGGCATGATCGGCGAGCTGTTCGGTTCCTTCTCGCTCACGGTGACCGCCTCGCTGCTGGCCTCGCTGCTGGTGTCGTTGACGGTCGTCCCGGTGCTGTCGTACTGGTTCCTGCGCGCCCCCAAGGGCGTCTCGTCGGCGGACGCCGAGAGCGCCGCGAAGGCCCGCCGCGAGGCCGAGGAGAAGGAGGCGAAGAGCCGCCTCCAGCGCTTCTACGTCAAGGTCCTGGGCTTCGCCACCCGGCGCCGCCTGACCAGCGTGACCATCGCGGTCGTCGTCCTGGTCGCCACCTTCGCCATGACCCCGCTGCTGAAGACCAACTTCTTCGACCAGGGCGAGCAGGACGTCCTGACGGTCAAGCAGGAACTCGCCCCCGGCACCTCGCTGGCCGCCTCCGACGAGGCCGCCCGCAAGGTGGAGAAGGCCCTCGGCTCCGTGGACGGGGTCAAGGACTACCAGGTCACCGTCGGCTCCTCCGGCTTCCTCGCGGCCTTCGGCGGCGGTACGGGCACCAACCAGGCCTCCTACCAGGTCACCCTGAAGGACTCCGGCGACTCCGAGGCCGTCAAGGGGCGGATCCAGGACGCCCTGGGGAAGCTGGACGGCATCGGCGACACCTCCATCTCGGCGGGCGGCGGCTTCGGCAGCCAGAACCTGAGCGTGGTCGTCAAGGCCGGTGACGCGGGCGTCCTGGCCAAGGCCGCCGAGCAGGTCCGCGCCGAGGTGGCCACCCTGAAGGACGTCACCGACGTCCAGAGCGACCTGGCCCAGTCGGTGCCCCGCATCGCCGTCACCGCCACCCCCAAGACCGCCGAGGCCGGCCTGAACCAGGCCGCGCTGGGCGCCGTCGTCGCCCAGGCCGTCCGGGGCAACCCGGTGGCCAAGGCCGTACTGGACGACACCGAGCGGGACATCGTGGTCCGCTCCGCCCACCGGGCCACCACCCTGGCCGAACTCCAGGCCCTGCCGGTCGGCCCGGCCAAGCTCGGTGACATCGCCGACGTCAAGGTCGTCCCCGGCCCGGTCGCCATGACCCGGATCGACGGCGCCCGCGCCGCCACCATCACCGCCAAGCCGGTCGGCGACAACACCGGCGCGGTCAGCGCCGCACTCCAGACCAAGATCAAGGCCCTGGACCTGCCGGCCGGCGCCACCGCCGCCATCGGCGGCGTCTCCCAGGACCAGGACAAGGCCTTCGGTTCGCTCGGCCTGGCCATGTTCGCCGCCATCGCCATCGTGTTCATGCTGCTGGTGGCGACCTTCCGCTCACTGGTCCAGCCGTTGATCCTGCTGGTCTCCATCCCCTTCGCCGCCACCGGCGCGCTGGGCCTGCTGATCGCCACCGGCACCCCGATGGGTGTCCCGGCGATGATCGGCATGCTGATGCTGATCGGCATCGTGGTGACCAACGCGATCGTCCTGATCGACCTGGTCAACCAGTACCGGGCCCAGGGACTGGGCGTCGTCGAGGCGGTCATCGAGGGAGGCCGTCACCGTCTGCGGCCGATCCTGATGACGGCCCTGGCGACGATCTTCGCCCTGCTCCCGATGGCGCTGGGCGTCACCGGCGAGGGCGGCTTCATCTCGCAGCCGCTCGCGGTCGTGGTGATCGGTGGCCTGGTCAGCTCGACGCTGCTGACCCTGCTGCTGGTGCCGACCCTCTACACGATGGTCGAGCTCCGCAAGGAACGCCGCCGCGCGAAGAAGCGGGCCCGCCTGACGGTGGTCCCGCCCCAGCCGGCGGAAGAGACCCCGGTCAAGGTCTGACCGCCCGCCGCCCCGACAGGGCCCCGGCCCCCGCACCGCGCGGGGCCGGGGCCCTCAGCCGAGGTAGAGCTGGTAGCAGCCGCCCTGGCTCCTGCCGGGGACGTCCGTGCGGAAGTCGTAGTAGCGGTTGCCGCGCGACACCCTCTTGATCGCCTCCGCGTTGAGCAGGAGGCAGAACGAGCGCTCGATCGGCGCGTGGGTGCTCGCCCGCCGGAGGGTCAGTGTTCCGTCGTAGCGCCCGGGTGTGAGCTGCCAGCCGAGCGTGCTGAACTGCAGGGCGGGTCGCTGGGGCTGGGTCTGGCTGACGATGAAGGGTGCGGGATCCGACTCGAACTCCCACCAGATGGTGATGTCGTCGTAGGACTTGGGGTCGTGGGAGGCCGTGAACCTGACGTTGTCCTCCCAGAAGAACTTCGGCTCCGGGCCGCCGTGCGTGGCGCGGAGCGCCAGCCGTACATCGGTGATGATCTCCGCGTCCTCGGTGCTGAACCGGGTGTAGACGGCGGGCTGGAGGAAGACGGAGGTCTTCTCCCCGTCCCGCCACAGTTTGAGCGTCAGTGGCAGGGTGACCACAGGGCGCGGATCCTCCTGCAGCTGGGCGAAGTTGTAGCCGGAGAAGGCCAAGGCGACGAGCGAGGCGAAGCTGGCGATCCAGGTGTGCCCCGTGCGGAGGTGCTGTTTCACGAGATCGACCATGGTTCCCAGGGTGGACCGGCGTGCCGCCCGCAGCCCGCCCGCCTGGGCCGCCTGGAGGAACGCGGAAGGGGGCGCCCGGCAGCAGCCGGGCGCCCCCTTCCGTACCCACCGTTACGGCAGCGCCAGCATCCGCTCCAGCGCGAGCTTCGCGAAGCTCTCCGTCTCCTTGTCGACCTGGATCCGGTTGACCAGGTTGCCCTCGGCCAGGGACTCCAGGGTCCACACCAGGTGCGGGAGGTCGATGCGGTTCATCGTCGAGCAGAAGCAGACCGTCTTGTCGAGGAAGACGACCTCCTTGTCCTCCGCCGCGAAACGATTCGCCAGCCGCTGGACCAGGTTCAGCTCGGTGCCGATGGCCCACTTGGAGCCGGCCGGGGCCGCCTCCAGCGCCTTGATGATGTACTCCGTCGAGCCGACGTAGTCCGCGGCCGCCACGACCTCGTGCTTGCACTCGGGGTGGACCAGCACGTTCACGCCCGGGATCCGCTCGCGCACGTCGTTGACCGAGTCGACCGAGAACCGGCCGTGCACCGAGCAGTGGCCGCGCCACAGGATCATCTTCGCGTTCCGCAGCTGCTCGGCCGTCAGGCCGCCGTTCGGCTTGTGCGGGTTGTAGAGCACGCAGTCGTCCAGGGACATGCCCATGTCGCGCACGGCGGTGTTGCGGCCCAGGTGCTGGTCGGGGAGGAAGAGCACCTTCTCGCCCTGCTCGAAGGCCCACTCCAGGGCCTTCTTCGCGTTGGACGACGTACAGATCGTGCCGCCGTGCTTGCCGGTGAAGGCCTTGATGTCGGCGGAGGAGTTCATGTACGAGACGGGGACGGTCGTACCGGCGATCCCGGCCTCGGTCAGCACGTCCCAGCACTCGGCGACCTGTTCGGCGGTGGCCATGTCGGCCATCGAGCAGCCGGCCGCCAGGTCGGGCAGCACGACCTTCTGGTCGTCCGAGGTCAGGATGTCCGCGGACTCGGCCATGAAGTGCACGCCGCAGAAGACGATGTACTCGGCCTCCGGCTTGGCCGCGGCGTCCTTGGCCAGCTTGAAGGAGTCACCGGTGACGTCGGCGAACTCGATGACCTCGTCGCGCTGGTAGTGGTGGCCGAGGATGAAGACCTTGTCCCCGAGCTTCTCCTTGGCCGCGCGAGCGCGGGCCACCAGGTCCGGGTCGGACGGCGAGGGCAGGTCGCCGGGGCATTCCACCCCGCGCTCGCTCTTGGGGTCGGCCTCACGGCCGAGCAGCAGCAGGGCAAGGGGCGTCGGCTGGACGTCCAAAGGCTGGGCGGTGGTCACGACACGCACCCTTTCTGTTCTGCGACAAGGGACTTCTGGGACTGCGGGAGTGGCGTCTTCACGACTTCTCGTCTATTTGACGCTATCTATCATAACCGCTTCACGTCACTTTGACGATGCCGATAGTGTCGATGTGACGCATTCGCCCGGCCGGGTGCGGCCCGCTCCACCGGTCCTCTTCGCGGGGTCCACCGCTCCGCCCGGATGTGCGAGCATGAATATCTGAAACAAGGCGTCGGCCCCGGAATGAATCCGCGGTCCCGCTGGTTGCCATCCACGGCAAGAGTCCGACGTTTCCCCAGCCGCACCGGCGGGGAGCCGCCCACTTCGGGAGTGAATGCAGATGTCCGTACAGGACGACAAGACCACCGTGAGCGACGGCATCCTCCTGTCCGACGCCGCCGCCGAGAAGGTCAGGACCCTGCTGGAGCAGGAAGGCCGCGATGACCTGGCGCTCCGCGTCGCCGTCCAGCCCGGTGGCTGCTCCGGCCTGCGCTACCAGCTCTTCTTCGACGAGCGGTCCCTCGACGGCGACGTCGTCAAGGACTTCGACGGCGTCAAGGTCGTCACCGACCGGATGAGCTCCCCGTACCTGCACGGCGCCTCGATCGACTTCGTCGACACCATCGAGAAGCAGGGCTTCACGATCGACAACCCGAACGCCACCGGCTCCTGCGCCTGCGGCGACTCGTTCAGCTGAACCCGGCTGACCCCGTACGACGAGGGCCCGGGCACCGGTCGCAGCGACCGGTGCCCGGGCCCTCGGGCGTTCCCGCTACCGCCTCACTGGCGGGGGAGCGTCTTGCCCGTCGTCGCGTCGACCACCTTCCGGTCGCCGAGCGGCTCGCGGAGCGTGGCCGACACGGTCATCTCCTGCGCCAGCATGATGCAGGCCCGCCCCTGCGGGTCCGGCGTCTCGGTGACCTTCACCAGCACCGACCCGGCCTCCTCCCGCGCGTCCAGGGCGTACGTGCTGCACGCCCCGCCCCAGAAGTTCACCGTCAGCTTCCGGTCGGCCTGCGCGTACGAGAACGCGGGCGCGGTCCTGTCCTGCGGGGGCACCGGGGCGCCGCCGCCGTCCTTGCCCGCCGGGGAGGCCACCGTGCGGCCCGCGGCGCCGTCCTTGCCGGCCACCTCGAACAGCCACGCCGGCACCAGGCCCCGTCCGCCGTCGACCGTCCCCGGGGCCAGCCCGAGCACGGCCCCCCGTACGGTCTCGGTCCGCGGGGGCTTCATCGGACGCGGCTCCGGGTTGCAGGGCAGGGTGTCCGTCGCACCCGTCGGCGTGTCCGGGGTCAACGGCACGGAGGTCGCGCAGCCGCTCGGGCCCGGCCCCGTGCCGTCGCCGCCCTTGCCGGCCGCGTTGAGCCGGGCCAGCGCCTCGTCGGCGCCGACCACCGGCTGCTCACCCGTGCGGACCGGGGCCTTGAGCTCGCCGCTGCCCGCCACCACCTTGGCGTCGGAGCCCACGCTCACGCGGGTGGACCAGCCCGTGGTGGGCAGCCCGCCCACCACCGGGTCGGCGCTCACCACCCGTACGGAACCCTGGAGCAGACGGGCGTCCTGCTTGGCGTCGCCCTGACCGGCGGCGGCCAGCACCGGGGCCGCGGCCGCCCTGGCCGCCTCCTCCGACACCGGTCCCGCCCCCGCGTCCGACCCGGCGACCGCGGACCCCTCCGCGGGACCCTGGGGGAGGGTGGCCGGGCCGCAGGTGTCCTTGCCGCGCACGCAGTCGTCCCCGGCGCCGCCGCCGTTCGTGGCGCCGCCCTGGAAGCGGGAGAAGCTCCACGTCCCGGGAGCCTTGCGGGTCACCGTGAGCCGGGGCCCCGAACCGTCGGCGGTCTCCCCGGCCTGCCACTGCTCGCCGTTCAGGCGCGGCGCGCCGGAGATCCCGAGGGCCTGGGCGAGCCGGGCCACCTCGTCGGAGGAGACCTCGCCGGACGCCGCGAAGGACGGCGCCCCGCCCGCCGGGGCCTGCGGCAGCTGCCCCTCGGCCCGGTAGGTGACCCCGGCGCCGGACGGATCCGGCTCCCCGGGCGCGATGCCGGGCCGGGACGGGGACCCCGTCGGGCGGGGCGCGATGGCCGCGCTGTCACTCGTACGGGTTCCGCTGCCCGAGGCGTCTCCGTAGGCCGTGGACGCCCAGTACGCCGTACCACCGCCTGCCAGCAGGACGGCGGCGGCGATCGAGCCGATGGCCCAGGCCGGCCGCCGTCGTGTGGCGCGTGATGTGTCGGGTTGTTCGCTGGTCACCGCATCGCTCCTTCGCGTGTCCCGCCGTACGTGATGCGGGTGTGACGCGGCGGCCGCGAAACCGGTTCCCTCCCGGGGGCCCTCAGTCCCCGTAGGCGGCGGTGGAGGCGATCAGCCGGGCCGAGGCGGGCGGGACGCTGATGCCGTGGATCTGCGAGGGCGCGACGCGGACCGGGCGCGGCTCGTGCGGAACGGGCCAGTGCGGTGCCATCCGGGCGCAGTCGCCCAGCAGCCGGGCGAAGCCGGGGCGGGCGCCGGCGGTGGGTTCTGCGTACCCGAAGCCATCGGTATAGGTCATGGGGGCACGGTAGGCACGCCAAAGCGGGCGAAGGAAGTCCTACTACGGGGTAGTTTCGACGGGTCGGCCCACTGCCGTGGACCGGGTAGTTTTGACTGTCCCCTCGCCGTCCTCCGCAGGAGCATCCACGCCGTGCGCATCGCAGTCACCGGCTCCATCGCCACCGACCACCTCATGACCTTCCCGGGCCGCTTCGCCGACCAGTTCGTCGCCGACCAGCTCCACACGGTCTCCCTCTCCTTCCTCGTCGACAACCTCGACGTACGGCGGGGCGGTGTCGGCCCGAACATCTGCTTCGGCATGGGGCAGCTGGGAAGCCGCCCGATCCTGGTCGGCGCCGCCGGCTCGGACTTCGACGAGTACCGCGCCTGGCTGGACCGCCACGGGGTCGACACCGAGTCGGTGCGGATCTCCGAGGTGCTGCACACCGCGCGCTTCGTCTGCACCACGGACTCCGACCACAACCAGATCGGCTCCTTCTACACGGGCGCGATGAGCGAGGCCCGCCAGATCGAGCTGAAGGCCGTCGCCGACCGGGTGGGCGGGCTGGACCTCGTCCTCATCGGTGCCGACGACCCCGAGGCGATGCTCCGCCACACGGAGGAGTGCCGGACGCGGGGGATCCCCTTCGCCGCCGACTTCTCGCAGCAGATCGCGCGGATGGACGGCGAGAACATCCGCACCCTGATGGAGGGTGCGACGTACCTCTTCTCGAACGAGTACGAGAAGGGGCTCATCGAGTCGAAGTCCGGCTGGACCGACGCGGAGATCCTCGCCAAGGTCGGCACCCGCGTCACCACGCTGGGCGCGCAGGGCGTTCGGATCGAGCGGGCCGGGCAGGAGCCGGTCGTCGTCGGCTGCCCGGAGGAGACCGCGAAGGTCGACCCCACCGGTGTCGGCGACGCGTTCCGCGCGGGGTTCCTGACGGGGCTCGGCTGGGGCGTCGGGCTGGAGCGGGCGGCGCAGCTGGGCTGCATGCTCGCGACGCTGGTCATCGAGACCCTCGGCACCCAGGAGTACACGCTGGCGCGCGCGCACTTCATGGAGCGCTTCACGAAGGCCTACGGCGAAGCGGCGGCCGCGGAGGTCCGCGCCCACCTTCCCGCCTGACGCGTCGCCCGCCCGGGGCGGCGACGGGGGGCTCCCCGTCTCCGCCCCGGGGCCCGCACCGTCCTCGGGGCGGTCCGGCGGGCGGCCGGGTCAGGCGGTGCGGCGGACCGTGTAGGCCGTGCCGGCGGGACGGGGGGACTCGCCGAGGTAGGCGTGCCCCCGCATCGCGCACCACGCCGGGATGTCCAGCCGGGCCACCTCGTCGTCCGACAGGACGGTGACGGTGCCGCCCACCGGGACCCGCCCGATGGCGCGGGCGAGCTCGATCACCGGCTGCGGGCAGCGCAGGCCGAGGGCGTCGAGTTCCAGGGACTCCGCCACCGGGGCGACGGAAGCCGGTTCGCCCGCGCCCAGCTTCTCGCGGATCCCGGCCACCGCCCCCGGCAGCACCTCCAGGAAACCGTTGACCTCGTCCGCCGAGGTCCCCATCGGCAGGGACACCCGTACGTTTCCCTCCGACAGCACTCCCATCGCCCGCAGCACGTGACTGGGGGTCAGGGTGGAGCTGGTGCAGGAGGACCCGGAGGAGACCGAGTACCCGGCGCGGTCCAGCTCGTGGAGCAGGGTCTCGCCGTCCACGTACAGGCAGGAGAAGGTCACCAGGTGCGGGAGCCGGCGCTCGGCGTCGCCCACCACCTCCACGTCCGGCACCAGCCGGGCCACCCGGCGCCGGATCCGGTCGACCAGCACCCGCAGCCGTGCCGCCTCCGCCTCGGCCTCGGCCCGTACCGCCCGCAGGGAGGCGGCCGCCGCGACGATCGCGGGGAGGTTGGCGAAGCCGGGGGAGCGGCCCGACTCCCTTTCGTCGGCGGGGCCTTGGGGTGCGAAGCGGACCCCCTTGCGGACGGCGAGCAGCCCGACCCCGGGCGGCCCGCCCCACTTGTGGGCGCTCGCCGCGAGGAGCGACCAGGCGCCGTCCACCCGGCCCCACCCCAGGGACTGCGCCGCGTCCACGAGCAGCGGCACCCCGGCGGCCGCGCAGACCTCGGCGACCTCCGCCACCGGCTGGACCGTGCCCACCTCGTGGTTGGCCGACTGGAGGCAGGCCAGAGCGGTGCCGGAGCCGAGGGCGGCCGCGTACCCGTCGGGCGAGACGGCGCCCAGCCGGTCGACCGGAACCTCCGTCACCGTGCCCCCGGCGGCCGCGTGCGCGTCCGCCGCGTGCAGTACAGAACTGTGTTCGACCGCCGATACGACCAGATGACCGCCGACGCGCCGGCGCCCCGCCAGGGCTCCCGCCACCCCCGTGTGAACCGCGTGCGTCCCCGATGGAGTGAACACGAGCTCGTCGGCCCGGCATCCCACGGCATCGGCCGCCGCCTCCCGCGCCGCGTCCAGCAGCAGCCGGGCGCGCCGCCCCTCCCGGTACAGCCGGGCCGGATCCGCCCAGCCCTCGTCGAGGGCGGCCTGCAGCGCCTGACGGGCCACGGGGTGCAGCGGGGCGGCGGACGCGGTGTCGAAGTAGGGCATCCGGCCACGCTAACCGGAGGCCTCGGACGGCAGGGGTCAGGGGCCGTCAGATGTCGTCCGGAGCCCGCCATTCAGGGCCGGATGGCCCGTCCCCCGTACGGCGGATCCATCCCTTCGGGGGCAGTAGCGGCGCGTTGGGCACCCTCCCCGCGCGACCCCAAATAGCGTCCAGTAGGGTTTGGTCCGCATAAACATCCAAACCCCTGCCTGCGTCAGGGCCGGCGACCGACCCGAACACGGCCGCGGCCGGCCGCGCGGGCCGAGACTCTCGGGAAGGCGCTACGTGAGTCCCTACGGCTCCGACCGCTCGCCGCGGCGCCCGATGCGGCGGAAGCTGCTGCAGGCGCTGACTGCGGGCGTGGTCCTGGCGACCGCCACTGGTTGCTCGTACAACTGGCAAGACTTCCCCCGCCTCGGAATGCCCTATCCGGTCACGGAGGAGGCGCCTCGCATCCTGTCCCTGTGGCAGGGGTCGTGGGCAGCTGCTCTCATCACGGGCATCCTGGTGTGGGGCCTGATCATCTGGAGCATCATCTTCCACCGGCGCAGCCGGACGAAGATCGAGGTCCCCGCGCAGACCCGGTACAACATGCCCATCGAGGCGCTGTACACCGTGGTCCCGCTCATCATCGTCTCGGTGCTCTTCTACTTCACCGCGCGTGACGAGTCGAAGCTGCTCGCCCTCACCAAGCCGGCCCACACGATCAACGTGGTCGGCTTCCAGTGGAGCTGGGGCTTCAACTACGTCGAGAACGTCGACGGCGATGCGGCCACCCCGAAGGCGGGCGAGGTCCCCAAGGAGATCGCCACCATTCCGGACCGCTTCACCAAGGACTTCCCCAAGGGCGCCGAAGGCGTCTACGAGAAGGGCGTCCCCGGCGACCGGAACCCGGAGACCAACAACCCGGGACCGACCCTCTACCTCCCCAAGGGCGAGAAGGTCCGCTTCATCCTGTCGTCGAACGACGTCATCCACTCCTTCTGGGTGGTGCCCTTCCTGTTCAAGCAGGACGTCATCCCCGGCCACACCAACGTCTTCGAGGTGACCCCTTCGCAGGAGGGCATCTTCATGGGCAAGTGCGCCGAGCTCTGCGGTGTCGACCACTCCCGGATGCTCTTCAACGTGAAGGTCGTCTCGCCGGAGGAGTACCGGGCGCACCTGAAGCTGCTGGCGGAGAAGGGGCAGACCGGCTTCCTCCCGGCCGGCATCAAGCAGACTGACCCGGCCCGGAATGCGGAAGTGAACAAACTGTGAGCATCCTCAACGAATCCCAGGGTGCCGCCGCCGACTCGTATGAGAACGAGCTGCCGGTGCGGCGCAAGCAGCCGGGCAACGTGGTCGTGAAGTGGCTGACCACGACCGACCACAAGACCATCGGCACGATGTACCTGGTCACGTCGTTCGTGTTCTTCATCATCGGCGGGATCATGGCGCTGTTCATGCGCGCCGAGCTGGCCCGTCCGGGCACGCAGATCATGTCGAACGAACAGTTCAACCAGGCCTTCACCATGCATGGCACGATCATGCTGCTGATGTTCGCCACCCCGCTGTTCGCCGGCTTCGCGAACTGGATCATGCCGCTGCAGATCGGCGCGCCCGACGTGGCGTTCCCGCGGCTGAACATGTTCGCGTACTGGCTGTACCTCTTCGGCTCGTCCATCGCGGTGGCCGGCTTCGTCACCCCCTCGGGTGCGGCCGACTTCGGCTGGTTCGCCTACTCCCCGCTGTCGGACGCCGTCCGCTCGCCGGGCATCGGCGCCGACATGTGGATCATGGGTCTGGCCTTCTCCGGCTTCGGCACGATCCTCGGCTCGGTCAACTTCATCACCACGATCATCTGCATGCGCGCTCCCGGCATGACGATGTTCCGCATGCCGATCTTCACCTGGAACGTGCTGCTGACCGGTGTCCTGGTCCTGCTCGCCTTCCCGGTGCTGGCCGCCGCGCTGTTCGCGCTGGAGGCCGACCGCAAGTTCGGTGCGCACGTGTTCGACGCGGCCAACGGCGGCGCCTTGCTGTGGCAACACCTCTTCTGGTTCTTCGGGCACCCAGAGGTGTACATCATCGCGCTACCGTTCTTCGGGATCATTTCCGAGGTCATCCCGGTCTTCTCCCGCAAGCCGATGTTCGGTTACATCGGTCTGATCGCGGCGACGATCTCGATCGCCGGCCTCTCGGTGACCGTGTGGGCCCACCACATGTACGTGACCGGCGGCGTGCTCCTTCCGTTCTTCTCGTTCATGACCTTCCTGATCGCGGTACCGACCGGTGTGAAGTTCTTCAACTGGATCGGCACCATGTGGAAGGGCTCGCTGTCCTTCGAGACCCCGATGCTCTGGGCCATCGGCTTCCTGATCACCTTCACGTTCGGTGGTCTGACCGGTGTCATCCTGGCCTCGCCCCCGATGGACTTCCACGTCTCCGACTCGTACTTCGTCGTCGCGCACTTCCACTACGTCATCTTCGGCACCGTGGTCTTCGCGATGTTCTCCGGCTTCCACTTCTGGTGGCCGAAGTTCACGGGCAAGATGCTGGACGAGCGCCTCGGCAAGATCACCTTCTGGACGCTGTTCGTCGGCTTCCACGGCACCTTCCTGGTCCAGCACTGGCTGGGTGTCGAGGGCATGCCGCGTCGTTACGCGGACTACCTCGCCGCCGACGGCTTCACGACGCTGAACACGATCTCCACGATCAGCTCGTTCCTGCTCGGCCTGTCGATGCTGCCCTTCATGTACAACGTCTGGAAGACGGCGAAGTACGGGAAGAAGATCGAGGTCGACGACCCGTGGGGCTACGGCCGTTCGCTGGAGTGGGCGACCTCCTGCCCGCCGCCGCGGCACAACTTCCTCACCCTGCCGCGGATCCGTTCCGAATCCCCGGCGTTCGACCTGCACCACCCGGAGATCGCGGCCCTCGACCACCTCGAGGACCACAGCGCCGGCACCAAGGCCGTCACCGGTGGCAAGGAGGCCGGCAAGTGAAGATCCAGGGCAAGATGTTCCTCTGGCTCGCCGCCTTCATCCTGATCATGACCGTCGTGTACGGCGTCTGGTCGAAGGAGCCGGTCGGAACCACCGCTCTCGCGCTGGCCTTCGGCCTGAGCGCCATGATCGGCTACTACCTGGCCTTCACGGCCAAGCGCGTGGACGAGATGGCCCAGGACAACCTGGAGGCCGAGGTCGCCGACGAGGCGGGCGAGCTGGGGTTCTTCTCCCCGCACAGCTGGCAGCCGCTCTCGCTGGCCGTCGGCGGCGCCTTCGCCTTCATGGGCGTCATCTTCGGCTGGTGGCTGATGTACTTCTCGGCGCCGCTGATCCTGATCGGTCTGTGGGGCTGGGTGTACGAGTACTACCGCGGTGAGAACGCGAACCAGTAGTTCGCGGCCGTACAGCAGGACCTGAGGGGCCCGGACACCTTTTCGGAGGAGTCCGGGCCCCTCGTTTGCAGTCACCCCGCGCGCCGTAATTGTCATATCTTCATAGCGTTGGTCGCATGAACCACTCACCGCGTCTTTGGACGGTACTCAGCTGCTCCCTGCTGGTCGCGTCCCTCGGGGCCGGCGCCACCGCATGCGGGTCCGGCGAGAAGAACCCGCTGTCTGTCCGCCCGTACGACGCGGGCGAGCACGTCGCCTTCAACCAGGCCACCGGCGGCCGCCCCGCCGACCCCGACAAGCCGCTCGAAGTCACCGTCAAGGGCACGACCGCGCGCATCACCGACGTGACGGCGGTGGACACCCACGGACGGCGCCTGGCGGGTGAACTCTCCGCCAAGGGCGACCGCTGGCACAGCACCGTCCCCATGGCCGCGGGCGTGCGCTACACGGTCACCGTGAGCACGGAGGACGAACGCGGCGCTCCAGGGCAGCGCACGCTGGCTTTCGACACCACCCCGGCCAAGAAGGTCCTCAAGGTCGAATTCGGCCCGGACGAGGGCAAGTACGGCGTCGGACAGCCCATCACGGCCGAACTCAACGAGCCGGTCAAGGACAAGGCCGCCCGCGCCATCATCGAACGGGCCCTGGTCGTCGACACGCCGGACAACGTCGAGGGCGCCTGGTACTGGGTGGACGACAAGAACCTGCACTACCGCCCGAAGGACTACTGGCCCGCCAACTCCACCGTCTCCGTGCAGAGCAACCTGGAGGGCGTCAGGATCTCCGACGAGCTCCACGGGGCCGCCTCCAAGCCGCTGAAGCTGGAGATCGGGGACCGGGTGGAGGTCACCACGGACGCCTCCTCGCACTACCTCACGTTCAAGCGCAACGGAGAAGTGATCAACACCATTCCGGTGACCACCGGAAAGCCCGGCTTCTCCACCCGCAACGGGGTCAAGGTGGTACTGGGCAAGCAGTACTTCGTCCAGATGCGCGGCGACACCGTCGGCATCGGCGGCAGCGAGTACTACAACCTGCCCGTCTACTACGCCACCCGGGTGACGTGGAGCGGCGAGTACGTCCACGCCGCGCCGTGGTCGGTCGGCTCCCAGGGCTACGAGAACGTCAGCCACGGGTGCACCGGCATGAGCACCGGCAACGCCGCCTGGTTCTACGAGAACATCACCGAGGGCGACATCGTCCGTGTGATCAACAGCATCGGCGACGACATGGACACCTTCGGGAACGGCTACGGCGACTGGAACATGGACTGGAAGGACTGGCGCGAGGGAAGCGCCCTCCTGAAGGGTACCCAGGAGGGCCGCAGCCCCATGGACCAAGCCCGCCTCAGGCCCCAGGTCTGAGCCCCACGGCCGGCTGGGCCGAAGGGGCCGCCGACGCGGGCGGCCCCGGAGGCGAAGCCGGCCGGAGAACCGCTCAGGCGGCGCTGGAGTTCAGCCGGGTCCGCAACACGCCCGCCAGGGCCTCCGGGAACTCGACCGGGTCCACCGGAAGGGTGACGGCGGCGTCCGCGCGGCTCCAGGTGGCCAGCCAGGCGTCCTGGGGGCGCCCCATCAGCAGCAGCACCGGGGGACACCGGAAGATCTCGTCCTTGATCTGCCGGCACACACCCATGCCCCCGGCGGGGACGGCCTCCCCGTCCAGCACACAGGCGTCGATGCCGCCCGCGTCCAGCTCCTTGAGGACCGCCGGAAGCGTCGCGCACTCCAGGAACTCCACCGGCGGCAGGTCGGCCGCCGGCCTGCGCCCGGCCGCCAGCCGCACCTGCTCCCGGGTGCCCGCGTCGTCGCTGTAGACCAGAACCCGCGCAGTCGCCCGCATTTCGTTCCTCCACGTGTCACGTGAATCACGTTGATGTTGCGCGGGATGCTACTCCGTCCGACCGGCCGTCAACATCGGTTCCGACAGCCCCGCGCAAGACGCCGGGAGGGGGATCTGATGGGCCGTTCGGGCCTTGCACACGCCCCTGACACTCCGAACGGCACCCCCCGGGGTGAGGGCGGGATAAGCGACCGACATAATGTCGGTCGTGGCGACAGCAACGACAGTAGATACCGGGCACGCGCACCCGACGGTCAACCGGCCGAACCTCGTCAGCGTCGGAACCATCATCTGGTTGAGTTCCGAGCTGATGTTCTTCGCGGCCCTCTTCGCGATGTACTTCACCCTGCGATCCGTGACAGGCGCCGAGTACTGGACAGAACAGGCCTCGGCCTTGAATCTGCCCTTCTCGGCGACGAACACAACGATCCTGGTGCTCTCCTCGCTCACCTGCCAGCTCGGCGTATTCGCCGCCGAGCGCGGTGACGTGAAGAAGCTCCGGACGTGGTTCATCATCACGTTCGTCATGGGTGCGATCTTCATTGGCGGCCAGGTGTTCGAGTACACCGAGCTGGTCAAGCACGAGGGCTTGTCTCTCTCGTCAGGCCCGTACGGCTCGGTCTTCTACCTGACCACCGGCTTCCACGGTCTGCACGTGACGGGCGGTCTCATCGCCTTCCTGCTGGTCCTCGGCCGGACGTACGCGGCCAAGAGGTTCACCCACGAACAGGCCACGTCGGCCATCGTCGTGTCCTACTACTGGCACTTCGTCGATGTCGTCTGGATCGGCCTCTTCGCCACGATCTACCTGATCAAGTAGCGAACACGTCGCTGGGCACCGCCCCGGCACTCCATCCAGAAACACCGACGCAGAAGATCCTGACACCGGGGTAATCCGTGAAAAAGCTCTCCGCACGACGACGCCATCCGCTGGCGGCGGTCGTCGTTCTACTCTTCGCGCTGGCGGTCACGGGGGGGCTGTACGCCGCCTTCGCGCCCGCGGGCAAGGCGCAGGCCGATGAAACCGCCCAGTCCCTCGCCATCGAGGAGGGCCAGAAGCTCTACGCCGTGGGCTGCGCAAGCTGCCACGGAACCGGCGGTCAGGGTTCCACTGACGGCCCCAGCCTGGTCGGCGTCGGCTCCGCGGCCGTCGACTTCCAGGTGAGCACGGGCCGCATGCCCGCCCAGCAGCCCGGCGCCCAGGTGCCGAGGAAGCCGGCCATCTACTCCCAGGCCCAGATCGACCAGCTCGCCGCGTACGTCGCGTCGCTCGGTGCCGGCCCGATCACGCCCACCGAGAAGCAGTACGACCCGGCCGGTGCCGACATCGCCAACGGTGGTGTGCTCTTCCGCAACAACTGCGCGCAGTGCCACAACTTCACCGGCGAGGGCGGCGCCCTGACGCTCGGCAAGTACGCCCCGAACCTGGACGGCGTCGAGCCGAAGCACATCTACGAGGCCATGCTCACCGGCCCGCAGAACATGCCCTCCTTCCCCGACAACACCATGCCGGAGAAGCAGAAGAAGGACATCATCGCGTACCTCCAGAACGTCAACGGCGAGAAGTCGACCAGCCCCGGTGGCCTCAAGCTCGGCGGCCTCGGCCCCGTCTCCGAGGGTCTGTTCGGCTGGATCTTCGGTCTGGGTGCGCTGATCGCTGTCGCCGTCTGGGTCGCGGCCCACACCGCTAAGGCCAAGAAGTCATGAGTAGCCAAGACATTCCCGAAGAGAAGCACCTGCCGAGCGAGCAGGGCGACGCGCACCACGGTGGCGTAGCGGTCGCGGACGATCCGTTCGCCGACCCGGGCCTTCCGGTCCACAAGCCGCGCATCCAGGACATCGACGAGCGGGCCGCCAAGCGGTCCGAGCGCACGGTCGCGATGCTGTTCACGCTGTCGATGCTGGCCACGATCGGCTTCATCGTCGCGTACGTGACCCTCCCGGTCGACAAGATCGTCTTCATCTTCCCGATCGGGAAGGTGAGCGCGCTGAACTTCGCGCTCGGTCTGACCCTGGGCACGGCCCTCTTCTGCATCGGCGCGGGCGCGGTCCACTGGGCCCGCACCCTGATGTCCGATGTCGAGGTCGCCGACGACCGCCACGAGATCGCGGCCCCGGCCGAGGTCAAGGCGAAGGTCCTCCAGGACTTCGCCGACGGTGCGAACGAGTCCGGCATCGCCCGCCGCCCGCTGATCCGCAACACCCTGATCGGCGCGATGGCCATGGTGCCGCTCGCCGGCGTCATGCTGCTGCGCGACCTGGGCCCGCTGCCCGAGGTCAAGCTGCGCAAGACCGTGTGGGCCAAGGGCAAGCTGCTGATCAACGACAACACGAACGAGCCGCTGCGTCCCGAGGACGTGCTCGTCGGTTCGCTGACCTTCGCCCGGCCGGAAGGCCTGGAGGAGGAGCAGCACGACTTCCAGACGCAGATCGCCAAGGCCGCCCTGATGATCGTCCGCATCAAGCCGGAGGACATCAAGGACAAGCAGGAGCTGGAGTGGTCCCACGAGGGCATCGTGGCCTACTCCAAGATCTGCACCCACGTCGGCTGCCCGATCAGCCTGTACGAGCAGCAGACGCATCACGTGCTCTGCCCGTGCCACCAGTCCACCTTCGACCTCTCCGACGGCGCCCGAGTCATCTTCGGCCCGGCCGGTCACGCGCTTCCGCAGCTGCGGATCGGCGTCAATGACGAAGGCTTCCTCGAAGCGCACGGCGACTTCGAAGAGCCCGTCGGTCCTGCTTTCTGGGAGCGCGGATGAGCACTGCCACCGAATCCAACACGGCGCGCAAAGCGCCGGCCGGCGAGCGCGTAGCGGACTGGGCGGACGGCCGCCTGGGCATCTACAGCCTGGCCAAGTCCAACATGCGCAAGATCTTCCCGGACCACTGGTCCTTCATGCTGGGTGAGATCTGCCTCTACAGCTTCATCATCATCATCCTCACGGGTGTGTACCTGACGCTGTTCTTCCACCCGAGCATGAACGAGGTCGTGTACCACGGCTCGTACGTGCCGATGCAGGGTGTCCAGATGTCCGAGGCCTTCGCCTCGACCCTGAACATCAGCTTCGAGGTCCGCGGCGGTCTGCTCATCCGGCAGATCCACCACTGGGCGGCGCTGATCTTCGTCGCGGCCATGCTCGTGCACATGATGCGCGTGTTCTTCACGGGTGCCTTCCGCAAGCCGCGCGAGGTCAACTGGGTCTTCGGCTTCCTGCTGCTGGTCCTCGGCATGTTCACCGGTTTCACTGGTTACTCCCTGCCGGACGACCTGCTCTCCGGCACCGGTGTCCGCTTCATGGAGGGCGCGATCCTGTCCGTGCCGGTCGTCGGCACGTACCTGTCGTTCTTCCTCTTCGGCGGCGAGTTCCCCGGCGGCGACTTCGTCGCACGGTTCTACTCGATCCACATCCTGCTGCTGCCCGGCATCATGATGGGCCTGCTGGTGGCCCACCTGATCCTGGTCTTCTACCACAAGCACACCCAGTTCGCGGGTCCCGGCAAGACGAACAACAACGTCGTCGGCATGCCGCTGCTGCCGGTCTACATGGCCAAGGCCGGAGGCTTCTTCTTCCTGGTCTTCGGTGTCATCGCGGCCATCGCGGCGCTCGCGTCGATCAACCCGATCTGGGCGCTCGGCCCGTACCGCCCGGACCACGTGTCCACCGGTGCGCAGCCCGACTGGTACATGGGCTTCTCCGAGGGCCTCATCCGTGCCATGCCGGGCTGGGAGATCAACCTCTGGGGCCACACGCTGGTCCTGGGCGTGTTCATCCCGCTGGTGATCTTCCCGCTGGTCCTCGCCGCGATCGCGGTGTACCCGTTCATCGAGGCCTGGGTCACCAAGGACAAGGGCGAGCACCACATCCTGGACCGCCCGCGCAACGTCCCGACCCGTACGGCGTTCGGTGTCGCCTGGCTCACCTGGTACGTGATCCTGCTGATCGCCGGTGGCAACGACATGTTCGCGCAGTACTTCCACCTGTCGATCAACTCGATCACGTGGTTCGCGCGGATCGGCTTCTTCGTGGGCCCGGTCATCGCCTTCGTGATCACCAAGCGGATCTGCCTCGGCCTCCAGCGCCGGGACCACGACAAGGTGCTGCACGGTCGCGAGACCGGCATCATCAAGCGCCTGCCGCACGGTGAGTTCGTCGAGGTCCACGAGCCGCTCTCGCAGGGCAAGCTGCACACCCTCACCTCGCACACGCAGTACGAGCCGATCGAGGTCGGCCCGACGGTCGACGAGAACGGCGTCGAGCGCAAGGTGAAGGCGGGCGAGAAGCTCCGCGCGAAGCTCAGCAAGGGCTTCTACGGGGAGAACACCCACATTCCGAAGCCCACGGTGGAGGAGTACAAGGAGATCCAGAGCGGCCACGGCCACCACTGATCTCCGGTATGACAGCTTGAGGGATCGGTTTCGGCCAATCCTGGTGTCGCCACGGTGAGAGCCCCGTCCAGTGACTGGACGGGGCTCTTCGCCGTCTCCCGGGCTGGATAGGCTGAGATCCTTCCCATTCGACGTGGAACTTTTCCGAGCAGCAGGAGCGGACCATGAACGTTGCGACCCCGGCAGGCGGCGACAGCGTGGCGGCCCGTGGCTGGCCGGGCCTCCTCGACGCCCTCCTGACCGGCCGGGACCTCACCACGGACGACACCGCCTGGGCGATGGACCGGATCATGCGGGGCGAGGCCACGGACGCGCAGATCGCCGGTTTCATGGTGGCGCTCCGGGCCAAGGGGGAGACGGTGGCGGAGATCAACGGCATGGTGCGTGCCATGTACGATCACGCCAATCTGATCGAGGTACCGGGCCGGACGGTGGACATCGTCGGCACCGGCGGGGACGGGACCAAGACCGTCAACATCTCCACGATGTCGGCGCTCGTGGTGGCCGGCACCGGCGCGAAGGTGGTCAAGCACGGCAACCGGGCCGCGTCCTCCGCGAGCGGCTCCTCGGACGTGCTGGAGAAGCTCGGCGTCAACCTCAACCTCACCCCGGCCCGGGTCGTGGAGGTCGCCGAGGAGGCCGGCATCACCTTCTGCTTCGCGGTGAAGTTCCACCCCGCGCTGCGGCACGTGGCGGCGGCCCGCAAGGAGCTGGGCATCCGGACCACCTTCAACTTCCTCGGCCCGCTGACCAACCCGGCGAAGGTCCGCGCACAGGCCACGGGCGTGGCCGACGCCCGGGTCGCCCCCATCGTGGCCGGGGTGCTCGCGGAGCGCGGCTCCTCGGCGCTGGTCTTCCGGGGCGACGACGGCATGGACGAGCTCACCACGACGGCCACCTCCCGGGTGTGGTGGGTCCGTGACGGCGCGGTCACCGAGCAGACGTTCGACCCGCGTGACATCGGGATCCCGATCGTGGACGTCTCCGCGCTCCGCGGCGAGGACGCCTCCTACAACGCGGACGTCGCCCGCCGGCTGCTGGCCGGAGAGCGGGGCCCCGTGCGCGAGGCCGTCCTGCTGAACTCGGCGGCGGCCCTGGTGGCGCTGGACCCGGGCAGCGGGTCCCTGGAGGAGCAGCTGTCGGCCGGCGTCGCGCGGGCGGCCGAGTCGATCGACTCGGGCGCGGCCCGGGCGGCCCTGGAACGCTGGGCCGCCGCCAGCAACGCCTAGGCGCTGCGGCGCGGCGCGAGCGCGGCGTTCGCAAGGAGACCCCGGTCCACATCGTGGACCGGGGTCTTGCGCGTGGAGGATCTTGTGGCAGGATGCTGACCAGGTCACGAGTGACAGCGTTTAGGCCCCGGCTTGCTGTCCGGCAACCCTCCTTCCGTGGCGGGGTGCCCCGGGTGATGACCAGGCCGTAGGCAGCGAGGTCTACGGCAAGCGCGGATCCCTCGATACCAGGGGTCCTGGGTCTTCGAGGAGCTTTTTCCGTGAGCAAGCGAATGCGATAGGGCGACTCCGCCCCTTCTTCACCCCTCGGATCAGGGTCGCCGACGCGTACCCCCACGTCATTCCGAGGTCCTTCCCGTACCCCTGTGGCCGGCCGGCGCCGTCGCGTCCCGCCGTACCCGCGTACGGGCACACCGAAGCCATTCAGCCCTGCCTGCCGGGAGACACCGCCATGTCCGCATTCCTGAACTCCGCCGCCGCCGCCGCCACCGCCACCGATGTCGCCGTCGACCCCGCCTGTGCCCAGCCGCTGCCCGTGCTCGGCCGCGACGTGACCGTCCCGCTCGTCACCGGCGGCGAGGTCACCTACGCCGCCCTCGACTACGCGGCCAGCGCCCCCGCCCTCCAGCGGGTCTGGGACGACGTGGCCGCGTACGCCCCGTACTACGGCAGCGTCCACCGCGGGGCCGGGTACCTCTCGCAGCTCTCCACCGACCTGTTCGAGCAGAGCCGCGTCACCGTCGCGGAGTTCCTGGACTGCCGCCCCGGCGACCAGGTGGTCTTCACCCGGTCGACCACCGATTCGCTGAACCTGCTGGCCGCCGTCCTGCCGGCCGACTGCCAGGTCTTCGTCTTCGAGACCGAGCACCACGCCTCGCTGCTGCCCTGGGGCGACGCGCAGGTGACCTACCTCAACGCCCCGCGCACCCCGGCCGAGGCCGTCGCCACCCTGGAGCGGGCACTGGCCGACCGCGAGCCCTACGGCCCCGCCCTGGTGTGCGTCACCGGTGCCTCCAACGTCACCGGCGAGCTGTGGCCGGTCAAGGAGCTTTCCGCCGCCGCGCACGCCCACGGTGCGCGGATCGTCCTGGACGCCGCCCAGCTGGCACCGCACCACCCCGTGTCCGTCCGGGAGCTGGACGTGGACTGGGTCGCCTTCTCCGGCCACAAGCTCTACGCCCCCTTCGGCTCGGGCGTCCTCGCAGGCCGCGCCGACTGGCTCCAGGAGGCCCGGCCGTACCTGGCCGGCGGCGGTGCCTCCCGCAAGGTGGCCCGCCGCGAGGACGGCGGCGTCGACGTCGAGTGGCACACCACCGCCGCCCGCCACGAGGCCGGCTCCCCGAACGTCATCGGCGTCTACTCCATCGCCTCGGCCTGCCGCGCCCTGAAGGACGCGGGTTTCGAGAACCTGGTCGCCCGCGAGAACCACCTCATCGCCAAGGTCCGCGAGGGCCTCGCCGACGTCCCCGCCGTGCGCGTGCTCTCCCTCTTCGGGGACGACGCCCCGCGCGTCGGCGTCATCTCCTTCGTGGTGGACGGCTGGAACAGCTCGCACTTCGCGGCCGCGCTGTCCGCCGAGTACGGGATCGGCGTGCGCGACGGCCTCTTCTGCGCCCACCCGCTGGTCCGCACCCT
The DNA here is from genome assembly GCF_055581065.1 of Streptomyces sp. NPDC031479. Taxonomy (NCBI): domain Bacteria; kingdom Bacillati; phylum Actinomycetota; class Actinomycetes; order Kitasatosporales; family Streptomycetaceae; genus Streptomyces; species Streptomyces sp. NPDC031479. Next base: position 28,217 of record NZ_JBVIKC010000047.1, read on the forward strand.
CCTCGGCAGCGAGCCGCAGGAGCCGGGCGAGTGCGGCGCCCCGGAGGCCGCGCCGGGGGAGCGCTCGCTCAACGCGATCCGGGTCTCCTTCGGCGCGGGCACCCCCGACGAGCACGTCGAGCGGTTCGTCCGGGCCGTCGGGGAACTGGTCGCGGACGGCGCCAAGTGGCAGTACCGCACCGAAGAGGGCCGCTGCGTTCCGGCCGTCTGAAACGCCGGGGAGCGTGCCCTGCCGGGATCCGCTGCCGGCTGCCCGCGCCGGCTGATCGCCCCGGCGAACGTGCTCTGCGAGGACGAGTGGGGCGCGGAGTACGTCCACCGTCGGCCCGGGGACGTGGCGGAGACGCTCGCGGTCTCGCGGACCGGCTGCGCGGGTACGTCTGCTGCCCGGCCGAGAGCTGCCCGGCCCGGCCGGGCGAAAGCATGCCGGGGCTCGGCGGAGCCTGAGGGGGCCGGTACCGGGGCGCGGGACCCGTGCCCCGGCGGCCCCGCCGGCCCGGCGCTACGCGTCGAGGCCGATCGCGAACGCCGCTTCCAGGTCGTGCTGGGAGTACGTGCGGAACGCCACGTGCGTGTCGGTCGCCTCGACGCCCGGGATCTTGCTGATGCGGCCGGGGATGATGTCGGCCAGGTTCTCGTGGCGGGCGACGCGGACCAGCGCGATCAGGTCGTACGTACCGGTGACGGAGTAGACCTCGCTGACGCTGTCCAGCGCGGCGATGGACTCGGCGATCTCGGGGATGCGGTCCACGCTGGTCTTGATGAGCACGATCGCGGTGATCATGGCTGGCTGTCTCCCTAGGTGGGCCGTCACTGGTCGCCTCACTTTAAGACGTGATCCGTAGGGTCACCAAAGCCCGTGCCGTCGTCCCCTGCGCCCCCGCCGTCGACCGGTGCGCGCCCGCGCCGCGTCCGGGCGATCGGCCATTCCGCCAGGACGGAGCGCCTCTTGCCGGTACGGCGATAACGCGCCCATGCGTAGAGGAAGCCCACGGAGAAGCCCACCACGTGCGCCAGGTAGGCCACCCCCGGCCCGCTCTCCGCGCGTTGCGCGGCCAGCCACTGGAGGACGAACCAGAACATCAGCACGATCCAGGCCGGGAAGCGCAGGGGCAGGAAGAGCAGGAACGGGAACAGGCTCGTCACCCGGGCCCTCGGGAAGAGGCAGAGGAAGGCCCCCAGGACCGCCGAGATCGCGCCGGAGGCGCCGACCAGGGTCTGGTCCGAGGAGGCGTTGGCCGCCGCGTACGCCGCCAGCGCCAGGTACCCCGTGCAGACGTAGAAGACGAGGAAGGGCGCCCGGCCCATCCGCTCCTGCGTCATCGCGCCGAAGACGTGCAGGAAGAGCATGTTCCCGAGCAGGTGGAGCCAGCTGCCGTGGACGAACAGCGCGGTCAGCGGGGTGAGGAGCGGGCGAGCGGCCCCCGAGAAGAGTTCGTCGGGGACCACCCCCCAGTGCCGGAAGTACGCCGTCCCCGTGGCGAGCAGCCGGTCGCCGGTGCCGTAGGCCGGATTCAGGCCGGAGGCGGGGCCGAGCAGGAAGGCCAGGCAGCAGCCGGCGATCAGTGCGTACGTGACCACCGGGCCCCGGGCGGCCTCGCGTACCGCCAGCCACTTTACGATCATGCGAGAGAGCATGACGCAGACGGACCCGCCCGAGGGCGGTGCCAGGCCGTAGGGTTACGTGCGCGGTCCGTGCACTGCCGCGGAAGGCTTTAATTGAATGAGTTACGAAGGAGAGAGCGACCTGATGACGGTTCCCCAGCCGACCGACACCACCCGGTGGCGCTGCACGTTGTGCGGCAACCTCACGCGGTTCGACGTCACCCGTTCGTCGAAGGTCGTGGAGTACGTCCACCTGGACCTCGCCGGGGAGCCCAAGGTCGAGGAGCGCGAGGTGGTCAGTGAGACCATCGACTCGGTCCGCTGTCGCTGGTGCAACGCGGTGGACCAGATCGAGCTCGTGGACAGGCCGGGCGCGGACTCCTGAGGGAGCCGGGCCCACAGTAGATCACGGTAGGGGTGACGGATTGTGGAGCCAGCAAGCGGCGCTGAGACGGCCGACGTGGCCGGCGACGCCGCCGAGGTGCTCGACCGCCCGCTGCCGGAGGGCGTGCGGCGCCGGGTCGTCGCGCTCGTCTCGGACGCCTTCGGCGGACTGACGGTCGCGGACCTCCCGGCGCAGCTGCGGCAGTACGCCCGGTTCACCCCGACCCGCCGCGCCAAGTTCGCGGGCAACGCCATGGCCGCCGCGGTGGAGACGGACGGGGTCTTCCGCAGCCGGGTCGCGGAGAAGCTGCGCGAGGCGCAGCCGGAGCTGGCCGGGGCGCTGGACGGCGGGGCCCCGCCCGCGGCCGCGGATCCGCTGGACGTGGCGGCCGCGGCGTACGTGCTGCGTCCGGCCGGCTGGGTCAAGCTGGTGGCCGCCGCGGGCGAGGAGGCCCAGCGCGCCGACGCCGAGCGGGTCGATGACGAGACCCGCCGGGAGCTGGAGCGGCTGCGCGCGGAGCTGGCCCAGGCGCGGGAGCACCAGCGCGCCGGGGGCGACCAGGTGAGGGCCGAACTGGACTCCGCGCGCAAGGAAGCGGAATCGCTTCAGCGCAAGCTGCGCAGTGCCCTGAGCGATGTGAAGAGGGGCGAGGCGGCCCTGCGCAAGGTGACCGCCGAGGTCGACGGGATCCGTGCCGAGGCGGCCGTGCAGGTGGCCGCCGCCGAGAGCGAGTCCCGGCGCCTGAAGTCCCGGCTCGCGGAGGTGGAGTCCTCGCTGGAGACCTCGCGGCGGGCCACCCGCGAGGGGCGCAGCATCGAGGACATGCGGCTGCGGCTGCTGCTGGACACCGTGCTGGACGCGGCGGCGGGCCTGCGCCGCGAGCTGGCGCTGCCGCCGGTCTCGACGCGTCCGGCCGACACCGTGGACGCGGTCGAGCCGGGCCGGATGACCCCGAAGGACATCGCGGCGCGGGCCCTGTCGGAGACCGATCCGGCGCTGCTGGACCAGCTGTTGGCGCTGCCCCAGGCGCATCTGGTGGTCGACGGCTACAACGTGACCAAGACCGGCTATCCGACGATGCCGCTGGAGAAGCAGCGGCTGCGGCTGCTGGGCGGGCTGTCGATGCTGGCCGCGCAGACGGGCGCCGAGATGACCTGCGTCTTCGACGGGGCGGAGCTGGCGGCCCCGGTGCTGCTCGCGCCGCCGCGCGGGGTGCGGGTGCTGTTCTCCAAGGCCGGGGTGACGGCCGACGAGCTGATCCGCCAGCTGGTGCGGGCCGAGCCGCCCGGCCGGCCGGTGGTCGTGGTCTCCACGGACCGCGAGGTGGCCGACGGCGTCGCGAAGGCGGGGGCCCGGCCGGTGACCTCGGCGCTGCTGCTGAAGCGGCTGTCGAGGGTTTCGTAGTCGATGCCCCCTTGGTTCCTTTCGTAACCGCTGGGTGCAATGCCGGAATTGGCGGTGCGTGCGGGGGACGCACCGTCAACTCGCCGGTACGCAGCGTGCGCCGACGGTAAAGAAGCCGGTCGGGAAGCGGAATTTTTCGTACGGGGATTTGAACTCATCACGGGCGGGTCACTAGGGTCTGTTCAAACCTTCGTGCGGTCGTTCATCCATTCGGGGTGCGGGCGGAGGTGCGCTGCCGAGTGCGACCCTCTTCGGTGGCTCCAGTCCGAAGGAGCTCACGTTCGTGGCGTCCCACCGTCGACCGAAGCCGCCGACCCGCACCCGCGTGAGCGTCCTCACGGCACTGGCCACCGCGGCCGTCGCCCTCTCCTCCCAGTCGGCCATGGCCGCCCCGGACAAGCCGAACAAGGACGAGGTCAAGGCCAAGGTCGACGCCCTCTACGAGGAGTCCGAGCAGGCGGGCGAGAACGCCAACGCGGCCAAGGACCGCCAGGACAAGCTGGAGAAGGAGATCGCCCAGCTCCAGGACCAGGTCGCACGCGGTCAGGACGAGCTCAACGGCCTGCGCAACGTCCTCGGTTCGATGGCGACCGCCCAGTACCGCGGCGGCGGCCTCGACCAGTCCGTGGAGCTGCTGCTGTCCGGCGACCCGGAGACCTACCTCGACAAGGCCTCCACGCTCCAGCAGCTGAGCGGCAAGCAGGTCGAGGCGATATCGAAGATCCAGGCCAAGCAGCGCATCCTCGCGCAGCAGCGCCAGGAGGCCTCCGGCAAGCTCGCCGACCTCGACGCCGTCCGCAAGGAACTGGCCGAGAAGAAGAAGACCGCCCAGGAGAAGCTCGCCGCCGCCCAGGCCCAGCTCAACTCGCTCACCGCCGAGGAACGCGGCCAGCTGAAGAACGAGGAGGCCAAGGCGGGCGAGGACGCCGCCAAGGCCGCCGGAGGGGGCGCCAAGCCCGGTGCGGTGAAGGGTTCCGGGCGGGCCGCGGCCGCCCTCGCCGCAGCGGTGACCCAGGAGGGCAAGGGCTACAACCTGGGCTCCACCGGCATGGCGTACTGGGACTGCTCCAGCCTGGCGCAGTGGGCCTACGGGCAGGCCGGCGTCCAGATCAGCCGCACCACCTTCACCCAGATCAACGACGGCACGCGCATCGGCATGAGCGAACTCCAGCCCGGAGACCTGGTCTTCTTCTACGACGACCTGCACCACGTCGGCCTCTACGCGGGCAACGGCCAGGTCTTCCACGCCGCCAACCCCAGGAGCGGCGTCCGGTACGAGGCCATGAAGAACATGCCCTTCCAGTTCGGCGTCCGCGTCGGCTGATCCCGTCCTCCCCGGCTCCGGGGAGACGCGCCGTACACCGCCCATCCGGGCGAATTACGCGGACCCGCCCTGACCTCACGCCCCATCGGTGACCTGCGTCTCCGGTGGGGCGTCACCGTGCGTGCCCGCCGGAGGTCGTTGGTCGGCGTGTGGTGGCGCCGCTACTGTCTGCCAGCGCGGAGCCCGGCACTCGGCCGTCCACGGGGGGCGGACCCGGCCCCGCGCAGCGCAAGGGAGCGGTTCCACGTGGCGTCCCATCGCCGGACCGGGCTCAGCGGCCTGGACCGGAGCACCAAAGTCACCGTCTTCGCCGCCGCGGCGGCCACCGCCGCGGTGGCCCTGGCGGGCGCGTCCGCGCAGGCGGCCCCCGGGCTCCCGCACGACCCCTCCACCGGTTCCCGCGCCCAGGTCGACCGGCTCTTCGAGGAGGCCGAGCAGGCCACCGAGAAGTTCAACTCGGCCGGTGAGAAGGCCGACGCGCTGCGCGCCGAGATCAGCCGGGCCCAGGACGCGGTGGCCCGCGGCCAGGACCGCATCAACACCATGCGCGGGGTCCTCGGCGCCTTCGCCGGAGCCCAGTACCGCTCCGGCGGCCTCGACCCCACCGTCGAGCTGATGCTGTCCGACGACCCCGGGGACTACCTCGACAAGTCCGCCGTCCTCAACCGGTTGAGCGGCCGCCAGGCCCGCCGGCTCGGCGAACTGCGCGAGGAACAGCGCCGGATCGGCCAGCAGCGCCAGGAGGCCTCCCGCAAGCTCGCCGAACTGGAGGCCCTGCGCACCGAGGTGGCCGCCCAGAAGCGCTCCGTCACGGCCAAGCTCGCCGCCGCCCGGCAGCTGCTCAACGCGATGCCCTCGGCGGAGCGGGCCGACTACGAGCGGGCCTCGCGCTCGGGCGGCCGCGCCGACGTGCTGCCGGACCTGTCCTTCGACGACGGCGGCGGCCGGCCCTCCGGCCGGGCGATGACCGCCGTGATGGCGGCCCGCGCGGCCGTCGGCAAGCCCTACGTGTGGGGCTCCACCGGCCCCTCCGGCTTCGACTGCTCCGGGCTGATGGTGTGGTCGTACCGCCAGGCGGGCGTCTCGCTGCCCCGGACCTCGCAGGCGCAGCGGTACGCGGGCCGGCGGGTGCCGCTCTCGCAGGCCCGGCCCGGGGACCTGGTGACCTACCGCTCCGACGCCAGCCACGTCGCCATGTACGTCGGCAACGGCCAGGTGGTGCACGCCCCCTATCCGGGTGCGCGGGTGCGCTACGACCCCGTCGGGATGATGCCGGTGTCCTCGGTGACCCGCCCCTGAGGCGGACCGTGCGTACGATCGGCTGATGATTCCGGTCCGCCGATCCCCGCGCGTGCTGCCGCGCGCGCTGCCGCTCCTGCTGTGCCCGCTGCTCTGCCTGCCGGTGGCCGGGTGCGCGCGGCCGGCGGCCCGCACCCCCGCGGCGGCCGGGACCACGGCGGAGGCCGGGATCCGGGAGGCCGTGGCCGCCTGGTCGCGCCGGCCGCCCGAGCGGCTCGCCGGGATCCCGCTGGAGGGCTGGTCCTACGAGGTCACCTCCGTCCGGCCGGACGGCGCACGGGCCCTGGTACGGGCCGAGCTGCGCTACCGGCTCACCGGCTACGACGCCGCCCCCGCCGGGTCGGCCCGCGAGGTGGAGCTGACGCGGGAGGGCGCCGCCTGGCGGGTCACCGCCGACCGGCCCGCCCCCGGAGCCCCTCCCCAGCTGTGGGACCAGGGCCCGGTGACGGTGGTCCGGGGCGAGCACTCCCTGGTGCTCGGCGTGGGCCAGGACCCGGCGACGCTGACCGGGATCGCCGGGGAGGCCGACCGGGCGGTGCCCGCCGTGAGCGCGGCCTGGCCGCGCGACTGGGCACGGCGGGCCGTGGTGCTGGTCCCCGCCTCCCTGGACGCGATGGCCGCGCTGCTGGGCCGGCCGGCCGACGCGTACCGGGGCATGGGCGCCGTCACCACCGGCCGGGTGGGCGCCGCGCCGGCCCCCGCCGACCGGGTCGTGATCAACCCCTCCGGGTACGCGGAGCTCAGCGCGGCCGGCCGGAGCGTGGTCCTGACCCACGAGGTCACCCACGTCGCGACCCGCTCCGCCACCTCCGCCTCGACCCCGCAGTGGCTCTCCGAGGGCTTCGCCGACTGGGTCGCCTACCGGGGCACCCCCGCCACCCCGGCCGAGGCGGCGCCCGCGCTGGGCCGGGCCGTACGGGCCGGCGAGCTGCCGCCCGCGCTCCCCTCCGACGCCGCGTTCGCCTTCGGCGGGGACGCGCAGGCCATGGCGCGGGCCTACGAGGGCGCCTGGCTCGCCTGCCGGCTCGTCGCCGAGCGGTGGGGCGAGGCGGCGCTCGTACGGCTCTACGGGGACGCGGGCCGCGAACCCCTGCCCACCGCCCTGGGCGGGGCATTGGGAACGGACCTGCCCGGACTGACGCGGGCCTGGCAGGAGGCCCTGCGGCACGAGCTCGGCTGACGTCGTCCGGTACGTTGGCAGCGATGCACAAGACGCTGATCGTGACCAACGACTTCCCGCCGCGCCCGGGCGGCATCCAGGCCTTCCTGCACAACATGGCGCTGCGCCTCGACCCCGAGCGGGTCGTCGTCTACGCCTCCACCTGGAAGCACGGGGCCGAGGGCCGCGAGGCCACCGCCGCCTTCGACGCCGAACAGCCCTTCACCGTGGTCCGCGACCGCACCACCATGCTGCTGCCGACGCCCCGGGTGACCCGCCGGGCGGTCTCCCTGCTGCGCGAACACGGCTGCGAGTCGGTGTGGTTCGGGGCGGCGGCCCCGCTGGGCCTGATGGGCCCGGCACTGCGCCGGGCGGGCGCGCGGCGGCTGGTGGCCACCACCCACGGGCACGAGGCGGGCTGGGCGCAGCTCCCGGCCGCGCGGCAGCTGCTGCGGCGGATCGGCGAGGGCACGGACACCCTGACCTACCTGGGGGAGTACACGCGCTCGCGCATCGCCTCGGCGCTCACGCAGCGGGCCGCCGACCGGATGGTCCAGCTCCCGCCGGGCGTGGACGAGAAGACCTTCCACCCCGGATCGGGCGGCGCCGAGGTCCGGGCCCGCCTCGGACTGAGCGACCGGCCGGTGGTCGTGTGCGTCTCGCGGCTGGTCCCGCGCAAGGGGCAGGACACGCTGATCGAGGGGATGCCGCGGATCCTGGCGGCCGTCCCGGACGCGGTGCTGCTGGTCGTGGGCGGAGGCCCGTACGAGGCGGACCTGCGCGCGCTGGCCGCGCGTACCGGGGTCGCGGACTCCGTGGTCTTCACCGGGGCCGTCCCCTGGGCGGAGCTGCCGGCCCACTACGGCGCCGGGGACGTCTTCGCGATGCCCTGCCGGACCCGGCGGGGCGGGCTGGACGTGGAGGGGCTCGGGATCGTGTACCTGGAGGCCTCGGCGACGGGCCTGCCGGTGGTCGCGGGCGACTCGGGCGGGGCGCCGGACGCGGTGCTCGACGGGGAGACCGGCTGGGTGGTCCGGGGCGGTGACCCCGAGGAGGCCGCCGAGCGGATCGTCGCCCTCCTCCAGGACGCGGAGCTGCGGCGCCGGATGGGCGAGCGCGGGCGGGCCTGGGTCGAGGAGAAGTGGCGCTGGGACCTGCTCGCCGACCGCCTGCGCGAGCTGCTGTAGCCGCCGCGCGGGCCGGCGGCGGTGCCCGGCGCATTCGCGCCATGTCCGACTGTCACTCACATGCGTGGCAGCACGGGTTATGGCCGGTTCGGCCCGATCCGCTCATCATGCGCCCATGACACCCAAGCTGACGCGCCGTCAATTCGGCCTCGCCGCACTGCAGACGGCCGCCGCTCTCGGATTCACCCGCATCGGGCTCTCCTCCGCGGCCGCCGTCGAACCCGCCGCCGCACAGTACGCCCCCGCCATCGTCGTCGGCTCCGGATACGGATCCGCCGTCGCCGCGCTGCGCCTCGGGCAGGCCGGGGTGCGTACCGTCGTCCTCGAAATGGGGCGGCTGTGGGACACCCCCGGGTCCGACGGCAAGGTCTTCCCCTCCACCTCCGCGCCCGACCAGCGCTCCATGTGGTTCCGCACCCGCACCGAGGCCCCGCTCGCGCAGTTCCTCTGGCTCGACGTCGTCAACCGGGACATCAGCCCGTACCCCGGTGTCCTGGACCGCGTGAACTACGGGGACATGTCGGTCTACGTCGGCCGCGGCGTCGGCGGCGGCTCCCTGGTCAACGGCGGCATGTCGCCCACCCCGAAGCGCTCGTACTTCACCGAGGTGCTGCCCGGCGTCGACGCGGACGAGATGTACGGGACCTACTACCCGCGCGCCCGCGCCATGCTCGGCGTCAACGACATCGACCCGGCCTGGTTCGAGTCCACGGAGTGGTACCGCTTCGCCCGCGTCTCGCGCAAGCACGCCCAGAACACCGGCCTGAAGACCACCTTCGTGCCCAACGTCTACGACTTCGAGTACATGAAGCGCGAGGCCGCCGGCACCGCCACGAAGTCCGCCCTCGCCGGCGAGGTCATCTACGGCAACAACCACGGCAAGAAGAGCGTCGACAAGACCTATCTGGCCGCCGCCCTCGGCACCGGCAACGTCACCATCGAGACGATGCAGAGGGTGGTCGGCGTCAGCGCCGACCCGGCCGGCGGGTACGTCCTCACCGTGCTGACCAGCGACGTCACCGGAAAGATCACCCGGCTCCGGGAACTGGGCTGCAGGCAGCTGTTCCTCGGCGCCGGAAGCCTCGGCACCACCGAGATCCTGCTGCGCGCCCGCGAGAAGGGCACCCTGCCCGGCCTCAGCGAGAAGGTCGGCCTCGGCTGGGGCCACAACGGCAACGTCATGACCGCCCGCGCCAACCACCTCTGGGACACGGTCGGAGCGAACCAGGCCACCATGCCGGCGATGGGCATCGACGACTGGGACAACGCGGCCAACCCCGTCTTCGCGGAGATCGCCCCGCTCCCGATGGGCATCGAGCACTGGATCTCGATGTACCTGGCCATCACCAAGAACCCGGAGCGCGGCCACTTCACCTACGACGCCGCGACCGACTCGGCGCGGCTCCAGTGGACCCGGGACCAGAACACCCCGTCCGTCGACGCCGCCCGCAACCTCTTCGACCGCATCAACCGCAGGAACGTCACGATCTACCGCTACGACCTCTTCGGCGGCAACCGGCCCTTCGCCGACGACTTCACGTACCACCCGCTGGGCGGCTGCGTCCTCGGCGAGGCCACGGACGCCTACGGCCGGGCCAAGGGCTACCGGGGCCTGTACGTGGTCGACGGCTCGCTGGTGCCCGGCTCGCTGGGCGTGAACCCGTTTGTGACGATCACCGCACTCGCCGAACGGAACGTGGAGCGGATCCTCGCCGAGGACCCGCGCTGACCACGTCCCGGCCGGCAGTGGCGCCTAACCCCGGTACAGGGCCTCGATCTCGTCCGCGAAGTCCTTCGCCACCACGTTCCGCTTGAGCTTGAGCGAGGGCGTGATGTGACCCGACTCCTCCGTGAACTGGGCGGGCAGAATGCGGAATTTCCGCACCGATTCCGCCTTGGAAACCGCCGCGTTGCCGTCGTCGACGGCCTTCTGGACGGCGGCGATCAGCTCCGCGTCCTCGCGGAGCTCCGCCGCCGTCACCCCGGCCGGCTTGCCGTTCTCCGCGGCCCAGCGGCCCAGGAACTCCTCGTCGATGGTGACCAGCGCGGCCACGAACGGCCGCCCGTCGCCGACCACCATGCACTCCGCGACCAGCGCGTGCGCGCGGATCCGGTCCTCGATCACCGCGGGGGCGACGTTCTTGCCGCCCGCCGTGACGATGAGCTCCTTCTTGCGGCCGGTGATCGCGAGGTAGCCGTCCTCGTCGAGGGTGCCGACGTCGCCGGTGTGGAACCAGCCGTCGGTCAGCGCCTCGGCGGTGGCCGTCTCGTTCTTCCAGTACTCCTTGAAGACGTGCTCGCCGTGCAGCAGCACCTCGCCGTCGTCCGCGATGCGCACCACGGAGCCGGGCAGCGGCTGGCCGACCGTACCGATCTTCGTCTTGTCCCACGGGTTGAAGGCCGTGGCCGCGCAGGACTCGGTCAGGCCGTAGCCCTCCAGCACCGTGAAGCCGATGCCGCGGAAGAAGTGGCCGAGGCGCTCGCCCAGCGGGGCCCCGCCGGAGATCGCGTACTCGCCGCGCCCGCCGAGGACCGTGTGCAGCTTGCCGTAGACCAGCTTCGAGAAGATCTTGTGCTTGAGCCTGAGCCCGAAGGACGGGCCGCCGGGCGCGTCCAGCGCGCGGCTGTACGCGATCGCCGTCTCGGCGGCCGCGTCGAAGATCTTGCCCTTGCCGTCGGCCTGGGCCTTGGCGCGCGCCGAGTTGTAGACCTTCTCGAAGACGCGCGGCACACCGAGGATCAGGGTGGGCCGGAAGGACTGGAGCTCGTCGGTGAGGTTCTTGATGTCCGGTACGCAGCCCAGCCGGATCGGCGCCAGCACGGCCGCCACCTCCACCAGGCGCCCGAAGACGTGCGCGGCCGGCAGGAAGAGCAGCACGGAGCACTCGCCGGTGCGGAAGAGCGGGCTCAGGCGCTCCACCACGTTGCCGCACTCGGCGAAGAAGTTGCGGTGGGTCAGCACGCAGCCCTTGGGGCGGCCGGTGGTGCCCGAGGTGTAGACGATCGTGGCCGGGTCGTCGGCGTTCGCGAGGGCGCTGCGCGCGTCCACCTCGGCGTCGGTGATCCCGGCGCCGGCGGTCTTCAGCGCGGCCAGGGCGTCCTGGTCGATCTCCCAGACCTCGCGCAGCTCCGGCAGCCGGTCGCGCAGGGCGGCCACGTTCGTGCTGTGCGCCGGGCTCTCCGTGATGACGGCGACGGCGCCGGAGTCGCCGAGGATCCACTGGATCTGCTCGGCGGAGCTGGTCTCGTACACCGGGACGGTGACGGCGCCCGCGCTCCAGATCGCGAAGTCGAACAGCACCCACTCGTAACGGGTGCGGGAGATGAGGGCGACCCGGTCACCGGGCGCGATGCCCGCGGCGATCAGGCCCTTGGCGGTGGCCCGCACCTCGGCGAGGAACTCCGTCGCGGTGACGTCCTGCCACCGGCCGTCGGCCTTGCGGCTCATGACGGCGGTGTCGGGATGCTGGGCGGCGTTGCGGCGGATGAGATCCGTCAGGTTCCCGTCCGAAGGGACCTCGTACAGGGCCGGAAGGCTGAACTCGCGCAAGACTGCTGCTCCTCTGGGCGCCATCGCCACCGTGTGGACCGACCGGACGTTACCCACCGGTAGTGGGTTCCGGATAGAGGGAACCGGCCAGATGTTCCGTGCGTCACATTCTGTACATCGCCCTACATTGCCCAGACACCGCCAGGCCCGGAACCGCCGTGACGACAGTAGTCGACGCGGTTCGAGACTCGGAAGTAACCGCAGGTCCGGCCGCCTGCGGGGCACCCTCTACCGGGCCGGGCCCGCCGCCCCTAGGGTGGCGGCATGGGTGGCACGAAGAGTCGTACGCGGGTCCACGTCGTCAGCGACGTCCACGGCAACACCGAGGCCCTGGCCCGGGCCGGCGAGGGCGCCGACGCGCTCATCTGCCTCGGTGACCTGGTGCTGTTCCTCGACTACGCCGACCACTCGCGCGGCATTTTCCCCGACCTCTTCGGCGTCGAGAACGCCCACCGGATCGTCGCCCTGCGCACCGCGAAGCGGTTCGCGGAGGCGAGGGAATTCGGCCGAAGCCTGTGGGACGGGCTGGACAGGGAGCGGCTGATCGAGGAAGCGGTACGCCGCCAGTACGCGCGGATGTTCGCCGCCTTCCCCAGTCCCACGTACGCCACCTACGGCAATGTCGACATGCCGGGTCTGTGGCCCGAGTACGCCGGACCCGGTACCACCGTGCTCGACGGGCAGCGCGTGGAGATCGGCGGCCGCGTCTTCGGCTTCGTCGGCGGGGGCCTGCCCACGCCGATGCGCACGCCCTACGAGATCGACGAGGACGAGTACGCCGCCAAGGTGGAGGCTCTCGGCGAGGTGGACGTGCTGTGCTCGCACATCCCGCCGGAGGTTCCCGAGCTCTGTTACGACACCGTCGCGCGCCGCTTCGAGCGGGGCAGCGAGGCCCTGCTGGCGGCCATCAGGCGGACCCGGCCGCGCTACGCGCTGTTCGGGCACGTCCACCAGCCGCTGGCGCGACGGGCCCGGATCGGCGGCACCGAGTGCGTCAACGTCGGCCACTTCGCGGCCACCGGGCGGCCGTGGGCCCTGGAGTGGTGAGAGGTGCTGGAGTGGCGGGACCCGCACGCGCGGTAGCCTTCACGCGGCGGCCGGGGGCCGCCCGCACACTTGTCGAACACTCCCCGGAGGAGCGACCGCGATGGCGGAACACACCAGCTCTAGCATCACGATCGAGGCCGCACCGGCCGACGTCATGGCCGTGATCGCCGACTTCGCCCGCTACCCCGAGTGGACCGGCGAGGTGAAGGAGGCCGAGGTACTGGCCACCGACGCCGAGGGCCGCGCCGCGAAGGTCCGGCTGCTGCTGGACGCGGGCGCGATCAAGGACGACCACACCCTCGCCTACAGCTGGAAGGGCGCGGACGAGGTCAGCTGGACCCTGGACAAGTCCCAGATGCTGCGGCAGCTGGACGGCTCCTACCGGCTGGCGGCCCTGGAGGGCGGACGCACGGAGGTCACGTACCAGCTGACCGTGGACGTCAAGATCCCGATGCTGGGCATGATCAAGCGCAAGGCCGAGAAGGTCATCATCGACCGGGCGCTGGCCGGCCTGAAGAAGCGGGTCGAGGCCACCTCCTCCTGACGGACCCCGCCCCGGACGCGTCGCGCACGGCGCGTCCGGACCCGGACGCGTCCAGAACGAGGAAGGCCCCGCACCACATGCCGCAGACCCTGCTGATCACCGGGCCCGGTGGGGCCGGGCGGACCACCGTCGCCGCCGCCACCGCGCTCGCCGCGGTACGCGGCGGACGGCGGGTGTCGCTGCTGTCCGCCGAGGACCCCCTCCGCGGGGCCCCCGCCCCCGAGGGGCTCCGCCTCGCCCGGATCGACTCCGGCGCGGAGTTCCGGACCGAGCTGGCCGCCCTCCAGGACCGCGGCGCCGCCTTCATCGGCATGCTCGGCGGCCGCCCGCTCGGCACCGAGGAGATCACCGAACTGCCCGGCGCCGAGCAGTTCTCCCTGCTCCGCGCCCTGCGCCGGGCGGCCTGCGCCCCCGACACCGATCTCGTCGTCGTGGACATGCCCCCGCTGCACCAGGCGCTGACCACCCTCGCCCTCCCCGCCCAGCTGCGCCGCTACCTCGCCCGGCTGCTCCCCGCCGAACGGCAGGCGGCCCGCGCGCTGCGCCCCGTACTGGCCCAGCTCGCCGGGGTGCCGCAGCCCGCGCAGTGGCTCTACGAGGCCGCCGCCCGCTGGGACGAGGAGCTGGCCGCCGTCCAGGCCGTCGTGGAGGCCCGCACCACCGCCGTCCGGCTGGTCGCCGAACCCGGACCCGCCGCCGGCGCCGCACTGCGCACCGGGGTGCTCGGCCTCGCCCTGCACGAGCTGCGCGTCCACGACCTCGTCGCCAACCGGCTCGTGCCCCGGGACTCCGCCGATCCCTGGGTGGCCGGGATCGCGGCGGCGCAGCGGTCCTTCCTGGACGACTGGGAGCGGGTGGTGCCCGTCGTCGGGGCGGCGCACCTGGGCCGTGACCCGTGGGGCCCCGACGGCCTGGCCCCCCTCGCCTCCGCCGACGGCATGGCCCCGGCCCCCGGGACCGGTGACGGGGCGGGCTGGAGCGTCGAGGACCGGCTCGCCGAGGACGGGATCCTCGTATGGGCGGTCCCGCTGCCCCGGGCCCGCAAGGACGAGCTGGACCTCGTCCGGCGCGGGGACGAGCTGCTGCTCGCGGTGGGCCCGTACCGCAGGATCGTTCCGCTGCCCTCGGCCCTGCGCCGCTGCACCGTCTCCGGCGCCGCCCTCGACGACGGCGTCCTGCGCGTCCGCTTCACCCCCGACCCGCAGCTGTGGCCCCGCGCGCGCTGAGACCCGTACCACCGTTCGGGTACCGTCGGAAGTAGCCAGTACCGCACGTTCCGCCGCCGCAGGAGAGTCCGCCATGAGCGAGGCCACCGACCGCCCCACCGACGACGCCTGGGCGCAGGCCTGTGCCGAGGACCTCGCCGCCGAGCAGGAGCGCCGTCGCGCGGAGCGGGAGGGCGCGGGGGCCGGGCGGGGCAGTGGCACCGGGACGGCCGCCGAGGAGCTGTTCAAGCTGTTCGAGGCCGTCGCCGACAAGGTCTCCTCCCTGGACAACCCGCTCCTCGGCGCCGCCGCCCAGGGTGCCGTGCGCCAGTTCGTCAACCAGGCGAAGACCGCCGCCAAGCCCGTCGTCGAGCGCAACCCCGAGGTCTTCGGCCACCTAGCGGCGGCCGGATCCGAGCTGCTCGCCGCCTACCGCTCGGCGGTCGAGGGCCACGAGCGCCGCTGGACCCACGACCGGCCGCCCGCCCCGCGGGGGCCCGCCGCAGGGGACGGCGGGGGCGACGGCCGGGGCGACGACGAGGGCCCCGATCCCGGCCCGGCCGAGCGGATCGATCTCGACTGATCCTCCGCCGGCCCCGTGTACGGTTGGCCGTGGCGGGGTTTGACCGGAAACCGAGGGACTAATGGGACTCACCATCGGCGTCGACATCGGCGGCACGAAGATCGCGGCCGGCGTGGTCGACGAAGAGGGCACCATCCTTGAGACGTACAAGGTGCCCACCCCGCCGACGGCGGACGGAGTGACGGAGGCCATCTGCGCCGCCGTGTCCGAGGTCAGCAGCAACCACACCATCGACGCCGTCGGCATCGGCGCCGCCGGATACGTGGACGACAAGCGCGCCACCGTGCTCTTCGCGCCGAACATCAACTGGCGCCACGAGCCGCTGAAGGACAAGGTCGAGCAGCGCATCGGCCTGCCGGTCGTCGTCGAGAACGACGCGAACTGCGCGGCCTGGGGCGAGTACCGCTTCGGCGCCGGCCAGGGCCACGAGGACGTCATCTGCATCACGCTCGGCACCGGTCTGGGCGGCGGCATCATCATCGGCAACAAGCTGCGCCGCGGACGCTTCGGCGTCGCCGCCGAGTTCGGGCACATCCGGGTCGTCCCCGACGGCCTGCTGTGCGGCTGCGGCAGCCAGGGCTGCTGGGAGCAGTACGCCTCCGGGCGCGCCCTCGTCCGCTACGCCAAGCAGCGCGCCAACGCCACCCCCGAGAACGCGGCCATCCTGCTCGCCCTCGGCGACGGCACCGCCGAGGGCATCGAGGGCAAGCACATCAGCCAGGCGGCCCGGCAGGGCGACCTGGTGGCCGTCGACGCCTTCCGCGAGCTGGCCCGCTGGGCCGGCGCCGGCCTCGCCGACCTGGCCTCCCTCTTCGACCCGTCGGCGTTCATCGTCGGCGGCGGGGTCTCCGACGAGGGCGACCTCGTCCTCGACCCGATCCGCAAGTCCTTCAAGCGCTGGCTGGTCGGCGGCGCCTGGCGCCCGCACGCGCAGGTGCTGGCCGCGCAGCTCGGCGGCGAGGCCGGGCTCGTCGGCGCCGCGGACCTGGCCCGCCAGGGCTGATCCTTTCGCATGACCGCCCGTCGCGCCCTTGGGGGAGCGGCGGGCAACTGCGTAAGTTGCCGGGCATGTTGCCGAAGTCTGTTACGGAGCCCGACGGTTCTGCCGTGATCCGGGCACTCAGCTACAACATCCGCTCCCTGCGCGACGACGAGGAGGCGCTGGCCCGGGTCATCCGGGCCTGCGCACCCGACCTGGTCTTCGTCCAGGAAGCCCCGCGGTTCTTCCGGTGGCGCAAGCACGCCGCCCGGCTGGCCGCCAAGACCGACCTCGTGGTGCTGGGCGGCGGAGCGACGGCCGCCGGTCCGCTGCT
Organism: Streptomyces sp. NPDC031479; assembly: GCF_055581065.1. Classification (NCBI taxonomy): domain Bacteria; kingdom Bacillati; phylum Actinomycetota; class Actinomycetes; order Kitasatosporales; family Streptomycetaceae; genus Streptomyces; species Streptomyces sp. NPDC031479. Next base: position 44,822 of record NZ_JBVIKC010000047.1, read on the forward strand.
GATGTGCTCGCTACGGGCCTTCGTGGAGCGGACCGAGGACGTCCTGCTGCCCCTGACTCCCGGACTGCACCGGCGGGGCTTCGCGACCGCCGTGGTCCGCTTCGGGGCGGCGAGGGTCGGGGTCGTCAGCGCGCACCTGTCCCTGGACCGTGCGGAACGGTCCGCGCAGGCGGGGATGCTGGCCGAACGGGCCGCCGCGCTGGGGGCACCGCACGCGATCGTGGCCGCCGACGTGAACGAGGCCCCCGGGGGGCCGGCCTTCGGGCGGCTGACCGAGAGCCTGCGGGACTGCTGGACGGTGGCCCCGTGGGGCGGCGGCGACACCTTCCCGGCGGCGGCGCCGGACCGCCGCATCGACGCCGTCTTCGCCTCGGCGGGGGTGGAGGTGCTGGCGTGCGGCGTCCCCGCGGGGCTGGCCGGGGTGACACCCCTCGACCTCCACACGGCCACGGACCACCTCCCGGTCCTGGCCGCCCTGCGCCTCCCGGCCACCCCGTAGGCCCGGGGCCCGGCGGGGCCGTCGCCGACGGGCGGCCCCGCGGAGCCCCGTCGGGGCCGAGCCCTGCGAGCGGCGCGTCGGAGGATCAGACCACCGCGCCGCGGCCCGGGTCGTCGTCCTCGTCGTCGTCCTGCGACATCCGGGCCACCAGGGTGGCGAAGCCGCCCAGGAAGCCGCCGATGCCCAGGGTGGTCAGCCACCAGGTCATGTCCCACTGCAGCAGCACCGCGAGGAGCAGCAGCACCGGGCCGCCCACCACCGCGAGCCACGCGAACTTGGCCGTCGTGTCCGCGGGCGGCAGCTCCGGCTCCGGGGGGACGAAGTGGCCCTCGTCGTCCTTCGGCTCCGCCGGCGCGTGGTCCCGCGGCCCCGGCGCGGCGGCGGGGGAGCCCGTCCCCACGCCCGGAGCGAAGGTGACCGAGCTGCCGAGCGCCGGAGGCTGCGATCCCGATCCCGATCCCGATCCCGATCCCGGCTCCGGCTCCTGCTCCGACTCCGGTTCCGGCTTCGGCGGCGCCTTCGGATCCCGCTCCGCCACCGGAGGCACCGCCTTGACGTCCTCCTCCGGCAGCATCAGGTTCTCGATCGGCCGGAACGGCCTCGCCCCCGGCGGGTCCGGAGGCTCCTGCCCGTACCCGGCGACGATCGCGGCCCACGCCGCTTCCTCGTCCAGCGGGGGGACACCCCCCGAGGACTCCTCGTGCTCAGCCACCGCTGGCCGCCCCCTCCCTGCCGACGCTCTCCGCGAGCCGCCCGACGAACGCATAGCTGTCCGCGAAGATCCGCTCCGCGTCGAAGTCCAACGTCGCGACGTGGTAGCTCTGTTCCAGCAGGGTCTCGGTGACGTCCGTCGAGGAGATGCGCGACAGGATCCGCGCCGAGTCCACCGGCGGCACGACGTGGTCCTGCGGGCTGTGCAGCAGCAGCACCGGCTGCGTCACCTGCGGCAGCTCGGCGTCCACCAGCCGGAAGAGCTTGCGCAGCGAGTCGGCGGCCCGGGTCGGGACCCGGTCGTAGCCGACCTCCTCCGAGCCCGGCTTCGCGATGTCGCTGGCGATGCCCGGCGTCGACCGGATGACGTGCTTGACCACCGGAAGGGCGACGGCGAGCGGGTCGTGGACCTTGTTCGCCGGGTTGACGAGGACGATCCCGCTGATCGAGTCCCCGTGCTTGGCGGCCAGCCGCAGGGTCAGCGCGCCGCCCATGGACAGCCCGAAGACGAAGACCTGCTCGCACCGGTCCAGCAGCTCCCGCAGCGCGCGGTCGACCTCGGCGTACCAGTCCTGCCAGCCGGTGAGCTGCATGTCCTGCCAGCACGTACCGTGTCCCGGCAGCAGCGGCAGGGATACCGTCAGCCCGCGCGCGGCCAGGTGGTCGGCCCAGGGGCGCAGGGACTGCGGGGAGCCGGTGAAACCGTGGCAGAGGAGGACGCCGACCTTTCCGCCCTCGTGGCGGAACGGCTCGGCTCCAGGGAGGACGGGCACCAGGGTCTCCTAGGTCATGAGGGGTTGGCGGGTGCGTTGCTCTGTGTGACTTCACCGTACGCGACCGGGGTGGTACCGACCAGGGTCGTCGGGCCGCTCCGGGCGGAGCCAGGGGTTAAGGTCTGTTCGACAGACACAGGAAGGCTTTCGAGTTGATCTACGGCGCAATGAAGTTCTCCATCGGCGGGTCCCTGAAGCTCGCGTTCAGGCCGTGGGTGGAGGGCCTCGAGAACATTCCCGCGGAGGGGCCGGCGATCCTCGCGAGCAACCACCTGTCCTTCTCCGACTCCTTCTTCCTGCCCGCCGTGCTGGACCGGAAGGTGACCTTCATCGCGAAGGCGGAGTACTTCACCTCCCCGGGGGTCAAGGGCAAGCTGACGGCGGCCTTCTTCAAGGGCGTCGGCCAGCTCCCGGTGGACCGCTCCGGCGCGCGCGGTGCGGGCGAGGCCGCCATCAAGAGCGGCATCGACGTCATCGAACGCGGGGAGCTGTTCGGTATCTACCCCGAGGGGACCCGTTCACCCGACGGTCGCCTCTACCGGGGCAAGCCCGGCGGCCTGGCCCGGGTGGCGCTCGCCACCGGCGCCCCCGTGATCCCGGTCGCGATGATCGACACCGAGAAGATCCAGCCGCCCGGCAAGGTCGTCCCGAAGCTGATGCGTCCGGGCATCCGGATCGGCAAGCCGCTGGACTTCAGCCGCTACCAGGGGATGGACGGGGACCGCTTCATCCTCCGTTCCGTGACCGACGAGGTCATGTACGAGATCATGAAGCTCTCCGGCCAGGAGTACGTGGACATCTACGCCACCGCCGCGAAGCGCCAGATCGCCGACGCGGAGAAGGCCGCCAAGGCCGAGAAGGCGGACAAGGGCGACAAGGCCGGGCAGTAGGACGGGCGGGCGGCGGTGCCGCCCGCACGGGGGTGGGGGAGATGGCGAAGCGCGAGCGCGTCGTGCGCATGTCGGTCGAGCAGCCGCTGTGGCAGGCCCTGACGGCCTACCGGCTGCTCACCATGGTCTACGCGGTGCTGCTGTTCGCCTCCGCGTACAGGAAGTTCGACCAGCCCTGGACGGCGGCCGGCTACCTCGCCGTCCTCGCCGTCTGGACCGTGGCCACCCGGAGCAAGGTGGCCGGCGCCGTGTCCTGCACCCGCCGGTTCCTCTTCGCCGACCTCACCGTCGCCCTGGTGGGCGTCCTGCTCACCCCGCTCGCCGACACCCACGCCCGGATCGCCGCGGGCGGCCCGACCCTCCCCAGCATCTGGACGGCCGGTTCGGTCCTCGCCTTCGCCCTCAAGGGCGGCTGGCGCTGGGCCGGAGTCGCCTCGACCTTCGTGGCCGTCGCCAACATCGTCATCCACGGCGGCGACCCCACCCGGGACACCCTGCACAACGTCCTGCTGGTCTGGGTGGCCTCCATAGCCCTCGGCTACGTGATCGAGGTCGCCCGTGCCAGCGAGGCGACCCTCGCCCGGGCCCTGGAGATCGAGGCCGCCACCCGCGAGCGCGAACGCCTGGCCCGCGACATCCACGACGGGGTCCTCCAGGTCCTCGCCATGGTCCAGCGGCGCGGCACCGAGCTGGGCGGCGAGGCGGCCGAGCTCGGCCGGATGGCGGGCGAGCAGGAGGTGGCGCTGCGCACCCTGGTCTCCAGCGGGCTGGTGCACCCCTCGCGGGTCTCGCGCGACGGGTCGCTGGGCGCGCTGGTGGACACGTACGAGGTGGAGGAGCCCGGCTCCGACGAGGGCGAGCTGGACCTGCGCTCCCTGCTCGCCCCGCACGCCGGCTCCCGGGTCAGCTTCGCCGAGCCGGGCGCCCCGGTGCCGCTGCCGGTGCCCGCGGCGCGGGAGCTGGCCGCGGCGGTCGGGGCGGCCCTGGACAACGTCCGCAAGCACGCCGGGGAGGGCGCCCGCGCCTGGATCCTGATCGAGGACTGGGGGGACGAGGTGATCGTGACCGTACGGGACGACGGTCCGGGCATCCCGGCCGGCCGGCTCGACCAGGCGGCCGGCGAGGGACGGATGGGCGTGGCCCTGTCCATCCGCGGACGGCTGCGCGACCTCGGCGGCAGCGCCGAGCTGGTGTCCGTCCCCGGACAGGGCACCGAAGTGGAACTGAAAGTACCGAGGGGGACAACCCAGTGACCGAGCCGAACGACCTCCACGAGATCAAGGTGATGGTCGTCGACGACCATCCGATGTGGCGGGACGCGGTCGCCCGCGACCTGGCCGCCGCCGGGTTCGACGTCGTGGCCACCGCCGGGGACGGACCGGAGGCCGTGCGCCGGGCCCGTGCCGCCGCCCCGGGGGTGCTGGTCCTCGACCTCAACCTGCCGGGCATGCCGGGCGTGCAGGTCTGCAAGGAGCTCGTCGGCGCCGATCCCGCGCTGCGCGTGCTCGTCCTGTCGGCCAGCGGGGAGCACGCGGACGTGCTGGAGGCGGTCAAGTCCGGGGCCACCGGCTACCTGCTGAAGTCCGCCGGGGCGCAGGAGCTGATCGACGCGGTGCGCCGCACCGCGGCCGGCGACCCGGTGTTCACCCCCGGCCTGGCCGGCCTGGTCCTCGGCGAGTACCGGCGCCTGGCCACCGTCCCGGCGCCCGCCGCCGCCGACGAGCCCAAGGCCCCGCAGCTGACCGACCGGGAGACCGAGGTGCTGCGGCTGGTGGCCAAGGGGCTCTCGTACAAGCAGATCGCGGAGCGGCTGGTGATCTCCCACCGCACGGTGCAGAACCACGTGCAGAACACCCTGGGCAAGCTCCAGCTGCACAACCGGGTGGAGCTCGTCCGGTACGCGATCGAGCGCGGGCTCGACGACGCCGACGCATAACGGGTGACACCGGTCGTACGTACTTCCCCGTACGAGTGAACATGCGTACGCAACGCCCCGTACTTTCACCGGAATTGACCCCTCCAAGGCCCTTGCTGTGACCTGTGTCACCACTAGCGTGACCGTCATGGCGAAGGGAGATTCCATGAAGGTCGGAGTGCTCACGGGCGGCGGCGACTGCCCCGGGCTCAACGCGGTGATCAGGGCGGTCGTCCGCAAGGGCACGCAGGAGTACGGATACGGGTTCGTCGGCTTCAAGGACGGCTGGCGGGGACCGGTCGAGGGGGACACCGTCCCGCTCGGCATCCCCGCCGTCCGCGGGATCCTGCCCCGCGGCGGCACCATCCTCGGCTCCTCGCGCACCAACCCGTTCAAGACGGAGAACGGCGTACGGGCCATCAGGGAGAACCTCGCCAAGTTCGAGGTCGACGCGCTCGTCGCGATCGGCGGCGAGGACACCCTGGGCGTGGCCGCCCGGCTGCACGCGGAGCACGGCATCCCCTGCGTGGGCGTGCCCAAGACCATCGACAACGACCTCTCGGCCACCGACTACACCTTCGGCTTCGACACGGCCGTCGGCATCGCGACCGAGGCCATCGACCGGCTGCACACCACCGCCGAGTCCCACATGCGGGTCCTCGTCGTCGAGGTGATGGGCCGGCACGCCGGCTGGATCGCCCTGCACTCGGGCCTGGCGGGCGGTGCCAACGTCATCCTCATCCCCGAGCAGCGCTTCGACGTGGACCAGGTCTGCGCCTGGGTGACCTCCCGCTTCAAGGCGAGCTACGCCCCGATCGTGGTGGTCGCGGAGGGCGCGATGCCCACCGACGGGGAGATGGTCCTCAAGGACGCCACCACGGACTCCTTCGGGCACGTCCGGCTCTCGGGCGTCGGCGAATGGCTGGCCAAGGAGATCGAGGCGCGCACCGGCAAGGAGGCCCGCACGACGGTCCTCGGGCACATCCAGCGCGGTGGTACCCCGAGCGCCTTCGACCGCTGGCTGGCCACCCGCTTCGGGCTGCACGCGATCGACGCGGTGCGCGACGGCGACTTCGGCAAGATGGTCGCGCTGAAGGGGACGGACATCGTCCGCGTGCCGATCGCGGAGGCCACCGCGAAGCTCAAGACGGTCGACCCCGCGCTGTACGAGGAGGTCGGGGTCTTCTTCGGCTGAGGGCTGCCGAGCCTTCCGGCGCCGCCGGACCACGGGTCGTATCGTGACGAACGGCCCATGGTCCGACTGGTTCGACGTACGGGAGCACGCGTGGAGATCCTGGCCTTCGGAGTGACCGCCGACGAGAAGCCCCTCCTGGAGCGGGCCTTCGCCGGACAGCACGAGGTCCGCTGTCTCGACGTCTTCCTGAGCGAGGACACCGCGCCCATCGCCGCCGGCTACGAGATCGTCTCCTCCAGTGTGAACGCGGACCTCGGCGCCAGGGTCCTGAACACGCTGTCCGCCGGCGGGACGAGGATGATCGCCCAGCGGTCGACCGGCTTCAACAACATCGACCTGGACGTGGCCCGCCGGCTGGGCATGACCGTCGGCCGCGTCTCGTACTACTCCCCGTACTCCGTGGCCGAGTTCGCCTGGACCCTGGCGATGGCCGTCAACCGCAAGGTCGTCCGGGCCGCCATCCGCACCCGCGACTTCGACTTCCGGCTGAACGGGCTGATGGGCCGCGACTTCCACGGCCGCACGGCGGGGATCCTCGGCACCGGCAAGATCGGCGAGGCCTTCGCCCGGATCGCCCACGGCTTCGGCATGAGCCTCCTCGGCTGGGACGCCGCCCGGAACCCGGCCTGCCTGGAGCTGGGCATGACCTACGTGGACAAGGAGGAGCTCCTCGCCCGGTCCGACCTGATCAGCCTGCACGTGCCCCTGCTGGAGTCCACGCACCACCTCATCGATGCGGACGCCCTGAAGGCCATGCGCGACGACGCGATCCTCGTGAACTCCAGCCGGGGAGGCCTGATCGACACCGCCGCCCTGGTCGACGAGCTGAGGGCGGGCCGCTTCACCGGGATCGGCCTCGACGTGTACGAGGCGGAGGCCGGGGTGTTCTTCCTCGACAAGTCCCTCGAAGCCGTCGAGGACGACACCCTGGCCCGGCTGGTCACCTTCCCGCACGTCGTGGTGACCAGCCACCAGGCCTACTACACGGCCGACGCCGTCGGCCAGATCATCGAGACCACCGTCCGCAACGTCGCCGACTACCTGGCCGGCCGCCGCTCCGAGAACACGCTGGTGCCGTCGCCCTGACCGGCCCGGCTAGACCGGGGCCATGACCCCCGCCAGCAGTTCCCGGACCAGGTCCGCGCCCCGCAGGGTGAGCACCGACTCCGGGTGGAACTGCACGCCCGCGACCCCGCTCGCGGCCGACCGCAGGGCGTGCACCTCGCCGGTCGCCGGATCCCGGGCGACCTCGACCCCCTCGCCGGCCAGGCGCACGGCCAGCTCGTCGGAGCAGTGCGCGGTGTAGGTGTTGTAGAAGCCCACCACCTCCTCGGCCCCGAAGAGGCCGATCCGCGTCTGCGCCCCCTGCGCGGGCTCCGCCTTGCGGACCAGCGGCAGCCCGAGTTCGGCGGCCAGCAGCTCGTGGCCCAGGCAGACGCCCAGGATCCCGCCCCGGTGCGAGGCCAGCAGCTCCCCGGCCAGGGCGCGCAGCATCCGCATCTTCGGGTCGCCGGACTCCGCCGGGTTGCCCGGACCCGGGCCGAGGACGACCGGGCCCTCCCAGGCCAGGGCCGCGGCCCGCAGGCCGGGGTCGTCGTAGCGGCGTACGGTCACCTCCAGCCCGGTGACCCGCAGCACGTGGGCCAGCATCGCGGTGAAGGTGTCCTCCCCGTCGACCACCAGCGCGTGGCCGGTCAGCGTCGCGGGCTGCTCCTGCATCCGGAGCCAGAACGGCGCGAGATCGGCCCGCCGGGCCGCCAGCGCGGCCTGCACCCGGGGGTCGTCGGCCAGCCGGGTCCCCTCGGAGGCCGGGCGGGGCGCCGGCTCCCGCACACCGAGGGCGGCCAGTACCCCGGCGGCCTTGGCGTGGGTCTCCGCCACCTCGCCGTGCGGGTCGGAGTGGCGCACCAGGGTCGCGCCGACCGGCACCCGCAGGGTCCCGTCGGGGGCGATGTCGGCGGTGCGGATCAGGATGGGGGAGTCCAGGGTCTGGCCGCCGGAGGGGTCCAGGCCGAGGAGGGCCAGCGCGCCCGCGTAGTAGCCGCGGCCGCCGCTCTCGTAGCGCTCGATCACGCGGCAGGCGTTCTGCACGGGCGAGCCCGTCACGGTCGCCGCGAACATGGTCTCCCGCAGCACCTCCCGGACGTCCAGCGAGGAGCGTCCGCGCAGCTCGTACTCGGTGTGCGCGAGGTGGGACATCTCCTTCAGCCGCGGTCCGACGACGGCCCCGCCCATGTCGCCGACCGTGCACATCATCTTGAGCTCCTCGTCGACCACCATCGACAGCTCCTCGGTCTCCTTGCGGTCCCCGAGGAAGGACAGGAGCGACTCGACGGTCGGTCCCCCGGCGGGATGGCGGTAGGTGCCGCTGATCGGGTTCATCACGACCGTCCGTCCGGACATCCGCACGTGGACCTCCGGGCTCGCCCCGACCAGGGTCCGCTCCCCGGTGTGCACGACGTACGTCCAGTACGCGCCCCGCTCGCCCTCCAGCAGCCGCCGGAACAGGGCGAGCGCGTCGGCCCGGCCGAAACCGTCGATCCGGCCCCCGTAGGTCCGCCGGATCACGAAGTTCGCGCCCTCGCCGCGCCCGATCTCGTCGCGGATCACGCGCTCGACGGTGGCCGCGTAGTCCTCGTCGGTGACGTCGAAGCCGCCGTCCTCGACCCGCACGTCGTGGCCGGGCAGGGCCGCCAGCGCCGCCGCGAGGGGGATCTCGTAGGCCTCCTCGGCGGTCAGCACGCTCAGCGGGGTGCCGTCGTCGCGCACGTCGAAGCCGCGCTCGCGGATCTGCCGGAAGGGCACGAGGGCGAGGGTGGGCAGGTCCCGGACCGGCAGGTCGGCCAGCCGCTCGGCCTCGTGCACCGGCCCGATCAGCACCTCGACGGTGTCGTGGTCACGGCCCGGGGTGCGCCGGCGGAGCAGCGCGAACGGCGGGCAGGACTCGTCGAGGAGCCGGCTCGGGTCGAAGGGGCCGTCCTGGGAGCGGGGGACCCGGAGCGGTGAATCCTGGGGCTGGGGCATGGTGTGGGCGTCCTTCCGGCAGGTCCGCGGAGCTGCGGATCCGGTGGCTTGTCGGCGGGAGGGACGGCCCGGTCGGTCGCGCGAACGCGGAAGGCCGCCCCTCGGGGCGGCCTTCGCGTCGCTCGTGTCAGTGGGTACGCACGAGGGGTGGGCCGCCGGGAGCGGGCCACCACCAGTTCTGGTCGGAGTGTGCGTACATGCGAGGCACCCTAGCCCAAGCGGACGGGATCCCGCTGCATCCGTTCTATACCGACATGTGAACCATGGATTCCGTTCGTTTCCGCGGCCCGTACCTTCGAGCGACACCGTCTCACCAGGTGGGCGTCGGGCCGGACGGGACGTGTGACGCCGTAATGTGTACGGGGTGACCGTGAACGCTGAAACCCAAGCCCCCGCCCATCAGGCGACCTGGCGAGACCTTCCCGCGGCGCAGCAGCCTTCGTACCCCGATGCCGAGGCACTGCGCGCTGTCGTCGCGGACCTCGAGTCGTATCCTCCCCTCGTATTCGCGGGTGAGTGCGATCAGCTGCGCGCCCGTCTGGGAGCCGTCGCCAAGGGCGAGGCGTTCCTGCTCCAGGGCGGCGACTGCGCCGAGGCCTTCGACGCCGTGTCCGCCGACCACATCCGCGCCAAGCTGAAGACGCTGCTCCAGATGAGCGCCGTGTTGACGTACGCGGCCTCCGTGCCCGTCGTCAAGGTCGGCCGCATCGCCGGCCAGTACTCCAAGCCGCGCTCCAAGGACACCGAGACCCGCGACGGCGTCACCCTGCCGACCTACCGCGGTGACTCCGTCAACGGCTTCGCCTTCACCGAAGAGGCCCGGATCCCGGACCCCGAGCGGCTGAAGCGCATGTACCACGCCTCCGCCTCCACGCTGAACCTGGTGCGCGCCTTCACCACCGGTGGCTACGCCGACCTGCGCCAGGTGCACGCCTGGAACCAGGACTTCGTGAAGTCCTCCCCCTCCGGGCAGCGCTACGAGCAGCTCGCGCGGGAGATCGACAACGCGCTGAACTTCATGAAGGCCTGCGGCACCGACCCGGCAGAGTTCAAGGCGGTGGAGTTCTACGCCTCCCACGAGGCGCTGCTCCTCGACTACGAGGGCGCGCTGACCCGTACGGACTCGCGCACCGGCAAGCTCTACGACACCTCGGGCCACATGGTCTGGATCGGTGAGCGCACCCGCCAGCTGGACCACGCGCACATCGAGTTCTGCTCGCAGATCGCCAACCCGATCGGCATCAAGCTCGGCCCCACCACCACGGTGGACGAGGCGCTCACCTACATCGACCGCCTGGACCCCGAGCGCGAGCCCGGCCGGCTGACCTTCGTCGTCCGCATGGGCGCCGACAAGGTCCGCGAAAAGCTCCCGGAGCTGGTCGAGAAGGTCACCGCGTCCGGTGCGACCGTCGCCTGGGTCACCGACCCGATGCACGGCAACACCTTCGAGGCGGCCTCCGGGCACAAGACGCGCCGCTTCGACGACGTGCTCGACGAGGTCAAGGGCTTCTTCGAGGTCCACAAGGCCCTGGGCACCCACCCGGGCGGCATCCACGTCGAGCTCACCGGTGACGACGTCACCGAGTGCGTGGGCGGCGGCGACGAGATCTTCGTCGACGACCTGCACCAGCGCTACGAGACGGCCTGCGACCCGCGCCTCAACCGCAGCCAGTCCCTGGACCTGGCGTTCCTGGTCGCCGAGATGTACCGCGATCAGTAAGTAGCTTCCTACGACGATGGGGCGCGGATCGATGTGATCCGCGCCCCATCGTCGTATCCGGGTCTTTTGGGGGACCTTCGGTTTGGGTACGGTTAGGTAAGCCTCACCGAATGGGGATGGCTCGCAGAACCGTTCCACACCTGGGAGGTGAACCGCGTGTACGTCTGCTCTTGCTTCGGGATCACCGACAAGCAGGTCAAGGAACACGCGGCTGCCGGGGCCTGCACCCCCCGCCAGATCGCCTCGGCCACCAAGGCCGGCACCGACTGCGGCTCCTGTGTGCGCACCATCCAGGGCCTCCTCGGCCGCGGGGCCTGCCCGCGCCGGGAGCTGCTGGAGAAGGGCGACGCGGCGGCGGTCCTGGCGGCCGACGCGCGGCTCGTTCCCGCGATCGCGGCCGGCGCCGAGCCCGCGCCGGAGCCCGCGCTCGCCGAAGCGGCCTAGCTCTCCGGCTGCTCGATCAGCTGGGCGATGTAGAGCGGCTCGCCGATGCTCTCGATGAGCTCCAGCTGGGTGTCGAGGTAGTCGATGTGGTGCTCCTCGTCCTCCAGGATCTCCTCGAAGAGCCGGGCGGACGTGACGTCGCCCTTTCCGCGCATGACCTCGATGCCCCGCTTGAGGCGGTCGATGGCCTCGACCTCGACCTGCCGGTCGGCCTGGAACATCTCCGTGAGCGTCTGGCCGACGCGCACGTGGAAGAGGCGCTGGTAGTTCGGCAGACCGTCGAGCATCAGGATGCGCTCGGTGATCTTGTCCGCGTGCTTCATCTCGTCGATGGATTCGGCGCGCGTGTAGTGGGCGAGCTTCGTCCAGCCCTTGTTGTCCTGGATGCGGTAGTGCAGCCAGTACTGGTTGATGGCCGTGAGCTCGCCGGTCAGCTGCTCGTTGAGAAACTCAAGGACCTCGGGGTCGCCCTGCATCGCAGAGGCTCCTTCCAAGCAATGTCAGCTAGGTGACTGGGCAGGTGCGCGCATCTTTGCACCGCCACCCGGGAGCGTCCAGTAAGTGCCTCCTTAGTGGGAGTTGCTGCGACTTGCCCGGAAAGGGCCGTAGCTGGTCGTGACCACCCCGCCGCGTCTGTCACCATGGAGACATGGGTCAGCCGGAAAGCCGGGAATCTCCGGGAGCAGAGCAGTTCGAGCTCCCCCCGGGGCAGCGGTTGCAGAGGGGCTGGCCGGTCACCCACTACGGTCCCGTGCCCAAGTTCAAGCCGGAGCGCTGGGAGTTCCGCGTCTTCGGCGCCACGGCCGACGGTGAGAAGCACTGCTGGAACCACGAGGACTTCGCGGCCCTGCCGTTCGACTCGGTGGTCGCCGACCTGCACTGCGTCACCAAGTTCAGCATGACGGGCGCCGAATGGGGCGGTGTCATGGCGCGCACCGTGCTGGCCCTGGCCCCGCCGGCGCCGCAGGTCACGCACGTGATGGTGTGGGCCGAGTACGGCTTCAGCTCCAACCTGAGACTGGCCGATTTCGCCTCCGACCGGACCGTCTTCGCCACCCACATGGGCGGCGAACTGCTGACGGCCGAGCACGGTTTCCCGCTCCGGCTCGTGGTCCCGCACCTCTATGCCTGGAAGGGCCCCAAGTGGGTCCGCGGCATCGAGTACATGACCGCGGACCGCCGGGGCTTCTGGGAGGAGCGGGGCTACCACAACATCGGCGACCCCTGGCGCGAGCAGCGCTACTCGTACCAGGAGGAACCGGGCGACGGACCCGAGCTCTAGGCCCCGACGGCCTAGTGGTACCGGTGGACGACCGCGTGGCCCTTGCCGCGGCCGATCATCCACTTGTTGACCGGGGTGGTCACGACGAAGGCCAGCGCGAGGGAGAGGGCGAGCGCGGCCCAGAACAGGGCGTCCGAGAGCTGCGCGTCCATGGCTCCGGGCCACAGGGTGATGACCCCGTTGTCGATCAGCTCCATGACGGCGATCGAAAGGGTGTCCGCGGCCAGCGCCACCCGGACGGCCGAACGGAAGTCCACTCCGGCGGCGAGGACGCCGCGCAGGGTGAGCGCGTAGCCGAAGAAGAACGCGAGGGCGATCGCGAGGACCATCGTCGGAACGTTCCCCCAGCCCAGGGCGGTTCCGATGATCATGCCGAGCACCTCGCCGATGGCGCATCCGGTGAGGCAGTGCAGGGTGGCGCGGGCGGCCATGGCCCAGCCGACGGTCCCGTGGCCGTGGTGGCTGTGCTCCGGGTTGCCGTGCCCGTGGTGCCCGTGTTCGTCTTCGTGGTGGGCGTGTGCCTGGTCCATGACGACCCCCTGGTGGAAACGGCCGGTATACGGTTCTGCCGTTGGACGGAACCGTATACCCCCCTGGGGTATTCCCTCAAGGGATCTTCGGCTCAGTGGGCGCCGCGCAGCTCCTTCAGCAGGGCCACGTCGGCGGCGTGCCCCTCCTTGCCGCCGGGCGTCTCGATGATCAGTGGCACACCCTCCGTCTCGGGGTGCGAGCACAGCTCCGCGAAGGCCTCCCGGCCGATGTGGCCCTGGCCGATGTTGGCGTGCCGGTCCTTGTGCGCGCCGACGCCCTCCTTGGAGTCGTTGGCGTGGATCAGCTTCAGGCGGCCCGGCCCCACCGTGTCCACCAGCAGGTCCAGCGTCTGCTTGGTGCCGCCCGGCTCGGCCAGGTCGTGGCCCGCCGCGAAGATGTGGCAGGTGTCCAGGCAGATGCCGAGCTTGGGGTGGTGGTCGAGCGCCTCGAAGTAGGGCCCGAAGTCCCAGGTCCGGGAGCAGAGCGAGGAACCCTGACCGGCGGTCGACTCCAGCAGCAGGAACGGGTCGTCCTCGTGCGTCAGCTCGTCCAGCAGCGGCAGCATGTACTCCCTGACCTGCGCGTACGCCGCCTCGCGCGGGCGGTCCCCGGTCGCCGAGCCGGTGTGCACGACCACGCCGAGCGCGCCGATCTCCCGGCCCCGGCGCAGCGAGTGGCGCAGCGATTCCACCGACTTCTCCACCGTGGCCCCGTTGTGCGAGCCGAAGTTGATCAGGTACGGGGCGTGGACGTACACCGGGAGGGACTCCTCGGCGCACTGCGCACGGAACAGCTCGTCCTGCGCCGGGTTGCCGGTCGGCGTGGCCCAGCCGCGCGGATTGGCGACGAAGACCTGGAGGGCCTCGGCGCCCATCTCACGGGCGTACGGGAGGCCGACCGAGGCGAGGCCGCCGGCGACGGGGACGTGCCCGCCCACGGGATTGCGCGTCACGGTCCGTCACAGTCCCTTGGTCTTGAGGGTGATGGTGCTGCCCTCGGGGGCGCCCTGGCCGCCGGGCACCGACTGGGTGTCCACGGTGTTGCTGAAGGAGAGGAACGGCCGGTCCACCTTCACCTTGAAGCCCAGGGCCTCCAGGGTCTTGCGGGCCGGGTCCACGTCCTGGTTGGTCACGTCCGGCACCAGGACCTGCCGGGGGCCCTTGGACACGGTCAGCGTGATGGTGTCACCGGCCGCCGCCGAGGCACCCGCGGCGACCGACTGGCCCGCGACCGTGCCGGCGGGGGACGCGGAGTTGACCTGGTCGGGCGCCGTCTGGACCGTCAGCCCGACGGCCTCCAGGGCGGCCCGCGCCTGGTCGAGGGGCTTGCCGGTGACGGGCGGGACCTGCACCGGGCGGCCCTTGCTGACCACCAGCGCGATCGCGGTGTCGGGCGCCCGCTTGTTGCCGCCCGCCGGGCTGGTCTCGATCACCGAGCCCTGCGCCACGTCCTGGCTGAAGGCCTGGGTGACGATGCCGGGCGCCAGGCCCGCCTTCGTCAGCTCCGCCTTGGCCTCCTCCAGCGGCCGGCCCTTCAGGTCGGGGACGCTGACCACCTCGGGGCCGCGGGACACGGTGAGGACGACCGCCCCGTTGCCGCGGATCCGCTGTCCGCCCTCGGGGTCGCTGTTCATGACCGTCCCGCGGTCGAAGGCGTCGCTGAACTTCCGGTCGACCCGCTTCACCCCGAGCCCGGCGGCCGACAGCTGGGAGCGGGCCTGCGCCTCCGTCTTGCCGAGGAGGTTGGGGACCTTGGTGAACTGGCCGGAGTTGATGTACCAGACGCCGGCGCCCAGCCCGAGGGCCAGCAGGATCCCGGCGACGACCAGGAGCGTCCCGCGGCGCGGGCGGCGCGGCGCCGGAGGCGTGTGGGCCGCGGGCGGCTGCGGGCGCTCCAGCCGGGAGGTGTGGTGCACCGGCTGCGGGGCCTCCACGGGGCGGGGGATCACGCTGGTGCGGTCCTCGGTGGCCGCCCGCTCCCCGTCCAGGGCCTGCGGGGGTACGGCGTCCAGTTCGGCGTCGCTGAGCCGCTCCCGCGCCTCCCGGGCCAGCCCGAGCAGGGCCGCGGCGTCGGTGGGACGCAGCTCGGGGGCGCGGGCGGTGGCGTCCGCGACCAGGGCGTCGAGGGCGGCGGGCAGCCCGGGGACGGCGGCCGACGGGGGCGGGACGTCCTCGTGGAGGTGCTGGTAGAGCACCTGGGCGGGGGTGCCGCCTGTGTGCGGCTTGGAGCCGGTGAGCATCTCGTACAGGACGACGCCGCAGGCGTAGACGTCCACCCGGGTGTCGGTGACGCCGTTCTCGATCTGCTCGGGCGCCAGGTAGGAGACGGTGCCGAGGATCGTGCCGGTGGTGTTCGTCGCGGCGTCCACGGAGCGGACGAGACCGAAGTCGGCGACCTTGACGCGGCCGTCGTCGCCGATCAGGACGTTCTCGGGCTTCATGTCCCGGTGGACGAAACCGGCCCGGTGCGCGGTGCCGAGGGCGGCCAGGACCGGCTCGAAGATGTCGAGCGCGGCCCGCGGCTGGAGCGCGCCGCGCTCGCGCAGCACGTCGCGCAGGGTGCAGCCGGACACGTACTCCATGGCGAGGTACGTGTACGGGCCGTCCGTGCCCTGGTCGAAGACGGCGACCACGTTGGGGTGGGCGAGGCGGGCCACGGACTTCGCCTCGCGGATGAAGCGGTCGACGAAGGCGGCGTCGGCGGCGAGCGCCGGATGCATCACCTTCAGCGCGAGCACACGGTCCAGGCGGGTGTCGACGGCCCGGTAGACCGTGGCCATGCCGCCGGCCGCGATGCGGGCGTCGATGCGGTAGCGGCCGTCGAGCACGCGCCCGACGAGGGGGTCTTCCAGGGTCGTATCCACCCGGCGATTCTACGAGCGCCGCGTGGACATCCGGCCAGGGTCCCCGTGCCTTGCAGCGCAGCTGTGACGAGCCCCCCATTTTTCGGGGGGTGGGGCGGGGCGGCCTCTGCCCTGGCCGGGCGGGGTGTGGGTGGGGCCCGCACCCGAACGGTGATCGGAGCAAAATCCAGCCCCGCCGGCGTTTGTACGGCGCCGCCCGCCGAGGCCGAGCCGGGCGGGCGGCGCCGCGAGGGTCAGAAGGCCGGCCGCTCCGGGTCGAGGGCGGCGCGCCCCTCCGCGGGCGAGGACGCCTCGGCGAAGCGGCGCCGGGGGATGCGCCCGGCGCGGAAGGCGAGGCGGCCCGCCGTGACGGCGTCCCGCATGGCGGCCGCCATCAGGACGGGCGCCTGCGCCCGGGTGACCGCCGAGGCCAGCATCACCGCCGCGCAGCCGAGCTCCATCGCCAGGGCGGCGTCGGAGGCCGTGCCGGCCCCGGCGTCCAGGATCACCGGCACCCCGGCCCGCTCCGTGATCAGCTCGAAGTTGTGCGGGTTGCGGATGCCGAGTCCCGAACCGATGGGGGAGCCCAGCGGCATGATCGCCGCGCAGCCCACGTCCTCCAGCTTCCGTGCGAGGACCGGGTCGTCGTTGGTGTACGGCAGGACGGTGAAGCCCTCGTCGACCAGGATCTCGGCGGCGTCCAGCAGCTCGACGCCGTCGGGCAGGAGGGTGCGCTCGTCGGCGACGACCTCCAGCTTGATCCAGTCGGTGCCGAGGGCCTCCCGCGCCAGCCGGGCGGTGAGCACGGCCTCGCCCGCGGTGAAGCAGCCCGCCGTGTTCGGCAGGACCGCGATGCCGAGCCGGCCGAGGACGGACAGGACCGAGCCCTGCACCGTCGGGTCCAGGCGGCGCATGGCCACCGTGGTCAGTTCGGTGCCGGAGGCGATCAGGGACCGTTCGAGGACGTCCAGGCTCGGGGCCCCGCCCGTGCCCATGATCAGGCGGGAGGAGAAGGTCCGTCCGCCGAGGGTGAAGAGGTCGTCGGCCATGGTCCTCAGCCCCCCTGCACGGCGGTGAGGACCTCGACCCGGTCGCCGTCGCCCACCGGGGTGTGCGGCCACTGGCCGCGCGGGACGACGGTCTCGTTGAGGGCCGCGGCGACGCCCTTGGGCGCCCGGGTCAGCGTGGCCACCACCGCGTCGAGGGTGGTGCCGGCCGCGATCTCGCGCGGCTCGCCGTTGACGGAGATGGTCATGCGTAGGACTCCTGACGCGTGGTGGAGAAGCGGCGGGGGCTGAAGGGGCGGGCGACCTCCGGCACGGTGCCGGTGGCCAGCAGCTCCGCCATCACGTCGCCGGTGAGCGGGGTCAGCAGCACCCCGTTGCGGTAGTGGCCGGTGGCCAGGTGCAGCCCGGGCAGGTCGGTCGGGCCCAGCAGCGGCGCGTTGTCGGGGGAGCCGGGGCGCAGTCCGGCCCGGGTCTCGACCAGGGGGAGCTCGGTGATCCCGGGGACCAGCTCGTGGGCGTCGCGCAGCAGCTCGTAGACCCCGCCCGCGGTGACGGTGGTGTCCCAGCCGAGTTCCTCGCTGGTGGCTCCGACGACCAGCTCGCCGTTCTCGCGGGGCACCAGGTAGACGTGGCTGCCGCGCACGACGGCCCGTACGGTCCGGGACAGGAACGGCGCGTACGCCGGCGGCACCGACAGTCGCAGCACCTGGCCCTTCACCGGCCGCACCGGCACCGCCACCTCCGGCGGCACCCCCTCCAGCCGCCCGCTCAGGGAGCCCGCGGCGAGCACGACCTGGTCGGCGCGGAGCTCCGTACCGTCCTCCAGTACGGCGCCCAGCGCGCGGTCGGCCCCGGTCAGCAGCCGGGTGGCGGCCGTCCGGTGGACGCCGACCCCGGCGCGCTCGCAGGCGGCCAGCAGCGCGGCCGCGAGCCGCCGCGGATCCACCTGGTGGTCCCCGTCGACGCGCAGCCCCCCGCGTACCCCCGGGGCCAGCATGGGCTCCAGGCGGCGGCACTCGCGGCCGGTGAGCCACTGTGACTCCAGGCCGCAGCGACGCTGCAGGGCGTGCAGTTCCCGCAGGTGGAGGCGGTCGTCGGCATCGAGGGCGACGGCGAGGGTGCCGCAGGCCCGGTAGCCGATGTCCAGGCCGCCGCTGGCTTCGGCCAGCTCCGCCGCGAACTGCGGATAGCGGGCGGCGGAGGCCACGTTGAGCCCGAGCAGGGTCTCTTCTCCGTAGTGCAGCTCGGTGACGGCGGCGAGCATGCCCGCCGCGACCCGGGCGGCGCCCCCGCCGGGGTCGGGGTCGGCCAGTACGGTGCGCAGTCCGCGCCGGGCCGCCCGCCAGGCGGTGACCAGGCCGATGATCCCGCCCCCGATGACGAGGACGTCGGATCCGGTGGATCCCGCGGTTCCCGCGGATCCCTTCCGAGATGAGTGCATGGGCGTCCAGCCCCTCCCTTCGCCGGCATGACCCGGATCAGGTTCGTACGGTCGGAGGCCGGCCAGCCTCCCTCTCAGCCCGGTGCGCCCGGACTCCCGCGATAGGTACGGTGGCCAGACTAACCCCGGCGGGGGTGCCGGGTAAGGCTGCCTCCCCGGCGCCTCCCCGGTACTTCCACGCCCGCTGTTCCTGACGGACCGTCAGTTCACTAGGGTGGGGCGGGTGAGCGAGCAGACGCAACAGACGAAGCCCGGTGTCGTGATCGTCGGCGCCGGAATGGCCGGCGTGCAGACCGCCGTGGCCCTGCGCGAACAGGGCTTCACCGGCCCCGTGACCCTCCTGGGCGCCGAGCCCCACCAGCCCTACGACCGGCCCCCGCTGTCCAAGGCGGTGCTGCTCGGCAAGGCCGAGGACTCCGCCTTCGACGTGGCCTTCGACGTGGACTTCGAGGAACTCCGCATCGACCTGCGCCTGGGCACCGAGGTCACCGGCGTACGGCCCGCCGCGCACGAGCTCGACACCCCGGCCGGACCCGTCCCCTACGAGGTCCTGGTCCTGGCCACCGGAGCCGAACCGCTGACCCTGCCCGGCTCCGGCGGCGTCCCGGGCGTGCACCTGCTGCGCACCCTCGACGACGCCGCCCGGCTGCGCCCCGTCCTGGCGGCGGCCCCCGACCTCGTGGTCGTCGGGGCCGGCTGGATCGGCGCCGAGTTCGCCACCGCGGCCCGCGGGGCCGGCTGCGCCGTCACGGTGGTCGAGGCCGCGGACCGGGTGCTGGCCGGGGCCCTGCCCGCCGAGGTGGCCGCCCCGATGGCCCGGTGGTACGCCGAGGCCGGAGCCACCCTGATCACCGGCGCCTCCGTGGCCGGCATCGAGGAGGGGCTGGTCCGGCTCGCCGACGGCCGGGAGCTCGCGGCGGGGGCGGTGGTCGTCGGCATCGGCGCCCGGCCCGCGACGGGCTGGCTGGACGGCACCGGGATCGAGCGCGGCCCCGACGGCTCGGTCACCGCCGACGCGTACCTGCGCACCTCGGTGCCCGGGGTGTACGCGGTCGGCGACTGCTCCTCCTTCCCCTCCGCCCGCTACGGGGCCCGGCTGCTGGTCCACCACTGGGACAACGCCCTGCAGGGCCCCCGGGCGGTCGCGGCGAACATCGTCGCGGGGGAGCCCGTCCAGGCCTACGACCCCGTCCCGTACTTCTGGTCCGAGCAGTTCGGCCGCTTCGTGCAGTACGCGGGCCACCACGGCGGCGCCGACACCATGCTCTGGCGGGGCGGCCCCGACGACGCGGGCTGGTCGGTGTGCTGGCTGCGGGAGGGTGCGCTGGTCGCCGTCCTGGCCGTGGGCCGCCCCCGCGACCTCGCGCAGGGGCGCAGGCTGATCGAATCGGCCGTCCCCGTCGACCCGGACAGGGTCGCCGACCCGGACGTCCCGCTGAAGTCCGCCACCGCCTGACGGGGCCCCTCGCGGGCCCGGACGGCCTCCCCGGCGCGCGTTCCCGAACGCCTCCGCCGTCCCTCCACCGCCGCTCCGCCCGATCCCGGCCCGCCGCGCCGGACCCCGTGCGGGGGCCGCGGGGGTTCCTCGCGGGGCCCGCACGGAACCCGTGCCCGGCCCGCCCCGTCCCCGGACGGGGTGGCTCGGGTACCGGCCGTCGGCCCGAGATGGCAGGCTTGTCCCCGTGACCGAGATTGACGCAAAGATCGATGCCCTTGTCCCCGCCTGGCTGTACCTCCCCGACATCGCGGAGATGCTCGACATCGAAGTGACCCGGGTCCGCCAGCTGGTCAAGGAAGGTCAGCTGCTCGCCGTGCGCCGCGGCGAGAACCGTTCCCTCCAGGTGCCCGCCCCCTTCATCGACGGCGACAAGATCGTCAAGGGCCTGGTCGGCCTGCTGACCGTGCTGCGCGACGACGGCTTCTCCGACGAGGAGATCCTGGAGTGGATGTTCACCGCTGACCCCACCCTGCCGGGCACCCCCGCTCAGGCGCTGAGCGAGAATCGCGGCACGGAGGTGAAGCGACGCGCCCAGGCGCTCGCCCTCTGACCGGCTGATCCACAGGCGTGGGGGGGGGGGGGGGGGGGGGGGGGGGGGGGGGGGGGGGGGGGGGGGGGGGGGGGGGGGGGGGGGGGGGGGGGGGGGGGGGGGGGGGGGG
>NZ_JBVIKC010000048.1:0-2701 GCF_055581065.1 Streptomyces sp. NPDC031479
CCCCCCCCCCCCCCCCCCCCCCCCCCCCCCCCCCCCCCCCCCCCCCCCCCCTCCCTCCCCCCCCCCCCCCCCCGCCCCCCCCCCCCCCCCCACGTCCGTTCCCGGTTCCGCGGCGCTCAGTCGCAGCGGCCGGCGACGTAGCCGTCGGTGCCGGTCTTCACGTAGGCGTCCGAGATGAACTTCCCGTTGCCGATGCAGTCCCAGATGTCCGTCGTGCCGTACGGGCCCGAGACCGTGGTCCCCGGGCACTGGCAGCGGATCGAGACGCTCGCGCCGAGCGGCAGGGTGTCGATGATCGCGTAGCCGGTGCCGGGACCGCTGCGGACGTTGACCCGGTACCCCGGCGCGACCTGGAACATCGGCAGGCCGGCGGTGGCCGCGAGGCCCTGGGCTTGGCTCGATTCGTTCTCGACTGACATAAGACGTCTCCCCCCATGGGTGTTGCGCTGCGCAACGCGCGCAGGGTAGCAAGCCCTTGGATGCTCGCACGTGCCATCGACTAGGCTCCGACGGGGGTGGTGAGCGGTGCATTCGCTGCGCGCGGACTACGCGGGGTTTCCGGAGTACGCCGGGCAGTACCGGCTCGAATCCGTGCTCGGCTCCGGTGGCATGGGCGTCGTCCACCTGGCCGCCTCCAGCTCCGGGCTGAAACTCGCCGTCAAGGTCGTGCATGCCCAGCACGCGGTGGATCCGGAGTTCCGGGCGCGGTTCCGGCAGGAGGTCGCCGCCGCCCGGCGGGTGAGCGGGGCGTTCACCGCGCCCGTCGTGGACGCCGATCCGGATGCCGAACGGCCCTGGATGGCCACCCTGTTCATCGACGCCCCGACGCTTTCCGAGCGGGTACGGGAACGCGTGCTGGACCCGCCGGAGCTGGCCCGGCTCGCCGCCGGGCTGGCGGAGGCACTGCGGGACATCCACCGGGCCGGGGTCGTGCACCGGGACCTGAAGCCCAGCAACGTGCTGATGGCCCCGGACGGGGTGCGGGTCATCGACTTCGGCATCTCGCGCCCGGCCGACAGCGACCTGCACACCGAGACCGGCAAGCTGATCGGGACGCCGCCGTTCATGGCGCCGGAACAGTTCCAGCGGCCCCGCGAGGTCGGGACCGCGGCGGACGTGTTCGCGCTGGGGGCGGTGCTCGTGCACGCCGCGACGGGGCGGGGGCCGTTCGACTCCGACAGCCACTACCTCGTGGCGTACCAGGTGGTGCACAGCGAGCCGGACCTGACGGGGCTCCCGGCCCGGCTCGTGCCGATCGTGGCCCGGTGCCTGGCGAAGGATCCGGCGGACCGGCCGACCGCCGACGCGCTGATCGCCGAGATCCGGACCGTGACGAGCCGGACGGGCGAGGACACCCAGGCCTTCATACCGCACCCCCGCCGGCCCGTGGTCGAGGAGGAGATCACGCACCGCCGGGACCGGCCGGCCGTGGACCCCGTCGGCCCGGTGGCTCCCGTCGGCCCCGCGGACGCGCCGCGCGGGCGCGCCGGACGCCGGAGGGCGGTCACGGCGGGGGCCCTCGGGCTGCTGCTCGCCGCCGTGGCCGTCGGCGGGTACCTGTGGTCCGGCGCGCGGACGCCCGAGCGGGGCGCACCGCGGGATTCCGGGGCGTCCGCCGCCGCGGGGCACCCCGTGTCCCCGTGGTCGGTCCCGTTGGGCGGGCACACCGCGTCCTGCTCGGCCGAGGCCACCGGGGTGTACTGCTCGGGCCGCGGGCTGGCCGCGGCCCGGCTCGACGCCGCGGACGGTTCGACGGCGTGGGCCGTCCGCACGAACGCCCCGGACCAGCCGGGTGCCACCACGATGACCCCGCTGTTCTCGGGCGGGACGGTGCTGGCGGCGGCTCCCGGCGGCGAGGTCCTCCAGGCCCTGGACGCGGGTACGGGTGCGGAGCGCTGGCGGCAGAAGCTGCCTCCCGGCGGGCGCGTGGTGGCCGCCGGTCCGCACGTCCTGCTGGTGACGCCGAACGGGAGCGTCACCGCCTTCGACGCCGCGTCGGGTGCCCAGCGCTGGAACAGGCGGGGCGAGCCGGGATCCGGGTGGTGGGGTGCCCGGGGCCAGAAGGGCGAGCCCGTGTTCTACGTGTCGACCGCCGATCCGGCCGGCAAGTCCACCCAGGTCTCCGAGGTCGACGCGGCGAGCGGCGAGGTGCGCTGGCAGGTACGGGCGGTGGGCCGGCTGCAGCCGTTCGGCACGGCACGCGGTTCGGTCTGCCTGCTGGACAACGATCCGACGACCCACGCGGGCGGCATCGTCCGGATCGACCTGGCGACGCGCTCGGTCCACCGGGTCCAGCTGTCGGCCCCGCTGTACGACGCGCAGGCGACGGTGGAGCCGAACGGAACGGTGTACGCCTTCGGTACGCAGGGTGCGGTCGTGGCGGTCGACACGAACAAGGAGCTGTGGCGGCTGGAGACCGGCGCGGCGAGCGCGTCCGGTCCCGCGTTCCTCGACGGACGGGTGTACCTGACCGTGTCGGACGGCCGCCTGCTGGCCGTCGACGCGGCGACGGGGCGGCTCCTGGGACAGACCAGGGCCCGCATGGCCACCGGCCAGGGCACGGTGAGCGCCGCCGTCCCCGCTCCCGTGTTCTCCGGCGGCCGGGTCTACGCCTCCGCCCCCGACGGCACCGTCTTCGCCGTGGACGCGCGGAACCCCGCCGGGTGGTGAGCCGCTGCGGCCGACGGGCGGAGCCCGGCGC
>NZ_JBVIKC010000048.1:2799-63487 GCF_055581065.1 Streptomyces sp. NPDC031479
GCAGCGGCGCGAAGCCCGGAAGGCGCCCCGGCGCCGAACGGCGCGAGCGACGCGTGAAGGAGGAGACGCGCGGAACCCCGCCGGGTGGTGAGCCGCTGCGGCCGACGGGCGGAGCCCGGCGCAGCGGCGCGAAGCCCGGAAGGCGCCCCGGCGCCGAACGGCGCGAGCGACGCGTGAAGGAGGAGACGCGCGGAACCCCGCCGGGTGGTGAGCCGCCCGGCGGGGTTCCGGATGCCGGTGGGTCAGCCCAGGCGGGTGACGTCGCGGACCGCGCCCTTGTCGGCGCTGGTGGCCATCGCCGCGTAGGCGCGCAGGGCCGCGGAGACATTGCGCTCGCGGTCCTTCGGGGCGTAGACGCCGCCGAGGGCCTCGTGCCGGGCCGCCAGCACCTCGTCGGAGACCAGGAGCTCGATGGAGCGGTTCGGGATGTCGATGCGGATCCGGTCACCGTCCTCGACGACGGCGATGTTGCCGCCCGAGGCCGCCTCCGGGGAGGCGTGGCCGATGGACAGGCCCGAGGTGCCGCCGGAGAAGCGGCCGTCCGTCACCAGGGCGCAGACCTTGCCGAGGCCGCGGCCCTTGAGGAAGGAGGTCGGGTAGAGCATCTCCTGCATGCCGGGGCCGCCGCGCGGGCCCTCGTAGCGGATGACGACGACGTCGCCCGGCGCGATCTGCTTGGAGAGGATCTTCTCGACGGCCTCGTCCTGCGATTCGCAGACCACGGCCGGGCCCTCGAAGGTCCAGATCGACTCGTCGACGCCGGCGGTCTTGACCACGCAGCCGTCGGCCGCGATGTTGCCGCGCAGGACGGCGAGGCCGCCGTCCTTGGAGTACGCGTGCTGCACGGAGCGGATGCATCCGCCCTCGGCGTCGAGGTCGAGGGTCTCCCAGCGCTCGGACTGGGAGAAGGCGGTCGCGGAGCGCTTGCAGCCGGGGGCCGCGTGCCACAGCTCCATCGCCACGTCGGAGGCGGTGCCGGAGCGGGCGTCCCACTGCGCGAGCCAGTCCTCCAGGTTCTCCGAGTGGACGGTGGTGACGTCCTTGTTGAGGAGCCCGCCGCGGTGCAGTTCGCCGAGGATGGCGGGGATGCCGCCGGCGCGGTGGATGTCCTCCATGTAGTACGTGCCGCCGGGCGCCACGTTCGGGGCGACCTTGGCCAGGCACGGGACGCGGCGGGAGACGGCGTCGATGTCGGTGAGGTCGTAGTCCAGGCCGGCCTCCTGGGCGGCGGCGAGGAGGTGGAGGATCGTGTTCGTGGAGCCGCCCATGGCGATGTCGAGGGCCATGGCGTTCTCGAAGGCCTCGCGGGTGGCGATGTTGCGCGGGAGGACGGACTCGTCGCCGCCCTCGTAGTACCGCTTGGTGATCTCCACGACCGTGCGGCCGGCGTCCTCGTACAGGGCGCGGCGGGCGGTGTGCGTGGCGAGGACCGAGCCGTTGCCGGGGAGGGCGAGGCCGATGGCCTCGGCGAGGCAGTTCATCGAGTTGGCGGTGAACATGCCCGAACACGAGCCGCAGGTCGGGCAGGCGTTCTCCTCGATGCGCAGGACGTCCTCGTCGGAGACGTTCTCGTTGGAGGCGTCGACCATGGCGTCGATCAGGTCGAGCTTGCGGACGGTGCCGTCGACGAGGGTGGCCTGGCCGGCCTCCATCGGGCCGCCGGAGACGAAGACGACCGGGATGTTGAGGCGCATGGCGGCCATCAGCATGCCGGGGGTGATCTTGTCGCAGTTGGAGATGCAGATCAGCGCGTCGGCGCAGTGCGCCTCGACCATGTACTCGACCGAGTCCGCGATCAGGTCGCGGGAGGGCAGGGAGTAGAGCATGCCGGCGTGGCCCATGGCGATGCCGTCGTCGACCGCGATGGTGTTGAACTCGCGCGGGATCGCGCCGGCGGCGCGGATCGCGTCCGAGACGATGCGGCCGACGGGGGCCAGGTGGGTGTGGCCGGGGACGAACTCGGTGAAGGAGTTGGCGACCGCGATGATCGGCTTGCCGATGTCCTCGCTCGCTACGCCCGACGCGCGCATCAGCGCACGAGCGCCTGCCATGTTGCGGCCGTGGGTGACGGTGCGGGACCTCAGCTCGGGCATGCGGTTTCACTCCCCATGAGTGCGGCTGTACGGTCAGCCGCGACTGCGGATATGGCTCGGTTACAAAGCTACGCCCACCGCCCGCGATCCGGACAGCTCGTCCGGATGCCGGGACGACGGGCTCATTCCTCGGTCAGGTAGCGCTGGAGCGTGGGTGCCACGAGGGCGACGATCCGCTCCGGGTCGGCGGACGCGAGCGGCTCCACGCGGACCACGTAGCGCAGCAGCGCGATGCCGATCATGTGGGAGGCGGCCAGCTCGGCCCGCAGCGTCGGGTCCGGTACGTCGAGGTCGGCGGCGACCCGTTCCAGGACCCGGCGCAGGATCAGGCCGCGCAGCACCTTGGCCGCGGCCTCGTGGGTGAGGGCGGAGCGGATCACGGCGAGCAGGGGGGCGCGGGAGACCGGGTTCTCCCAGATGCCGAGGAAGTAGCGGGCCAGCCGTTCGCCGATGCCTTCGGGGCCGTCGCCGATGATCGCCGGGACCACCAGGGCGGGCTCCATGCTCACCTCGATGGCGGCGGCGAAGAGGTCGTCCTTGCTCCCGAAGTAGTGGTGCACCAGGGCCGGGTCCACGCCGGCCACCTTGGCGATGCCGCGGACGGAGGTCTTGTCGTAGCCGCGTTCGGCGAACACCTCGCGGGCGGCGAGGCGGATCCGCTCCTGGGTGCCGGGGCCGTCGTCGGTCTCGTCCTGGCGGGGCCGGCCGGGGCCGCGGCGGCGCTTGACGGGCTCGACCGGCTCGACCGGTTCGGCGGCGGGCCCGGACGGGCCGGCCTGGTCGGACGGCTCCGTCATGAGCGGCGCACCGGCTTCGAGAGGTGCAGGCGGGTGAAGGCCAGCGCCTCGGCGAGGTCGGCCTCGCGCTCGGCGGACGACATGGCGCGGCGGGTGTTCACCTCGATGACGACGTGCCCGTCGAAGGAGGTCCGGGCCAGGCCGGTGAGCAGCTCCGCGCAGGGCTGGGTGCCCCGGCCGGGGACCAGGTGCTCGTCCTTGGCCGATCCGTTGCCGTCGGCGAGGTGGATGTGGGCGAGCCGGTCGCCCATCCGGTCGATCATGGCGGTGGCGTCCGTACGGGCGGTCGCGGTGTGCGAGAGGTCGACGGTGAAGTGCCGGTAGTCGTCCTTGGTGACGTCCCACTCGGGCGCGTAGGCGAGCATCTCGCGGTCGCGGTAGCGCCAGGGGTACATGTTCTCCACGGCGAAGCGGACGTCGGTCTCGTCGGCCATCCGCCAGATCCCGGTGACGAAGTCGCGGGAGTACTGCCGCTGCCAACGGAACGGCGGGTGCACGACGACCGTGCTCGCGCCCAGCTTCTCGGCCGCCGCGCGGGCGCGCTGGAGCTTGATCCAGGGGTCGGTGGACCACACGCGCTGGGTGATGAGCAGGCAGGGGGCGTGGACGGCCAGGATCGGCACCCCGTGATGGTCCGACAGCCGGCGCAGGGCGTCGACGTCCTGGCTGACCGGGTCCGTCCAGACCATGACCTCGACGCCGTCGTAGCCGAGGCGGGCGGCGATCTCGAAGGCGGTCGCCGTGGACTCCGGGTAGACGGAGGCGGTGGAGAGCGCGACTTTCGGGGTGGTGGTGGTCGGGATACGGACTGGTTCTGCCACGGGGACAGATTACGGGGCCCCTGCCCCGCCGGGGCGGCCCGGCCCCGGAAGCCGTCTCAATGCCGTCGCCAGACCAGCGTGTAGCGCCAGAACAGCCGACGGCGCAGCCGGACGCCCGGCAGCAGCCGGGCGGCCTCGTGGGCGATCTCGGCGAAGGTCATGGACGCGGGCCTGGTCGGGGCGGTCATCGAGGCCGGGCGGGGTGCCGTACGCCCCTTGTTCTTGGTCCATCCCAGGGCGGCGTTCAGCGGGACCGCGACGGCGCCGAGGAGGTGGTCGCCGCGGGTCCGCGCCCGGTACACGCCGACGACGACCAGGGTCCCGCCCGGCGCGAGCCGCTCGCGGAAGTGGCCGAGGGCCTCGGTGAACGGCAGGTGGTGGAGGACGGCCACGCAGGTGACGACGTCGTACGTCCCCTCCTCCTCCAGGGCCTCCCCGACGGCGAAGGTCACCGGTGCCCCGGCGGGGGTGAGCTCCCGGGCCCGCGCGACGATCCGCGGATCGGCGTCGACCCCGTGCACGGCGGCGGCGCGCGCGGTCAGCGCCCTGGCCAGGTCGCCGCTGCCGGAGCCGACGTCCAGGGCGCGGGCGCGGCGGCGGGGCAGCTGCCGCAGGATCCACGGGTGGTAGTGGGCGTTGTGGTCCCAGGGGTGGGCGTCGTTGAACCGGCCGAGCGCCTCGATGACGCGGGGCGTCAGGATCGTGATCATCCGGCGATGATCGCCGGGGCCCCGGCGGGTGGTCCAGCCTCCGCAGGATCACGCCCCGGGGGGCAGGTGGTCCAGCCTCCGCAGGATCACTCCCTCGCGCAGGGCCCACGGGCAGATCTCCAGCTCGTCCACGCCGAAGAGGTCCATCGCGGCCTCCGCCACCAGGGCCCCGGCCAGGAGCTGGGCGGCGCGGCCGTCCGAGACGCCGGGGAGGGCGGAGCGTTCGGCGGTGGTCATCTCGGCCAGTCGCGGGACCCACTCGCCCAGGGCCTTGCGGGTCAGGTCCCGCTGCACGTACAGGCCGTCCGCCTCCCGGGCCGCGCCCGCGATGCGGGCGAGCTGCTTGAAGGTCTTCGAGGTGGCGACGACGTGGTCCGGGGCGCCGAAGCGGCTGAACTCGCCGACCGTGCGGGCGATGCTGGCCCGCACGTGCCGGCGCAGGGCCTTCACGTCCGCCGGGTCCGGCGGGTCGCCGGGGAGCCAGGCGGAGGTGAGGCGGCCGGCGCCGAGCGGGAGGGAGACGGCCGCGTCCGGCTCCTCGTCGATGCCGTACGCGATCTCCAGCGAGCCGCCGCCGATGTCCAGGACCAGCAGCTTGCCGGCCGACCAGCCGAACCACCGCCGGACCGCGAGGAAGGTCAGCCGGGCCTCGTCGTCGCCGCTGAGCACCGGGAGCTCCAGCCCGGTCTCGGCCTTCACCCGGGCGAGGACCTCGTCGGCGTTGGGGGCCTCGCGCACCGCGCTGGTCGCGAAGGGCAGCAGGTCCTCGCAGCCCTTGTCCTCGGCGGCCTGCACGGCCTCGCCGATCACCGAGACGAGGCGCTCTATGCCGTCCGCGCTGACGGCCCCGCGCTCGTCCAGGAGCTGCGCCAGGCGCAGTTGCACCTTGTGCGAGTGCGCGGGCAGCGGGCGCGCGCCGGGGTGCGCGTCGACCACCAGCAGATGGACCGTGTTCGAACCCACATCCAGGACACCGAGTCTCATGCGGGAAACGCTACTGGGCCGAACGCGGAGGAGCGGAGCAAGGGGCCCTTAGGCTGGGCTTTGTGCCAAATACGAAGAAGGCCAACAAGACCCGGTCGAAGAAGGACAAGGGCGAGGAGCCGGACGAGAAGGGGCTCGACTTCCCCCGGGCCTGGGTGGAATTCCCCGACCCCGCCGATGACGAGCAGGTCTTCCGCTGCGACCTGACCTGGCTGACCTCCCGCTGGACCTGCATCTTCGGCAGTGGCTGCCAGGGGATCCAGGCCGGGCGGGCCGATGACGGCTGCTGCACCCTCGGGGCGCACTTCTCCGACGAGGACGACGAGAAGCGGGTCGCCGAGCACGTGGCGCGGCTCACCCCCGAGCTGTGGCAGTTCCACGACGTCGGGAGCGAGTCCGGCTGGACGCAGCTCGACGACGACGGGGAGAAGCAGACCCGCCGCTGGGACGGGGCCTGCATCTTCCTGAACCGGCCCGGTTTCCCGGCCGGGGCGGGGTGCTCGCTGCACATCCTGGCCCTCAAGGGGGGCCAGGAGCCGCTGGAGACCAAGCCGGACGTGTGCTGGCAGCTGCCGATCCGCCGTACGTACGACTGGATCGACCGCCCCGACGACACCCGGATCCTGCAGGTGTCGATCGGCGAGTACGACCGGCGCGGCTGGGGCCCGGGCGGTCACGACCTGCACTGGTGGTGCACGTCGGCGACCTCCGCGCACGGGGCCGGCGACCCGGTGTACGTGTCGTACCGGGCGGAGCTGACGGAGCTGATGGGTGCGGAGGGGTACGCGGAGCTGGTGAGGCTGTGCGAGGCGCGGCTGGCCTCGCTGCTGCCGATGGCACCGCATCCCGCGGATCCGGTGCCCCCGGTGGACCGCTCCTGACGGCGTCAGGGCCCGGAGGGGGCCGGTCCGGGGGAAACCGTTCCTCCTGAGGACGGCTCCGGGGCCGGGGGGTCCGTCGGTGTGGGCGTCGGGGTCGGCGTGGGCGTCGGGGTGGGGGTCGGTGTCGGCGTGGGGGTGGGCTGCGGCGGGTCCGGGGTCGGCGTCGGCGTGGGCTGCGGCGGGTCCGGGGTGGGGGCCGGGCGGCCGCGGCCCTGGACGACGATCATCGCGCCGGCCGGGTCCACCCCGACGCGGGCGCTCCAGGCGCCGACGGGCTGGGCCCCGGCGTCCACGGTGATCCGCAGGATGACCGATTCTCCGGGGGCGAGGGTGCCCGCCGTGCGGCTCGCGCGCAGCCAGGGCGCGTCCGACCAGAGCCGCCAGTCGACGGGGCCGCCGCCGGAGGCCGTGAGGGTGAGCAGGGTGGTGGAGCCGCGGGTGGTGGCGGCGACCGTGAGCCGGCCGGGGGCGCCGGGGGCGTCCGCTCCGGGGGTGGCGGGCGGGCCGGTGCTGATCACCTCGACGGAGACGTCGGGGCCGGCGGCGCCGGGGGCGAAGCCGGGCTCGCCGGTGGTGTGCGCCGTGTTGCCGGTGTTCTCGTAGGCGGTCAGGGGGCGCCCCTCGGCCGCGTACGGGGGCGGGATCTGCGATTCGCTGGCGGAGACGCGGGTGCCGTCGGCGCCGACGGGTTCACCGGTGACGGGGGCGCCCCGGTACGCCGCCCACAGGGCGAGTACGGGAGCGGCGACGACGGTGGCGACGACGGTGGTGGTCACGGCCCGCGCCCGGAGCCGGTCGCGCCGGGCGGCGCGGTCCTTGGGGTCCATGGGGAAACCGGTCCGGTCGAAGCGCGGTCCGGGGCGCCCGCCGCGGCGCCGGCCCGAGCGGAGCATCGCGGCGTGCAGGGCGGGGCGGGGGGCCGGGACCAGCGGGAGCGCGGCGTGGACGCCGCCGGTACCGGGCCAGGGGGCGCCGGCGCCCACGCGTTCGGCGGCGCGGCGGCAGCGCGGGCAGTCGTCGACGTGGCGGACGAGTTCGGCGCGCAGGGTGCTGGACAGCAGTACGTCGCCGGGGGCGCCGTCGCCCTGGTCGCCGGTGAGGCGGGCCACGGCCGGACAGTTGCCGGTCTCCACGACGGCGAGGGCGGCGCGGGTGCGCTCCACCTCGCAGGCGGCGCCGGACAGCAGTTCGCGCGCGGCGGCGGCGGGGGTGCCGAGGACGGCGGCGAGTTCACCGACGCCGAGGCGGTGGCGGACGGCGAGTTCGAGGGCTTCGCGCTGCTCGGGGGTGGTGCCGGCGGCCTCGGGCCAGGCGAGCCGGGCCAGCTCGGTACGGCGGTGGGCGCTGACGTCGAACCCGGGGCGCTCCCCCGGAGCATGCCCGGCGTTCGTGTGCTCCGGCGTACGCCGGGCGGAATGCGCCCCCTGGCGTGCGCTCCGCCGCTCGGCCAGCCGGCTCAGGCAGCCCCAGCGGGCCAGGGCGTACAGCCAGGCGCGGCGGCCGCCCTCGTCGGGACACCGGCCGGGATGGCGTTCGGCGACGGCGAGGACGTCCCCGAGCACCTCGGTGGCGGTGTCGTGGTCGCAGAGGACGGAGAGGCAGTAGGTGAACAGTCCGTCCAGGTAGGGCTCGTGCCGGGAGGGCGGGGGCTGTTCGTCCGGGGCCGCCGGGCGGGCGGGGGCCGCCGGTGCCCCCGGGTACGCCGGGTCCGCCGAGGGCGTGCGCCCGTGCGCCCGGTGTGCGCCGGTGCGCGATGCGGGGTCTCCCTGGTTGCTGCTGTTCACCTGGCGACCGTAGGCGGCGCGCCGGTGACGCCCCGGAAGCCTTCAGCAGTTTTAGCCCTTACGGGTGAACAGATCGGTACCCCGCTGACAGCGCCCCTGACGCCCGTACGGCCGGGGCTGTCGGTGGCTGCGGTTACCGTGGGCCGCATGGCTGCTGCCCGTACCTCCCGCTCGTCCGCCAAGGACCGGCCGTCCTACCGTTGCTCCGAGTGCGGCTGGACGACCGCGAAATGGCTCGGCCGCTGCCCCGAATGCCAGGCGTGGGGCACCGTCGAGGAGATGGGCGGGGCGCCCGCCGTACGGACCACCGCGGCCGGCCGCGTCTCCGCGCCCGCCCTGCCCATCGCCCAGGTCGACGGCCGCACCGCGACCGCGCGCAGCACCGGCGTCGACGAACTGGACCGCGTCCTGGGCGGCGGGCTGGTCCCGGGCGCCGTCGTCCTCCTCGCCGGCGAGCCCGGCGTCGGCAAGTCGACCCTGCTGCTCGACGTCGCGGCGAAGGCGGCCACCGGCGACCACCGCACCCTCTACGTCACGGGCGAGGAGTCCGCGAGCCAGGTCCGGCTGCGCGCCGACCGGATCAACGCCCTCAACGACCACCTCTTCCTCGCCGCCGAGACCGACCTGTCCGCCGTACTGGGCCACCTCGACGCGGTGAAGCCCTCCCTGCTGGTCCTGGACTCCGTACAGACCATCGCCTCCCCCGAGATCGACGGCGCGCCCGGCGGCATGGCCCAGGTCCGGGAGGTGGCCGGCGCGCTGATCCGCGCGTCCAAGGAACGGGGCATGGCCACCCTCCTGGTCGGCCACGTCACCAAGGACGGGGCGATCGCCGGCCCCCGTCTGCTGGAGCACCTGGTGGACGTGGTCCTCAGCTTCGAGGGCGACCGCCACGCGCGACTGCGCCTCGTACGCGGTGTGAAGAACCGCTACGGCGCCACCGACGAGGTCGGCTGCTTCGAGCTCCACGACGAGGGCATCACCGGGCTCGCCGACCCCAGCGGGCTGTTCCTGACCCGGCGGGCCGAGGCGGTGCCGGGCACCTGCCTGACCGTGACCCTGGAGGGCAAGCGCCCGCTGGTCGCCGAGGTGCAGGCGCTCACCGTCGACTCGCAGATCCCCTCCCCTCGCCGCACCACCTCCGGCCTGGAGACCTCGCGCGTCTCGATGATGCTGGCGGTGCTGGAGCAGCGCGGGCGGATCACCGCGCTCGGCAAGCGGGACATCTACAGCGCGACCGTGGGCGGCGTGAAGCTCACCGAACCCGCCGCCGACCTCGCGATCGCGCTCGCGCTGGCCTCGGCCGCCAGTGACGTGCCGCTGCCGAAGAACCTCGTCGCCATCGGGGAGGTCGGGCTCGCCGGCGAGGTGAGGCGGGTGACGGGTGTGCAGCGGCGGCTGTCCGAGGCGCACCGGCTGGGCTTCACGCACGCGTTGGTGCCGGCGGATCCGGGGAAGGTTCCCGCGGGGATGAAGGTGACCGAGGTCGCGGACGTGGGCGACGCGCTGCGGGTCCTGCCGCGCGGCCGCTCCCGCACCCCGGCGAAGGAGCGCGCAGCGGAATAAGAGCCTCCGCACGCGGGCCGGCCCGGACCTCCCGCGGGCCCTCCCGGGCCAGGTCAGGGGACCCGCGCGGGCCTCCGTACGGACCCCCGTCGCGGCGATGCGCGCCAAGGCACGGCGGGCGCACAGCCCGCGCCGGTAGACTTTGTGCTGGTCCGCCCGGCTGTACGCAGGCGGCGCAACCCGCGACCGGAGGAGTGCAGTGGCAGCCAAGGACGGGGCATCAGCACCCGGGAAGTCCGGCGCGAGCTCCAAGCACGACGCGCTGATGCGCGCCTCGCTGAGCGCCGTCGCGCCTGGTCAGCCCCTGCGCGACGGCCTGGAGCGGATCGTCCGCGGCAACACGGGCGGGCTCATCGTCCTCGGCATGGACAAGAACGTCGAGGCGATGTGCACGGGCGGCTTCGTCCTGGACGTGGAGTTCACCGCGACCCGGCTGCGCGAGCTGTGCAAGCTCGACGGCGCGCTCATCCTCGACAAGGACATCACCAAGATCCTGCGGGCCGGCGTGCAGCTGGTGCCCGACGCGTCGATCCCGACGGAGGAGACCGGCACCCGGCACCGCACCGCGGACCGCGTCTCGAAGCAGTGCGGCTTCCCGGTGGTCTCCGTGTCCCAGTCGATGCGGCTGATCGCCCTCTACGTCGACGGGGAGCGGCGGGTCCTGGAGGAGTCCGGGGCGATCCTGTCGCGGGCGAACCAGGCGCTGGCCACCCTGGAGCGGTACAAGCTGCGGCTCGACGAGGTCGCGGGGACGCTGTCGGCGCTGGAGATCGAGGACCTGGTCACCGTCCGCGACGTGACGGCGGTCGCCCAGCGGCTGGAAATGGTCCGCCGGATCGCGACGGAAATCGCCGAGTACGTGGTCGAACTGGGCACGGACGGACGACTGCTGTCGCTCCAGCTGGACGAACTGACCGTCGGCATCGAGCAGGAGCGGGAGCTGGTGATCCGGGACTACGTTCCGGAGCCGACGGCGAAGCGTTCCCGCACGGTGGAGGAAGCGCTGCCGGCGCTGGACGCGCTGACCCATCCGGAACTGCTGGAACTGGCGATCGTGGCGAAGGCCCTGGGGTACACCGGCTCGCCGGAGACCCTCGACTCGGCGGTGTCGCCGCGCGGGTACCGGCTGCTGGCCAAGGTGCCGAGGCTGCCGGGGGCGATCATCGAGCGGCTGGTCGAGCACTTCGGCGGGCTGCAGAAGCTGCTGGCGGCGTCGGTGGACGACCTCCAGACGGTGGACGGCGTCGGCGAGGCCCGTGCGCGCAGCGTCCGCGAGGGCCTGTCCCGCCTGGCGGAGTCGTCGATCCTGGAACGCTACGTCTGACGGCACCCCGGTGACCCGGCCCCGCCAGGGGCACCTCCCAGCGTTGGCTGGGGGAGTTCGGGGCGCGGGCGCGGAGCGCCGTGCGGTGACCGGCGCGACCCCGACCCCGACGGCCGGCCGATCCGGGCGCAGCCCGGGGAACGGTGGAAGGGCGGGTAGGGGACCGATCCGCGCGGCGGCACCCACCCGCAGGCGGCCAAGAGGGGTCAGTCCTGCTTCAGGACGAAGGAGGTGCGGGCCACCGGAAGGCCCGGGGACTTCACCTCGACCACATACGTGTCAGCCGCCGGGCTCCCCGCCGGAGGCGTCTGGCACTGGTCCGGCGCGCTCAGCTTCCGGTCCCACTCCACCGCCTGCTTCGTCTCTCCCTGCGCCGGCAGCCGGAAGAACGCGTTCGCCGCGTTCGCCGGGCAGTCCGCGGAGGACCAGACGGCCTTGGCGCCCTGCGTCTGGAAGATCGTCACGACGGATTGCCGCGGACCGAGTCCGAACTTGCAGGTGCTGCCGGAGATGTTGCGGACGAGGAGTTCGAGACGCGGCTTCTCGTTCGTCTCGTACTCGTTCTTCACGCTCTTGACCTCCCACTGCAGCGCGCTCGCCGGGCACGTCGGGAGCGGGAAGTCCGCCGGCACCTGTGCCGGGGAGCCGCCGGCCGCGGAGCCTGAGCCGCCGGAGCCCGAAGCGGAACCGGAGCCGGACCCCGAGCCCGAACCGCCGCCCGTCTCACCGTTCTTGCCCCCGCCGCCCGAGGCGGCGCCCGAGTCGCCCCGTCCGCCCGGCGCCTGACTGATCGCCGGCCCGGAGCCCGAGGGGCCGGGGGTGATCGTGCGCACGGGTCCGGAGCCGTCGCCGCCGCCCTTGCCGTTCGTACTCGACGTACCTCCGCCGGAACTGACGGTCCATACGGCGAGCAGCGCCAAGAGCGCCGCGACGGACGCCAGCACGGCCCTCCGTCGCCAGTAAATGGAGGAGGGGAGCGGCCCGACCGGATTGCGCAGAGATCCCACGGACCGAACCTTACGAGAACTCGTGCCGCGATCAGCGTCCCCCATGCCGCACATCCGGCAGGTTTTGCCGATGATCATCCTGCGGGCGTACACGGGAGGGACGAGATCCGGCCAAGGTGCTGACGCCGCCGGAACGGAGGTTTGAGTACCGTCGGTGACCATGGACAGCTCTGCCCTCTACCGCGACATCACCGACTTCGCCCACTCCACGCCCTCCTGGGTGCGGTGGGCGTTCGAAGTCTGGACCGAATTCGGACTGCTGCTCTTCGGTCTGCTCTTCATAGCCGTCTGGTGGCGTGCGCGCGGGCACGGTGATCCCCGGGCGGTGGCGCTCGCCGTCCTCGCCCCGCTCGCCACCGCACTCGTCTACGTCGCCTCCGAGCTGGTGAAGTCCACCGTGAACGAGGAACGGCCCTGCCGGGCGGTGGCCGGGGCGGCCGCCTCGCTCGTCCCCTGCCCGCCGTACGGGGACTGGTCCTTCCCCAGCAACCACTCCGCCATCGCGGGCGCGGCCGCCGTCGCCCTCGCGCTGGCCGTGCCCCGCCTCGCCCTGCTGACCGTGCCCGTCGCCCTGCTGATGGCGTTCTCCCGGGTCTTCGTCGGGGTGCACTACCCGCACGACGTGGCGATGGGCCTGCTGCTGGGGGCCTCGCTGGCCACCCTCGCCGTACTGGTGCTCACGAACCCGCTGGCCCGGGTGACGGCCGCGGTCCGCACGAGCGGCACCCCCGTCGCCGTCTGGTTCACCGGGCCGGGCCGGGCGGCGTAGGCCCGAAACGTGCCAGGATGCGTCTGCCATGACTGCATCTGCCTCATCCCCCGCGTCCCCCGCCGGTCCTCCGCGCACCCACGCGCTGCACTCCCCCGTCATCGCGTGGTTCGACGAGCACGCCCGTGACCTGCCCTGGCGCCGCCCCGAGGCCGGCCCCTGGGGGGTCATGGTCAGCGAGTTCATGCTGCAGCAGACCCCGGTCAGCCGGGTCCTGCCGGTCTACGAGCAGTGGCTCGCCCGGTGGCCACGGCCCGCCGCCCTGGCCGCCGAGGCGCCGGGCGAGGCCGTACGGGCCTGGGGGCGGCTCGGCTACCCGCGCCGGGCGCTGCGCCTGCACGGCGCGGCCGTCGCGATAACGGAACGCCACGGCGGCGACGTACCGAGCGACCACGCCCAGCTGCTGTCGCTGCCGGGGATCGGCGAGTACACGGCCGCCGCCGTGGCCTCCTTCGCGTACGGGCAGCGGCACGCGGTGCTGGACACCAACGTGCGCCGGGTCTTCGCCCGCGCGTCCAGCGGGGTCGAGTACCCGCCGAACGCCACGACGGCCGCCGAGCGGCGCCTGGCCCGGGAACTGCTGCCCGACGACGAGGCCACGGCGGCCCGCTGGGCCGCGGCGTCGATGGAGCTGGGCGCGCTGGTGTGCACGGCCAAGAACCCGGACTGCGCGCGCTGCCCGGTGGCGGGCCTGTGCGCGTGGCGGCTGGCCGGGAAGCCCGCGCACGAGGGACCGCCGCGGCGCGGGCAGACGTACGCCGGGACCGACCGGCAGGTGCGCGGGAAGCTGCTGGCCGTGCTGCGCGAAGCGGTCGGTCCGGTTCCGCAGTCGGTGCTCGACACCGTCTGGAACGAACCGGTGCAGCGGGCGCGCGCGCTGGACGGGCTGGTGTCCGACGGGCTGGTGGAGCCGCTCGCGCACGGCATGTACCGGCTGCCGCAGAGCTGACCGACGAAATCCGAACGCCCCCGGTGGCCGGCCGGAGCGCGGCTCGAAGTTGACTCGATCATTCCGCTTCGGGCCGCGAAACCCCAGCTCACAGGCACTGTTACACAACCTACGGGTGTCCGTGCGCCCACCGAAGGCTGACCCGCACAGTGCCGTGACAACCCGTCCGTAACTTCGGATCCACAAGCCAGCGCATGAGCGGTTGGTCGGAACG
Organism: Streptomyces sp. NPDC031479; assembly: GCF_055581065.1. Taxonomy (NCBI): domain Bacteria; kingdom Bacillati; phylum Actinomycetota; class Actinomycetes; order Kitasatosporales; family Streptomycetaceae; genus Streptomyces; species Streptomyces sp. NPDC031479. Next base: position 16,699 of record NZ_JBVIKC010000048.1, read on the forward strand.
GAGGCGGTCTGAGATGGCGCACGGCGAGGTACTCGAATTCGAGGAGTACGTACGCACCCGGCAGGACGCCCTGCTGCGCAGTGCCCGGCGCCTGGTCCCGGACCCGACGGACGCCCAGGACCTCCTCCAGACCGCCCTCGTACGCACCTACGGCCGCTGGGAGGGCATCGCCGACAAGTCGCTGGCCGACGCCTACCTCCGCCGCGTCATGATCAACACCCGTACCGAGTGGTGGCGGGCCCGCAAGCTCGACGAGGTCCCCACCGAGCAGCTCCCGGACGCCTCCGTCGAGGACGGCTCCGACCAGCGCGCCGACCGCGCCCTGCTGATGGACATCCTCAAGGTGCTCGCGCCCAAGCAGCGCAGTGTGGTGGTGCTGCGACACTGGGAGCAGATGAGCACCGAGGAAACGGCCGCGGCGCTCGGTATGTCGGCGGGAACCGTGAAGAGCACCCTGCACCGCGCACTGGCCCGGCTCCGTCAGGAACTGGAGAGCCGGGACCTGGACATGCGCGCGCTCGAACGCGGTGACCACACCATCCGTGACGAGGGGCGGGAGCGGTGCGCGGCCTGACTGGCCAAGACCCGGGCGGTAGAGGCTCTCTGGTACTGATGTCGGCGGGGACGGTCGTCCTCGTCGGCACAGTGCTGTTCGCGGCCGGCTGCTCCACCGGCGGCACGGGCCTCAAGGACGGCGGCCCCGCCCACACCGAGACCGTGTCCCGGAGCAACCAGCCGACGAGCGACGGGGCCAGCGAACCGGCCGCCACGGACCACTCCCCCGCCGCGTCCGCCGGAACGGCCAAGCGGGTCGACCCCGTGGCCCTGCTCAAGGCGGACCCGAAGGTGAGCGCCGCCGTCAAGCGCGACCTCAAGCCCTGCACGGGCCAGCAGTACCCGATCGACGTCAGCTACGGGAAGGTCACCGGGAACACCGTCGTCGACATCGTCGTCAACGTGCTGTCCTGCGCGGACGCGATGGGCCGCGGCTCGTACGTGTACCGGGCCGACGGAGGAAAGTACGAGAATGTCTTCTCGGACGAGCAGCCGCCCGTCTACGCGGAGATCGACCGCGGTGAGCTGGTGCTCAACAAACCGGTCTACGGGAAGAACGACGCGCTCGCCTACCCGTCGGGCGAGGACGTGATCACGTACCGCTGGAACGGGGAACGGTTCACCGAACAGGACCGGGTGCACACGGACTACAGCAATGTGGTCGACGGCGGGAGCCCTCCCGCCCCGGCCGTATCGCCGAAGAGCTGACGAGGTGAGGGTGGGCATGGCCGAGACCCATGTGCTGTTCGTGGAGGACGACGACGTCATCCGCGAGGCCACGACGCTGGCGCTGGAACGCGACGGCTTCGTGGTCACCGCCATGCCCGACGGACTGTCCGGGCTGGAGTCCTTCCGCGCCGACCGTCCGGACATCGCCCTCCTCGACGTGATGGTGCCCGGGATGGACGGCGTGAGCCTGTGCCGCCGCATCCGCGACGAGTCCACTGTCCCCGTGATCATGCTGTCGGCCCGCGCCGACTCCATCGACGTGGTCCTGGGCCTGGAGGCGGGCGCGGACGACTACGTCACCAAGCCCTTCGACGGCTCCGTCCTCGTCGCCCGGATCCGCGCCGTGCTGCGCCGCTTCGGCCACGCCGGCGGCCCGCAGAACGGCGCCTCGAACGCCGACGGGGCCGACGGCTCCGGTGAACGCGGGGTGCTGTCCTTCGGCGACCTGGAGGTCGACACCGAGGGCATGGAGGTCCGCAAGGCGGGCGCCTCCGTCGCGCTGACGCCGACCGAGATGCGGCTGCTGCTGGAGTTCTCCTCCGCACCGGGTACCGTCCTGTCGCGCGACCGGCTCCTGGAACGGGTCTGGGACTACGACTGGGGCGGTGACACCCGCGTCGTGGACGTCCACGTCCAGCGGCTGCGCACCAAGATCGGCCAGGACCGGATCGAGACGGTCCGGGGCTTCGGATACAAGCTCAAGGCATGAGGAACGAGGGTCATGAGGGACGCGACCGCATGAGGACCATGAGGACCGCGACCGCATGAGGCGCTTCACCCTGCGCACGGGGATCCGCTGGAAGATCACGCTCGCCATCGCCGCCGTCGGCGCGCTCACCGCGCTGGCGCTCAGCCTGGTGGTGCACAGCGCTGCCCGCGTGTCGATGCTGGAGAGCGCCCGCGAGGCCGAGCTGGAGCGGGTGCAGTTCATCGCCCGCACCGACGCCGGCCGCAAGCCCATCTGGGGCGCGAAGCTCAACGACCCCGATCTGCCCGCGGAACTGCGCGAGAAGGCCCGGTCGGGACGGCGCGGCACCTACGTCCAGGAGTCCCGCAAGGGGCCCGTGGTGTGGGCCGCCGTCCCCCTCGGCAACGGGCAGGTGCTCTCCCTGAGCCACCGGTTCCAGGAGAGCGCCAACATGGTGCGCGACCTGGACCGGGCGCTGGTGGTCGGCTCCCTCGCCGTCGTGATCGGGGGTTCGGCCCTCGGCGTGCTCATCGGCGGCCAGATCTCCAGCCGGCTGCGCAAGGCCGCGGCCGCCGCGCAGCGGGTGGCGCACGGGGATCCGGACGTACGGGTGCGGGACGCGGTGGGCGGTGTCGTACGGGACGAGACGGACGATCTCGCACGGGCCGTGGACGCCATGGCGGACGCCCTCCAGCAGCGGCTGGAGGCCGAACGGCGGGTGACCGCGGACATCGCGCACGAGCTGCGGACCCCGGTGACGGGCCTGCTCACGGCCGCGGAGCTGCTGCCCCCGGGCCGCCCGACGGAGCTGGTGCTCGACCGGGCGCGGGCGATGCGGGCCCTGGTCGAGGACGTGCTGGAGGTGGCCCGGCTGGACAGCGCGTCCGAGCGGGCCGAGCTCCAGGACGTGGCGCTGGGCGAGTTCGTCAGCCGGCGGGTGTCCACGCTGATGCCGGAGGCCTCGGTACGGGTCGTCGCGGACGAGATCGTCAGCACCGACCCGCGCCGTCTGGAGCGGATCCTCGGGAACCTGCTGGCCAACGCCGCACGGTACGGGCGGCCGCCGATCCAGGTCGACATCGAGGGCCGGGTCGTGCGCGTGCGGGACCACGGCCCCGGATTCCCCGAGGCGCTGCTGCTGGAGGGGCCGAGCCGGTTCCGGACCGGGTCGACGGACCGGGCGGGCGTCGGGCACGGGCTGGGGCTGACCATCGCGGAGGGCCAGGCCCGGGTCCTGGGGGCCCGGCTGACGTTCCGCAACGTGGCGGGCCCCGGCGAGGCGACGGGCGGGGGCGCCGCGGCGGGGGCGGTGGCGGTGCTGTGGCTGCCGGAGCACGCCCCGACGGCGACGGGCAGCTTCCCGATCGTCCAGCTGCCGGGCTGACGCGGCCGTTCGCCCGCGCACCGCGATGTTTTAGCATCCGTGCCATGACTGACGGTACGGATCGCCCGCACGGCCCCCAGCCCGACCCCGCCCCCGGGAGCGGCGGCGGCTACGGATACCCGCCGGGACGGATACCCGGCGGGTACGGCTATCCGCAGCCCGGAGAGCCCGCCCCCGGCGCCGCCTCGAACCCCTACCAGCCCGAGCCCGTACCGGGCGGACCGGCCGGCGGCCAGGGCGGCTTCGGCCCGCCGCAGGCGCAGCCCCCGCTCGCCGCGGAACCGCTCGCGCCCGCGCCCGAGCCCTTCGGTGCCGCCGCGCAGCCTGACTGGCAGGCGATGGCCGACCGCACGGAGGCGCAGCGGCGCAAGCGCAGGCTGCTGACCATCGGCATCGGCGCCCTGGTGGTCGCGCTGGTGGCCGGCGGCGCGGCCTTCTTCGTCCTGGGCGGCTCGGACGACCCGGGCAAGGGTCCCGTGACGGCCTCCTCCGGCTCCCCCGGTCCTTCCGGCTCGGCGGAGTCCCCGGACCCCAAGACCCCGGAGGACGACTCCCCGACCGTTGCGGGCGAGCCGAACCTGCTGCGCGACCGCAGCGGCAAGATGGGCATCGCGCTCGGCCCGGGTGCCTCGCTGGGCGAGCTGGCCAAGCGGACCGAGGTCAGGTTCAAGGGGGCGGCGGACTCGTACGCGCAGGGCGCCGAGGCGGCCGTGGACGTCTCGAAGAGCTTCACCGTCTCCACGCGCGCCTACAACGTGGCCGAGACCGGTTCGCGGATGGCGGTCAGCCAGGGCGACGGGGACTCGTACTCCTTCGAGCTGGGCTTCGAGGTCGTCAACGGCAAGAAGGCCTGGGTGTTCCGGGTGCAGACCGGGGACAAGGGCCAGGCCGCGACGGCCCAGCAGGTGGTCGTGGACAACGTCGACACGACGCGGACGTGGGCCCTGCTGACGGGGACGTACGACGCGGAGAAGAAGACCATCGCGCTGTGGGTCGACGACAAGCAGGCCGGTCAAGCCCAGGTGTCCGGCATCTGGGCCGGTCCCGGCCCGCTGCAGCTGGGCCGGGCCCGCCACCACGGGATCTGGAGCGCCGCGTGGGACGGTCCGCTGGACCACGTCCGGATCTTCGACCGCGCGCTGGGGCAGGAACAGATCACGGGCCTGAAGAACAACAAGCTCGACAAGAAGACCCGGCCGACGCACTCGTGGCTGATCTGATCCCGCCGGGGCCCGCGGGGATCCCGCGAGGCCCGGGGGCGTCTCAGACGCTGACGCCGACGGTGCGCAGGAAGGCGACCGGGTTGACGGCCGAGCCGTAGTTCGGGGTGGTGCGGATCTCGAAGTGGAGGTGCGGGCCGCTGGAGTTGCCGGTGTTGCCGGACAGCGCGATCTGCTGCTTCACGGAGACCTTCTGGCCGATCCTGACCTGGATCTTCGAGAGGTGCGCGTACTGCGAGTACGTGTTGTTCGCGTGCTTGATCACGACGGCGTTGCCGTACGCGGGGCCGTCGCCGCCGCCGTTCGGGCCGGCCTTCACGACGGTGCCGGCGGCGGCGGCCTTGACCGGGGTGCCGACGGGGACGGCGAAGTCCTGGCCGGAGTGCTTGTGCGACCACATGGTGCCGCCCTTGCCGAAGGTCGCGGACAGCGTGTAGCTCTTCACGGGCTTGTCCCACAGGCCCTTCGCGGCGGCGGCCCGGGCCTGCGCCTGCGCCTGGACGGAGACCTGCTCGGCGACGGCGGGGAGGGCGGCGGGGGCCTCTGCTGCGAAGGCGGCGGTCGTCCCGGCCCCGATGGCCAGGGCCGCACCGAGACCGGTGGCGGCGAGGGCGATACGGGTACGACGGGTGCTGACGCGCTTCGCGAACATGTGGAGACCTCCGGGGCCGGGGACAGGGCGTGTATCGGGCAAGAAAGGACCCGGCGCTGCGACCGTGGGCCGTGGCTGCCGGGCTTGCTCAACCTTGGTAACCCGGGCCTCCCGGCTTCCCCAAACACCCCTTTTACTACCCGGGCTCGTAGGAACGGCTGGGCTTTCGGACCTGTTGACGGGCTCCCTACTGCGACGGAGTGGGGACAAAACGGGCGGCGAAATCTACGAGTCGTTCTAGTAGGTCCGTTTTGCCCTGTGCCGCTTGTCACCGGCGCCGAAGGGCCCAAGTGGCCTGCGTCACCGGCCTCCAGGCCCCTCCGGGGGACCGCACCCGCCCGGGGGCCCGGCCGGGACACCTGCACGGGATCCCCGTACCGGGCCCCCGGGGCCCGGAACCCGCCCCTCAGCGCCCCTCAGCGCCCTCAGGGGCCCGGAGGCGGCCGGGGCGGCCCGGGGCGGGCACGGGCGCGGTGCGCGGCCCCGGAGCCCCGCCGACGGCCTCGTGGGGCCGCCCGGGGCGGGGCACGACGAAGGGGCGCCCCCGGGAGGTGATCCCGGGGGCGCCCCTTCGTACTACGGCCTGCCGCCGGCGCTTACGCGCCCTTGGACAGGTCCGGGCCGGAGCCCGTGGCCTCGATCGGGGGGAGGTCGGGCAGCGCCGACTTCTCCTCGCCGCGGAAGGTGAACTTGGCTTCCTCGCCCTCGCCCTCCACGCCGACGACCACGATGTGACCGGGACGCAGCTCGCCGAAGAGGATCTTCTCCGACAGCAGGTCCTCGATCTCGCGCTGGATGGTCCGGCGCAGCGGGCGCGCACCCATGATCGGGTCGTAGCCGCGCTTGGCCAGGAGCATCTTCGCCTCACCGCTGAGCTCGATGCCCATGTCGCGGTCGCGGAGTCGCTCGTCCACCTTGGCGATCATCAGGTCGACGATCTGGATGATGTCTTCCTGGCTGAGCTGGTGGAAGACGACCGTGTCGTCGACGCGGTTCAGGAACTCGGGCCGGAAGTGCTGCTTGAGCTCTTCGTTGACCTTCGCCTTCATCCGGTCGTAACCGGTCTTGACGTCGCCCTGGGCGGCGAAGCCCAGGTTGAAGCCCTTGGAGATGTCCCGCGTACCCAGGTTGGTCGTCATGATGATGACCGTGTTCTTGAAGTCCACGACCCGGCCCTGGGAGTCGGTCAGGCGACCGTCCTCCAGGATCTGGAGAAGGGAATTGAAGATATCCGGGTGCGCCTTCTCGACCTCGTCGAAGAGGACGACGGAGAACGGCTTCCGGCGGACCTTCTCGGTCAGCTGGCCGCCCTCTTCGTAGCCCACGTAGCCGGGGGGCGAACCGAAGAGGCGGGAAACCGTGTGCTTCTCGCTGAACTCCGACATGTCGAGGGAGATCAGCGCGTCCTCGTCACCGAAGAGGAATTCGGCGAGCGTCTTGGACAGCTCGGTCTTACCGACACCGGACGGACCGGCGAAGATGAACGAGCCACCGGGACGCTTCGGGTCCTTCAGACCCGCACGGGTGCGGCGGATGGCCTGGGAGAGCGCCTTGATGGCGTCCTTCTGGCCGATGACGCGCTTGTGGAGCTCGTCTTCCATGCGCAGGAGGCGGGAGGACTCCTCCTCCGTGAGCTTGAAGACGGGAATGCCGGTCGCGGTCGCGAGGACTTCGGCGATGAGCTCGCCGTCGACCTCGGCGACGACGTCCATGTCGCCGGCCTTCCATTCCTTCTCGCGCTTGGCCTTCGCGGCGAGCAGCTGCTTCTCCGAATCACGGAGGGAAGCCGCCTTCTCGAAGTCCTGGGAGTCGATGGCCGACTCCTTGTCGCGGCGCACGGCCGCGATCTTCTCGTCGAACTCACGGAGGTCCGGCGGCGCGGTCATCCGGCGGATGCGCATCCGGGAGCCGGCCTCGTCGATCAGGTCGATCGCCTTGTCCGGCAGGAAGCGGTCCGAGATGTACCGGTCCGCCAGCGTCGCCGCCTGGACGAGGGCCTCGTCCGTGATGGAGACGCGGTGGTGGGCCTCGTAGCGGTCGCGCAGGCCCTTGAGGATCTCGATCGTGTGGGGGAGGGAAGGCTCCGCCACCTGGATCGGCTGGAAGCGGCGCTCAAGGGCCGCGTCCTTCTCAAGGTGCTTGCGGTACTCGTCCAGCGTCGTGGCACCGATGGTCTGGAGCTCACCACGGGCCAGCATGGGCTTCAGGATGCTGGCGGCGTCGATCGCGCCCTCGGCGGCACCCGCACCCACGAGGGTGTGGAGCTCGTCGATGAACAGGATGATGTCGCCGCGGGTGCGGATCTCCTTGAGGACCTTCTTCAGGCGCTCCTCGAAGTCACCGCGGTAGCGGGAACCGGCGACCAGGGCACCCAGGTCCAGGGTGTAGAGGTGCTTGTCCTTGAGGGTCTCGGGCACCTCGCCCTTGACGATCGCCTGGGCCAGGCCCTCGACGACGGCGGTCTTGCCGACGCCGGGCTCGCCGATGAGGACCGGGTTGTTCTTGGTCCGGCGGGACAGCACCTGCATGACCCGCTCGATCTCCTTCTCGCGCCCGATGACCGGGTCGAGCTTGGATTCGCGGGCCGCCTGGGTGAGGTTGCGGCCGAACTGGTCGAGGACCAGCGAGGTCGAGGGGGTGCCCTCGGCCGGGCCACCCGCGGTGGCCGACTCCTTGCCGCCCCCGGTGTAGCCGGAGAGCAGCTGGATGACCTGCTGCCGGACCCTGTTCAGATCGGCGCCCAGCTTCACGAGGACCTGGGCGGCGACGCCCTCGCCCTCGCGGATCAGGCCGAGCAGGATGTGCTCGGTGCCGATGTAGTTGTGGCCGAGCTGGAGGGCCTCGCGGAGCGAAAGCTCCAGGACCTTCTTCGCCCGCGGGGTGAAGGGGATGTGGCCGGACGGGGCCTGCTGCCCCTGACCGATGATCTCCTCAACCTGCTGGCGAACAGCCTCGAGCGAAATCCCGAGGCTCTCCAGGGCCTTAGCGGCGACACCCTCACCCTCGTGGATCAAGCCCAGGAGGATGTGCTCGGTGCCGATGTAGTTGTGGTTGAGCATCCGGGCTTCTTCCTGAGCCAGGACGACAACCCGCCGCGCGCGGTCGGTGAACCTCTCGAACATCGTTTATCGCTCCTCAGAGCGGTCGGGCAGTTCGGGGTCGGTCCCCGCCCTGTCCTTCCGCATGCTAGTCCCGCGGGACGGGACAGCTCATTCCAACTGCCGACATCCGTCCACGGCTCACCCCCACGTCGGTGAGGAAAACCGGCTGTAAGAGCCGACTACTGCTCCAACCCGATGGTGCGAGACGATGTTCCCGCAGGCCAGGCAGATACCCGTCACACGTGTACGCCGATGGCGAACGGGAGCCGCTCAAATCAGCGTGTCGCCCCGATCCACTAGGAATGTCTTACCCGTAAGGACTGACACTCCATGCCCCCGGGCACACGTCCCTCCGCTACGGGCGAACACGCTTGTGTCCCGAATGTGGGACTCCGCCCGGCGGACCTTTACGCTCCGCACCGGATCGGCCGCACTCCGTAACCCCGCGGCGCGGGGCGGAGTTGCTCCGGTCATGCCCCTCACCGCCGCGAGTGCCGTCTCCTCGCCCCGCGTCCCGCCCGAGGAGGACGTCCGCTCCTGGTACGAGCGGGTGCTCGGCTGGGCCGTCGTCGGCGGGCCGCCCGGCCGGCTGGTCACCGGGACCCGGTTCGACGTGCTGGAGGTGCCGGCCGACGCCGGTGCCGCCCTGCTGCGCCGCCCGGTCGCCACCGGCCCGGTGGCGCTGGCCGGGGGCCGGATGGGCTTCCTGGTGGCCCCGGGGGCCGCGGAGGAGCTGGACGGGCTCCTCGACTGGCTGGAGTGGGGCGGGGTGGCGCTGGAGCTCACCGCCCTGGGTGCCGGGGACGGGATCGCCGCCCCCGTGCCGCCGGGGCGGAACGGGAGGGAAAGCCCTCGGGGGGCCGCCGTCTGGCTGCGGCCCCCCGAGCTGGGGTGCGAGGCGTCACTGCCTGCCCTGCCCGGTCCGGGGCAGGGCCACCGTCCCGGACAGCGGGCCTGCGGGCCCGACCTCGTACGCCTGGTGGCCGCGGCGGCGACGGAATGTCACCGGGCACGGCTGCGAAGGCGTACGCCTCAGCCCTTGGCCTTTTCGTAGGCCTCGCGGATGTCGGCGGGGACACGGCCGCGGTCGTTCACGTTGTAGCCGTTCTCCTTGGCCCACGCGCGGATCTCGGCGGTGTCCGGATTGCCGGCCGACGCGGCGGCGCGACCACCCTTGGCACGGCCCGCGGAGACGCGTCCGCCGGTGCGGCGGCCGCCCTTGGTGTACGGGTCGAGCAGCCCGCGGAGCTTTTCAGCGTTGGCGGTGGTGAGGTCGATCTCGTAGGTCTTGCCATCCAGAGCGAACGTCACGGTCTCGTCCGCCTCGCCACCGTCGAGGTCGTCGACAAGAAGGACCTGAACCTTCTGTGCCACCGGATTTCCTTTCATCGAAAATGCAGTACGCGGAAAGGAAACCGCTTTTGCCTGGAAAACACAAACCCCCGGTGAGAGGTTCAGGGCCTCAACAAGGCGGGAAACGTACGCGATTCGGACATAGGCCTCAGGCCTGCTGCGGCCCGGAAAAGCGGCCGTGATCGATCAGAGGTGCAGAAGCATCCGGCTGTTGCCCAAGGTGTTCGGCTTCACTCGTTCGAGACCGAGGAACTCCGCGACTCCCTCGTCATAGGAACGCAGGAGCTCCATGTAGACATCGGTCTCCACCGGGGTCTCGCCGATCTCGACGAAGCCGTGCTTCGCGAAGAAGTCCACTTCGAAGGTCAGGCAGAATACCCGGCTGACCCCGACCAGGCGGGCGGTCTCCAACAACTTGGCGAGCACCCGATGTCCGACGCCGGCTCCCAAGAGGTCCCGGTCGACGGCGAGAGTGCGGACTTCGGCGAGGTCTTCCCACATGACGTGCAGAGCCCCGCAGCCGACGACCTGGCCGTCGGAGTCGCGTTCCGCGACCCAGAACTCCTGGATGTCCTCGTAAAGGACCACGGGGGCTTTGTCGAGGAGGATCCGCTGCTGCACGTACTGGTCGAGCAGGCGGCGCAGCGCCGGAACATCACGGGTGCGCGCGCGGCGGATGGTCACTGTTTTCGCGTCTGCGGTGGAAAGCTCTCCCATACCCGGACGCTATCGCCCCGGGGCGGTGGGCTGCTCGCCGGACTCCCCTTCGGCTTCGGCGGGGCCGGCGTCGGGGGCGGGAGCGGCCTCGGCGTCGTCGTGCTGGACGATCCGGATGGCGTCGCGGAGGGCTTCCCGCTGTTCCTGGGACATCATCCCGAAGAAGGCCACGAGGGCGGCCGCGGGGCTGTCACTGGTCGACCAGGCTTCGTTCATCAGTGCGGCCGAGTAGGCGGCGCGGGTGGAGACCGCCGTATATCGATAGGCGCGGCCTTCGGCTTCCCGGCGGACCCAGCCCTTCTGATGGAGATTGTCCATAACGGTCATGACCGTGGTGTACGCGATGGACCGTTCCTGCTGGAGGTCCTCCAGGACTTCCCGAACGGTGACCGGGCGGTTCCACTGCCACACCCGCGTCATCACAGCGTCTTCGAGTTCTCCCAAGGGGCGAGGCACAACAGCACGATAGTGCGGCTTGGGATGAATTGCCCGACTATTCGGGCGGCAACGCGCGGCCAATACCCGGGCGGGTCCACCCGGGCCACGGCATCGGCGCGCCGGCTACTTCCGCGGCTGGCGGGTGGCCTCGGCGCGGGCGAGGACGGCGTCGACGGCCGCGTCCTCCTTGGCCTTGTTGGATCCGCCCTGGCTCTTCACGATCGTCTTCACGAGCAGGATGAAGAACGTGGCCATCACGATGGGGGGCACGAGCGCGGAGACGTAGTCCATGCCCCCCAGCGTAGCTACCCCACGGCGAGGCCGGCCGCCGGGGGCGGGGTGGGCTTGCGGCGCGGCGGGAAGACCTCGCCCGGGGTCGGGACGGGCCGCGCCGGGCGCTCGGGGTGCCCGGGGTGCCCGGGGTGCCCGGGCCCCTGGGGCTCCTCGGGCGAGGGGGCGGGCCGCGGCCGCTCCGGCTTCGCGCCGGGGTCCGCCGCGCGGGGTTCCCCGCGGCCGCCGGCCAGGGCCAGCAGGCGGGTGCGGGGCGCGGGGGCGGTGCGGAGCCTGCGGCGCACGGACCGCTCGGCGACGCCCTGGGCGCGCTCCAGGACGGCGGCGGCGACCGGGTTGGCCCGCAGGGCGCGCAGGGCGGCGAGGTCGTCGGGCCCGGGCTCGTACCCGGCGGCCAGGGCGTCCTGGAGCAGCTCCAGATAGCCGGAGAGGCTGCCGGGCAGGGCGTCCCGGTAGCGGGCGAGATCGTCGAGCAGGAACGCTCTGAGCCGGCCCGCCTCCAGGACCGCTTCGTCCACCGACGCGGCGAGGCGCAGGCAGTCCTGGACCTCGGAGGGCGTCAGGGGGGCCGTGGAGGGCTGGAGGGCGTGGGCGAGGAGGCGCCTGAGCACGTGCAGCTCGGCGGCGCCGAACGCCATGCCGCCGCGGGATCCGTAAGGCGTGGGCATGGGCCGAAGATACGCGCTAATCGGACAAAATCCCCTGATGGTGCGGGTTCGCGGCGCGGCGGAGGGCCGCGCCGCCCCGTTCAGCCGGTCCGCTTCACCGAGCGGACGAAGTCGGCCCAGGCGGCGTGGGTGGTGGCCATCACCAGGTGCGCGGGGTCGGCCCGGTCGGCCACCCGGACGAGCGTGCCGGGGGCGGCCGCCACGTAGACGCAGGCGTCTCCCTCGCCGCAGTGGGACGACTTCCGCCAGTCGGGCCGGGCGTTAGCGGTCATGGTGTCTCCTCCGCCGTGAACGGGGTCGCGGCCTCGTGGACCGCGGTCTCTCAAGCGCGACGCTATCCCCGCCGGAGGCGTACTCCAGCCATTTCCGTGAAAAATCGCGCGGAAATCACGGCCGGATCTCAGTCCACGGGGAAGGCGTACGCGATCTCGTAGCGGGAGTCGGGGATGACGAGGTCGGCGGTCTCCACCGGGCGTCCGTCGACGTCGATGTACGTGCGCTCGATCTCGGTGATCAGCGAACCGAGGCTGATCCCGAGGAGGTTGGCCTGGTTCTGGTCGGCGCGGGAGGGCCGCGGGACCTCCACCACGGAGGCCACGGTGATGCCGATGGACCGCATCCGCGCCACGACCCCGGCGCCGCGCATCTCGCCCTCCTCGGGCAGCACGATCGGGGTGCCCGAGGTGATCTCCAGCGGCTCCCAGGACTCGGAGAGTTCGGCGGGGCTGCCGTCGGCCATGAACTCGTAGCGGGTCATCACGCAGGGGGCGCCGGGCTCGATGGCCAGCCGGGCGGCGATGCGTTCGGGCGCCGGGGCCTGCGGGACGGTCCGGGAGTCCCAGGACGCGGCGATGCCGTGCGCGGCGGCCTCGGAGCGGAAGGTGTTGCCGGCGCCGGGCACGCGGCGGCGGGTGCGGAGCATCCGCATGCGCCGGCGCGGGGTGCGCACGTAGGTGCCGGAGCCGGCCCGGCCTTCGAGGAAGCCCTCGATGATCAGCTGCTCCATCGCCCGCTGGGTGACGCTCTGCCCGACGGCGTATTCGTCCGCGAAGCGGGCGCGGGAGGGAAGCTTGTCGCCGACCGCCCACTCGCCCGCCTCTATGCGGGACCGGAGCGAGTCGACCACCTGCAAGTACGGGGAAACACGGGGCATTTGGGCCGTCCTGTGCCGTCTCGGCGGTGCCGCCTGCGAGCGAGTGCGTCCGACGCCGACAAGCTAACCGATCAGGTTGAAGCTGAGGATTCGGCCTGACGGTGCGTGCCTCCGCCCGTGCGGGCGGAGGCCGCCGCCGTCACTCGAAGTTCGGCGCGTTGCGCTCGTAGACCAGCCGCAGGCCGATCAGCGTCAGCCACGGCTCGTGGTCGTCGATCACCGACGCCTCGCCGAGGACGATCGGCGCCAGTCCGCCGGTGGCGATGACGCGGACGTCCGCCGGGTCTCCCGCGGGCCCGGCGAGCTCCTTGGCCATGCGCGTGACGATCCCGTCGACCTGGCCGGCGAAACCGTAGACCACGCCCGACTGCATCGCCTCGACCGTGGACTTGCCGATCACGTTGCGCGGACGGGCCAGCTCGATCTTGCGGAGCTGCGCGCCGCGCACGCCGAGCGCCTCCATCGAGATCTCGATGCCCGGGGAGATCACCCCGCCGACGTACTCGCCCTTCGCGGAGACCGCGTCGAAGGTGGTCGCCGTGCCGAAGTCGACGACGATCGCCGGTCCCCCGTACAGCTCGACGGCGGCCACCGCGTTGATGATGCGGTCCGCGCCGACCTCCTTCGGGTTGTCCATCAGGATCGGCACGCCCGTCTTGACGCCGGGCTCGACCAGCACCGCCGGGACGTCGCCGTAGTAACGGCGGGTGACCTCGCGCAGCTCGTGCAGGACCGACGGCACCGTCGCGCAGATCGCGATGCCGTGGATCCCGTCGCCGAGCTCGTTGCCGAGCATCGGGTGCATTCCCATCAGGCCCTGCATCAGGACGGCCAGCTCGTCGGCCGTCCGGCGCGGATCGGTCGAGACGCGCCAGTGCTCGACGATCTCGTCCCCGTCGAACAGGCCCAGGACCGTGTGGGTGTTGCCCACGTCGATGGTGAGCAGCACCGCTTACACCGCCTCGCGCAGGTCGAGACCGATGTCGAGGACGGGCGAGGAGTGCGTCAGGGCGCCCACCGCCAGGTAGTCCACGCCGGTCTCGGCGTAGGCGCGGGCGGTGTCCAGGGTGAGGCGGCCCGAGGACTCCAGGACGGCGCGGCCGGCCACGATGGTGACGGCCTCCTCGGTCTCGGGAACGGTGAAGTTGTCGAGCAGGATCAGGTCGGCGCCCGCGTCCACGACCTCGCGGACCTGGTGCATGGTGTCGACCTCGACCTCGACGGGAACGTCCGGGAAGGCCTCGCGGACGGCCTTGAAGGCCTGGGCGACGCCGCCCGCGGCGACGACGTGGTTGTCCTTGACCAGGGCCGCGTCCGACAGGGACATGCGGTGGTTGACGCCGCCGCCGCAGCGGACCGCGTACTTCTCCAGGGAGCGCAGGCCCGGCGTGGTCTTGCGGGTGTCGCGGACCCTCGCCTTCGTGCCATCGAGGACGTCGGCCCAGCGGCGGGTGGCGGTCGCGATGCCGGAGAGGCGGCACAGGATGTTCAGGGCGCTGCGCTCGGCGGTCAGCAGGTCGCGGGTGCGGGCGCGGACGGACAGCAGCAGCTGCCCGTCCTCGACCTTGTCGCCGTCCTCGGCGTGCCGCTCGACCTCGAAGGCCTCGGTGCACACCACGGAGAGCACGGCCTCGGCGATGCGCAGCCCGGCCACGACGCCGGCCTCGCGGGCCACGAAGTCCGCGATGGCCTCGGCGTCCTCGGGGACGGTGGCGACGGTGGTGACGTCGACCCCGCCGTCCAGGTCCTCGGACAGCGCCATGTGCGCGATGTCCTCGACCTCGATCGGGTCCAGGCCCGCGTCCACCAGCAGCTGGGCCAGCGCCGGGTCGAGGCCGGTCTCCTCGCCCTCGCCGCAGCCGCAGTCGTCGCCGCAGCCGCCTTCGTTCTGGTCGATCAGGGGGAGTTCGGGGGTGCTCACGGTCACTGCTCCAGGCTCTGGGGGGTGAGGGGGACGTCCACGGACGGGAAGTCCGCGGAGTCGGTGGGGACGACGACCAGGGCCCGCCGCTCGGTCGCCGACAGCCGGACGACGAGGTGACGGCGCCAGGCGGCGTCGTCCCGGTCGGGGTGGTCCTCGCGCCAGTGGCAGCCGCGGGTCTCGGCGCGCCGCTGCGCGGCGGCGACCAGGACGCGGGCCACGCACAGCAGGTTGGTCGCCTCCCAGGTCTCCACGCCCGGGACGGCGGTCTTGCCGTGGGCCTCCAGCTCGCCCAGGGCCGTCGTGTAGAGGGTCTCCAGCGCGGCCGCAGCCGCGCTCAGGGACTCGGCGGAGCGCAGTACGCCCGCGCCCTGCGTCATGATGCGCTGGATCTCGTGGCGCGCCTCGGCGGGCTGGAGCGGGCCGGTCGCGGGAACCGGGATGCCCGGTCCGTTGCCGGCGGGGGCGCTGCCCAGGATGTCGTCGGCGATCCGCTCGGCGAAGACCAGGCCCTCCAGCAGGGAGTTGGAGGCCAGCCGGTTCGCCCCGTGCACGCCGGTGCAGGCGACCTCGCCGCACGCGTACAGGCCGGGGACGGTGGTGCGGCCGTGCAGGTCGGTGCGTACGCCGCCGGAGGCGTAGTGCGCGGCGGGCGCGACCGGGATCGGCTCGGTCACCGGGTCGATGCCGTGGGCGCGGCAGGCGGCCAGGATCGTCGGGAAGCGGTTCTCCCACATCTCGGCGCCGAAGTGCCGGGCGTCCAGGTACATGTGCAGCGTGCCGCGCTCCTGCATGCGGCGCGTGATGCCCTTGGCGACGATGTCGCGCGGGGCCAGTTCGGCCAGCTCGTGCTGCCCCACCATGAAGCGGACCCCGTCGGCGTCGACCAGGTGGGCGCCCTCGCCGCGGACCGCCTCCGAGACCAGGGGCTGCTGGCCCTCGGCGTCGGACCCGAGGAAGAGGACGGTGGGGTGGAACTGGACGAATTCGAGGTCGGACACCTCGGCCCCGGCGCGCAGTGCCAGTGCCACGCCGTCGCCGGTGGACACCGACGGGTTGGTGGTGGCGGAGAACACCTGGCCCATGCCGCCGGTCGCGAGGATCACGGCGGGCGCGTGGACGGCGCCGACGCCGTCGTGCTGGCCCTCGCCCATGACGTGCAGGGTGACGCCGGCGGTGCGGCCCCGCGCGTCCTGGAGGAGGTCCAGGACGAGCGCGTTCTCGACGGTCTCGATGCCCGCCGCGTGGACGGCCTCGACCAGGGCGCGGGAGATCTCGGCGCCGGTGGCGTCGCCGCCGGCGTGCGCGATGCGGCGCCGGTGGTGGCCGCCCTCGCGGGTCAGCTCTATCTCGCCGGTGTCGGCGGAGGTGTCGAAGACGGCACCGGTCGCGATGAGCCGGCGCACCGCGTCCGGGCCCTCGGTGACCAGGAGCCGCACGGCCGCCTCGTCGCACAGGCCCGCACCCGCGACGAGGGTGTCCTCCAGGTGCTGCTCGGGCGTGTCGCCCTCGCCGAGGGCCGCGGCGATGCCGCCCTGGGCCCAGCGGGTGGAGCCGTCGTCCAGGCGCGCCTTGGTGACCACGACCGTACGGCGGCCCGCCGCGGCGCAGCGCAGCGCGGCGGTCAGGCCCGCGACGCCCGAGCCGACGACCACGACGTCCGCCTCGACGGCCCAGCCGGGGGCGGGGGCGTGGAGCCGTATGCCGGTGCCGCCGGTGCCGCCCGCCGGGATGCCTCTGCCTGTGGTGCTCACGCGTGTGCTCCGAACTCCAATGGGATGTTGTCGATCAGCCGGGTCGCGCCGACCTTCGCCGCGACGGCCAGCACGGCCTGACCGGTGAAGTCGGGGCCGACGTCGGTGAAGTCCTGCGGGTCCACCAGGGCCAGGTAGTCCAGGACCAGCGGCGGATCGTGCCGGCCCGCGTCGTCCAGGACGTGGCGGGCCGCGGCCCGTACGGCGTCCGGCAGGCCCGAGCCCGCCGCGGAGACGGCGTGCGCGTCCGCGGAGGCCCGGATCTCGCCGAGCCGGGCCAGGCCCGCTGCGCGCTCGTCGCTGGCGGGGGCGGCCTCGGCGCGGGCGCGCAGCGCCGCCTGGGCGGCGAGCCGGTCGCGGCCCGCGAACAGGGCGCGGGACAGGGCAAGGGCGGTGTGCCGTTCGAGGGCCGACAGGTAGCGGTTGCGGGAGGACAGGGCGAGCCCGTCCTCCTCCCGGACGGTCGGCACACCGGCCACGTCGACGGGGAAGTTGAGGTCGGTCACCATGCGCCGGATCAGGGCCAGTTGCTGGGCGTCCTTCTGGCCGAAGAGGGCCAGGTCGGGGCGGGTGAGGTGGAGCAGCTTGGCGACGACGGTGAGCATCCCGTCGAAGTGGCCGGGGCGGGTGGCCCCTTCGAGGCGCTCGCCCATGGGGCCGGCGGCGATCCGCACCTGGGGGGCACCGCCGGGGTAGACCTCGTCGACGGCGGGGGCGAACACGGCGTCGGCGCCCGCCTCCTCGGCGATCCGCAGGTCGGCGTCGAGGGTGCGGGGATAGCGGTCGAGGTCCTCGTTCGCCCCGAACTGGAGGGGGTTGACGAAGACGGTGACCACGACCTGCCCGTCCGGGCCGGCCTGCTCGCGGGCGGTGCGGACGAGGGTGGCGTGGCCCTCGTGGAGGGCGCCCATCGTCATCACGACGGCGCGGCGGCCGGTGCGCGGAAGCTTGTGGAGTTCCTCCGCGGTGTTCAGCAACAGCAGCGGGCCGGTCATCGGGCGCCACCCTCCGGTTCGGCGGTGTCGGCGAGGACACCGAGCAGGTCCTCGGCCAGTTCGGGCTTGAGCAGGCCGTGCGCGAGGGCGCGGTCGGCGGTGGTCCGGGCCATGGCGAGGTACCCGGCGACGGTGGCGGGGGCGTGCTTGCGCAGTTCGGAGACGTGCGCGGCGACCGTACCGGCGTCACCGCGGGCGACCGGGCCGGTCAGCGCCGCGTCCCCGGAGCGCAGGGCGTTGTCGAGGGCCGCGCCGAGGAGGGGGCCGAGCATCCGGTCGGGGTGTTCGACACCGGCGGTGCGGAGCAGCTCCATCGACTGGGCGACCAGGGTGACCAGGTGGTTCGCACCCAGGGCGAGGGCGGCGTGGTAGAGCGGGCGGCTGTCCTCCGCGATCCACTCGGGCTCCCCGCCCATCTCGATGACCAGGGCCTCCGCGGCCAGCCGCAGTTCCTCGGGGGCGGTCACGCCGAAGGAGCAGCCGCCCAGGCGCTGCACGTCGACCTCGGTGCCGGTGAAGGTCATCGCGGGGTGCAGGGCCAGCGGGAGGGCCCCGGCGCGGCGCGCGGGGTCGAGCACGGAGGTCCCGTAGCGCCCGGAGGTGTGGACGAGGAGCTGGCCGGGGCGGACGGCGCCCGTCTCCGCGAGGCCCTCGACCAGACCGGGCAGGGCGTCGTCGGGGACGGTCAGCAGCACCAGCTCGGCCCGCTCCAGCACCTGCGCGGGCGGGACGACCGGTACGTCGGGCAGCATCCGCGCGGCGCGGCGCCGGGAGGCGTCGGAGACTCCGGAGACGGCGACGGGACGGTGCCCGGCCTGCTGGAGCGCGCGGGCCAGCGCGGGGCCTACCCGGCCGGCTCCGACGACGCCGACGGTGAGCCGGGCGGGACGGCCGGACGGATCCCGGGACTCCGTCTGATGGGGTGCGTTCACGCGGGGAATGCCTTCCGTTCCAGTCCGCGGGGGGTACCGGACGATACGCCGCCATGCTAGCCCCTGGGGCCGTGGCGGGGCCGCGCCGACCGGAGGCATGATCGGGCCCATGACCGATGACGAGGAACGCACGAAGCGGCTGGTGGCGGCGGGGCGGGCGGCGGACCGGTCCCTCTCGGGGGGCGGCCGGGACGCGACGGCCGGGGAGCTGCTCGCCGCGCTGGCGCAGGCCCCCTACGACCTGGGACAACCCGCCGACGTGTACGGCGACGGGATCGTCGCCGAGCTGGAGACCCGGGTCGCGGAGCTGCTGGGGACCGAGGAGGCGGCGTTCTTCCCGACGGGGACGATGGCGCAGCAGGTCGCGCTGCGCTGCTGGGCGGGTCGGACCGGGAACCCGGTCGTGGCGCTGCACCCGATGAGCCATCCGGAGCGGTGGGAGGGCGGCGCGCTGCCCGTGGTCTCCGGGCTGCGCACGGTCCACCCGACGGTGGAGCCGCGGCAGCCGACCGCGCAGGAGGTCACCGACCTGGCGGAGCCCTTCGGCACGCTGATGGTGGAGCTGCCGCTGCGCGACCCGGGCTTCCTGCTGCCGACCTGGGAGGAGCTGGAGGAGCTGGTCGACGCGGCCCGGGAGCGGGACGCGGTCGTCCACTTCGACGGGGCCCGGCTGTGGGAGTGCGCGACCCACTTCGGGCGGCCGCTGGCGGAGGTCGCGGGGCTCGCGGACTCCGTCTACGTCTCCTTCTACAAGTCCCTCGGCGGGCTGAGCGGGGCCTGCCTGGCCGGACCCCGGGGCTTCGTGGAGGAGGCCCGCGTCTGGCGCCACCGGTACGGGGGGCAGGTGTTCCGCCAGTTCCCGCAGGCCCTGTCGGCGCTGGCCGGGCTGGAGCGGCAGCTGCCCCTGCTGCCGTCCTGGGTGGCGCAGGCGAAGGTCGTCGCCGCGGCTCTGCGGGAGGGCTTCGAGGAGGCCGGCGTGCCGTGGTTCCGGGTCCACCCGGAGGTGCCGCACACGCACCAGTTCCAGGTGTGGCTGCCGTACGGGGCGGACGGGCTGACGGAGGCGGGCCTGCGCCTCGCGGAGGAGACGGGCACGCTCCTGTTCCGGCGCTGGTCGGCGCAGGGCCCGCCGGGGATGGCGATGACGGAGGTCGAGGTCACGCAGCCGGGGCTGTCCTGGACGGCGGACGACGTCCGGGCGGCGGTACGGGGGTTCGTGGACCGGCTGTAGCAGCCCGGCCGGGCCCCGCCGGGCCTCAGCAGGGCCTCGCCGGGCCTCAGCAGGGCCTCGCCGGGTGGAGGAGGCGGTGGAGGGCCGCGCGCCAGGGGTGGGTGGCGGGGCGGCCGTCGAGGACGGCGCGGAAGCGGGCCTCGGTGCGGACGGACCGCAGGACGGCCCAGTCGTCGCGGCCCGGCGGCGGGGGCTGGGGGGTGCCGTGCTGGGCGGCCCGGTAGCTGTCGAAGAGGTACTGCTCGGTGGCGGTCATGCATCCACCCTCACCCCGTCGGCGGCAACCCGCACGACGATTGACGCTCACCGTCAATCGATGCCTCCCACCTGCACCGGAGCGCCTGCGCCCGTCACCCGGACGGACGGAGCGCAGTGCGTACCCCCGGCTCCGGCGCGGGCCCGTCCGGGGCCAGAATGGGGCGATGAGCGTCACGATCGACATAGCCGGGCTCCCGGCGGAGCGGATCGGTTTCGCGCCGGCTCCGCTCGCCGAGCTCTGTATGGCCCTGCACGCGCTGTCGCAGCCCGCGCACCACCCCGAGCTCCACTCCTGGACGGCCTCCACCAGAGCCTCGCTCGACCCCTGCCTGGCGGACCGGCTGCTCGAAGCCGAGTTCATGTGGCGCAGTTCGTTCTCCGACATCTTCATGGCCTTCGCCGGGATCCCCGGCGGTTCGGGCCGCCCCGGAGCGACCCTGGCCGAGGACCTGGACATCCTCGACCGGATGGACGACGAGCGGTTCGTGATGGCCGCCCTGGAGCACTGCTGGCTCGCGCTCTACAACGAGGGCGGCGGGCCCTCACCGCTGAAGGACCCGGGCGCGCGGGCCAAGGCGCTGGAGGCGGCCGCCGCGCGCGGCCCCCGTCAGCTGGAGTTCTCGCTCCGGCTGCTGGACGACACCGACTCCGTCCGGGTCTGGCTGCGCCGGCTCCTGGAGGACTGCGACGAGGCCTTCTTCGCCGAGACCTGGCGGCGGATAGAGCCCCGGCAGGCGGCGGACACCCGGCACAAGGCGGAGGTGCTGCGCCGCAAGGGTCTGCCGGCGGCGCTGCGGGAGGTGTCCGCGGCGCTGAGCGTGGACGGGGGGCTGACGATGATCACCGCCGACAAGATGGTCAACGGCCAGGCCACGGCCACCGATCCGCGGGTCGGTCCCGGGCTGCTGTTCGTGCCGACGAACTTCGGCTGGCCGCACCTGCTGGTGCTGCACGCGCCCGGCTGGCGCCCGGTGGTGCACTATCCGCTGAACTCGCCCGAACTGGCCCCCGAGCCCGGCTCGGTGGAGCTGCTCGCGCGCCGGATGGAGGCGCTGGCGCACCCGGTGCGGATGATGCTGTGCCGCAGCCTGGCGCGGGCCCCGTACACGACGAGCGAGCTGGCGCGGGTCTACGGGATCACCCCGCCGGAGGTGTCCCGGCACCTGGCGGTGCTGAAGAAGGCCGGGCTGCTGCACGCCCGCCGCCAAGGCCGTTATGTACAGCATCAGTTGGATCTGTCCGCGGTCGCTCGAATAGGTTCCGATTTCATCGAGGGCATTCTCCGCTGACCACTCTTCGGACGGTGGCCGGATTTCGACGGCGCAGAGTCACCGATATGCGGATTTCACAAACCGGAAGCAGTGAAAACCCTGGCGAGGGGGGCCGGTTGGTGCCTAACGTGCGTCCACCACCCGCCCCATTGCACCGCGTGCCGTGAAAGGACCTTCATGCCCTCTCGCCGTATAGCCGCAGCAACCGCCGCACTGGCGGCCGCGGCCCTCGTCTCACCGCTCCTCCTCGCCGGCCCGGCCGGTGCCACCGCAAGCCCGCAGAGCGATGCCGCCAAGGGTGACGCGCTGGCCAGGAAGCTGGTCAAGGAGGCGACCGGCAAGGGTGCCAACAACCACCTGAAGGTCCTCCAGTCGATCGCCGACTACAACAAGGGCACCCGCGTCGCCGGCTCGAAGGGGCACGTCCAGTCCGCCCAGTACGTCGAGGCCGTGCTCAAGGCGGCCGGGTACAAGGTCACGCGCAACGAGTTCGACTTCGTGTACGTCGAGACGATCTCCGAGAAGCTGAAGGTCAACGGCACGGACGGCCGTGACGTCCCGATCAAGCTGATGACGTACACCGCCAGCGGTCCGGCCGAGGGCGTCACCGCGCAGCTCGCGGTCGCCCCGGTCGACGCCGACGGCAGCAACGGCTGCGAGCCCGGCGACTTCGCGGCCGGCACCTTCACCGGAAAGATCGCGCTGGTCAAGCGCGGCGGCTGCACCTTCGCGGTGAAGCAGGCGAACGCGGCGGCGGCCGGCGCGGTGGGCACGATCATCTACAACAACACCGAGGGCGCCCTGAACGGCACCCTCGGCGACGCGAACGCGGGCAAGGTCCCCACCGGCGGCGTCTCCCAGGCGGAGGGCGAGAAGCTGGCCGCCGAGGCGGCGGCCGGCCCGGTTTCGGTCACCCTGGACCTCCGCGAGCTGCGCGAGAACCGCAAGACCTTCAACGTGGTCGCGGAGACCCGGGGCGGCGACGAGAACAACACCGTCTTCCTCGGCGCGCACCTGGACTCGGTGGCGGCCGGTCCCGGCATCAACGACAACGGCTCCGGCTCGGCGGGCATCCTCCAGGTCGCGCAGCGCCTGGCGAGCAGCCAGACGAAGATCAAGAACAAGGTCAAGTTCGCCTGGTGGTCGGCGGAGGAGTTCGGCCTGCTCGGCTCGGAGGCGTACGTCGCCTCGCTGACGCCGGAGCAGAAGAAGCAGATCAAGCTCTACCTGAACTTCGACATGATCGCCTCGCCGAACGCCGCCTACTTCGTCTACGACGGCGACGACTCCGACAAGGTCGGCTCGGGCCCCGGCCCGGAGGGTTCGGCGCAGCTGGAGAAGCAGATCACCGACTTCCTCGACACGCAGAAGATCCCGCACGAGGGCAGTGACTTCACCGGCCGCTCGGACTACGGCCCGTTCATCGAGGCGGGGATTCCCTCCGGCGGTACGGACACGGGCGCCGAGGGCATCAAGACCCCGGAGCAGGCCGCGAAGTTCGGCGGTCAGGCGGGTGTCGCCTACGACGTGAACTACCACGGCAAGGGCGACGACATCAACAACATCGACCAGAAGGCGCTCGACATCAACGTCGACGTCATCGCGAACGCGGTCGGCCACTACGCCTACGACCTGGCCCCGCTGACGCAGCCGGTCACCCCCAAGCCGAGCACCGGCTCGGGCAACGGCGGCGGTCTGCGCCCGGGTCACGACCACGACATCACGCAGTAGGCCGCACGGCACGGCGCAGAAACGGTACACCGCGGCACAGCCGCACGATCACAGCAGCAGCAGGGGCCGTCATCCCGTCGGGGTGGCGGCCCCCGCCGCGTCCGGGGCCTTCACCGCCTCACCGGCCCACCCCTCGGTGACGGTCGCGACCGCCCCGGCGACCTCGGCCAGCCGGCCCGCGTCGGCCCGCACGGAGCGGGCCAGTTCGAGGTGGAGGAATCGGGTACCCCGCTCGGCGGCCAGCCGGCCCTGCTCGTTGCCCCGCCCCGAGAGGCGGCAGTTCGCGGCCCAGGCCCGGCACGGCCTGATCCCGCGGCCCTCCAGCGTCGCGGCGAGCCGCTCCGCGTCGGCGGCGGCCGTGTCGCCGGACCCGGTGGAGACGACGGCTCCGGCGGCGGGGGCGGAGGAGTCGGCGAACCCGTGGAGCTGGATGCCGGGCAGGCCGCGGCGGGTGAGCTCGGTGACCACGGCGTGGAAGACGGAGTCGGTGCGGTGGGCCATGTCGGCCACGTCCCCGGAGGCGGCGGTGTCCTCCTCCTCGGCCCCGCCCGCGTCGGCGCCGAATCCGGATCCCGCCTTGCGGTGGGCCCCGGCCAGGACCATGACCCCGCCGGGGGCGCCGCGCAGCACCTGCGCGCCGAGGCGTTCGGTGTCCTGGTCGGCGATGGGGTGCGGGACCTGGACCGACCAGCGCGGGGGCGCGCCGAGGTCGACGTAGACGCGGCCCCAGCCGCGGTTCGCCGATCCGGGGCGGGCGGCCGCGTCGGCGACCTCGGCGAAGCGGCGGCCGTCCGGTCCGTCGGTGAAGGTGTCGAGGCGGTAGTCCACGTCGGCGAGGCGGGCACGCGCTTTATCGACATTCCCATCAAAAAGGGCCGATATCCCTTCCATGACGGCATCCCGCTCCGCCCGCGTCGGTACGCGATAGCCGCCCGTCACTCCGAATTCGGAGGTGAATCGGGTCACCCTCTCCAGCAAACCCGTGTCCGGGACCACAGGGGAAGGGATGGACGTAGGCCTCTTTTCGGCCACATAAGAGGGCATGAAAGCGACATAAGCGACCCCAGCCATGATCGCTACGCACATGATCGCAACAATCGTTACGTTTTTTGTGAATCTCGCAGTCGTCACTGGCCGAAAATAGCTGAGTGAAATTCGCCCCCGTCCGCCCGGCCTCCTCCCGGAAGCGCGCCGCGCTGCTGGCCCTCCCGCTGAGCCTCTCGCTCGCGGGCTGCGGGCTCCTCGGCGGCACGGAGCGCGGCCCGGCGGGCGGCAGCGGCACGGGCGGCACGGGCGGGGGCCGTTCCTTCACCGTGGCCGCCGCGGGCGACATCCTCATCCACCCCCAGCTGACCGAGCAGGCCGCCCGGGACGCCCGGGCCGCCGGCCACCAGGGCTACGACTTCGACCGGATCATGGCGGGGGTCAAGCCGGTCATCAGCCGGGCCGACCTCGGGATCTGCCACATGGAGGCGGTCCTCGGCAGCCCCGGCGGCCCCTTCCGGGCCTACCCCGACTTCCTCGTCCCCCCGCAGATCGCCAAGACGGTCAAGGCCATCGGCTACGACACCTGCTCCACGGCCTCCAACCACACCCTCGACCACGGCCCCGAAGGGGTCTTCGGCACCCTCGACACCCTCGACCGCGAGGGCCTGCGCCACACCGGCTCCGCCCGCAGCCGGGCCGAGGCCGACACCCCCCTGATCCTGGACGTCAAGGGCGTCAAGGTCGCCCAGATCTCCTTCGCCTTCGGCTTCAACGGGCACGACCTCCCCCCGGACAAGCCCTGGCTGGCGAACCTGACCGGCTTCAAGGCCATCGCCGCCGCCGAGAAGAAGGCCCGCGCGGCCGGCGCCGACGTGGTCGTCCTCTCCATCCACTGGGGCCGCGAGCACCAGCCCGACCCGAGCAACCAGCAGCTGGACCTGGCCCGCCGGATCGCCCGCGAGACCGGGATCAACCTGGTCATCGGCCACCACAGCCACGTCGTCCAGCCGATGGAGAAGATCGGCGGCACCTGGATCGCCTACGGGCTCGGCAACCAGCTCGCCCGCCACGACGTGCCCGGCGGACTGACCGAAGAGGGCGCCATCGGCTGGTTCGAGTTCACCGAACGCGGCGGCACCTGGGACGTGCGGGCCCGCTACGTGCCCACCTTCACCGACATCCCGCCCGACCCGCAGGCCGCCCCCGGCACCGACCCGGCCGCCGCGGCCGCGCGGCCCGTGCGCGACCACCGCCTGGTCGACGTCGCCGAGGCCCTGCGCGGCGACGCGCCGCTCCTGCCGCAGCAGCGCGCCCGCTACCGGCTGGCCTTCGAACGCACCCAGGGCACCTTGCTCAACCGCGGCGCCGCCAAGGACGGACTCCGCGCCCTGCGGGAGCTGCCGGACTGACCCCGTACGTCCCCCCGCCCCTCCCCTCCCGCACCTCCCCCGCCCCCTCCAGGAAGGACCCCGCTGTGGCCGCTTCGCGCACCACGCGGCGGCGCAAGGCCCGCCGCAGGGCCGACATGTCACTCCTCGGTGGCATCAGGCCCCCGATCACCGTGCTGTCGGTACTGCTGCTCGCCCTGGCGGGGTTCACCGCGTTCAGCCTCGGCACCGTCCACGAGGACCGGCTGCCCGAGGCCGTGCTCACCTCGCAGCAGCACTTCGCCGAGGACGGCGCGATCGCCCTGCGCGCCTCCCTGGACGAGAGCGTCACCGACCTCGACCGGGCCGCGGCCCTCTTCTCCACCGGCAAGCCCGTCGCCCCC
This sequence comes from Streptomyces sp. NPDC031479, assembly GCF_055581065.1. Lineage (NCBI taxonomy): Bacteria > Bacillati > Actinomycetota > Actinomycetes > Kitasatosporales > Streptomycetaceae > Streptomyces > Streptomyces sp. NPDC031479. The sequence continues at coordinate 42,499 of NZ_JBVIKC010000048.1, forward strand.
GACGCCGTCCTCGACCGCATCGGCAGCGTGTACCAGAAGTGGCGCGGCACCGGCGTCGTCGAGATCGGCTCCGGCCGGCTGCTCGCCGCCCGCGGCGAGAACCTCCCGCTGACCGCCATCGACCGCACGAAACTCTCCGGCGCCGACGGCCTGGCCCCCCGCATGGTCAGGATGCCCGGCGGCGAGACCCGGCTGCTGACCCTGTCCCTCCTCAACTGGAAGGACCAGCCCCAGCAACTGCTGGTGGCCTCCAGCAGCCTGCGCTTCCCCGGCATCAGCCTCGGCAGGTTCCGCTCCATCGCCGTCGTCGGCTCCGACGGCGCCGTCCTCAGCAGCGACGGCATCCCCCAGCCCGAGATGGTCGCCGAGAACCAGCGCGCCGACGTCAAGCGCGACACCAAGCAGCTGGCCTCCTTCGCCAAGGCCGCCGCGAAGAAGACCCGCGCCAACCCCCTCACCGCCAAGGAGCCCGGCTCCGGCGGCTTCCCCGGGGTCAGCGGCAGCCTGCTGGGCGGCGAGTCCGGCGGGGACCGCGCCGCCGCCGGTTACGCGGGCCTCGCCGGATCCGAGGCGGGCGCCGGCACCACCGCCACCAGCCTCGACCTCACCGTCGTCGCCATGGTCAACGTGCCGCAGAACCCGGCCCGCACCTCCGACGCCTTCGCCGGAATGGTCCTGGCCGGCGCGCTGCTCCTGGTCGGCGCCCTGGTCGTGGCCCTGCTCGTCGCCACCGTGCAGCGCCCGCTGATCGCCCTCTTCCTCGACAGCCGCCGCCTCACCCGGGGCGACCTCACCCGCCCCGTGGCCGTCCCCCGGGGCGCCGAGGCCGCCCGGATCGCCGCCGCCCTGGAACGGCTGCGCGTCCAGCTGCGCGACGGCGCCCCGGCCGCGCCCGCCGCCCGCGCCCGCCGCAAACGCCGTACGGGCGCCCGTACGCTCCTCGCCCTGTGCGCGGTCCTGCTCCTCGCGTGGTGCCTCCCGCTGGGCCTGCTCGTCAACCGCGCCGGGGACGCCGTCGTCGTACCCCAGCAGCTGGTCAACGACCAGCGCGAACGCACCGACACCCTCAACGACCGGGTCCGCCGCGCCCTCAACGAGGGCCAGGCCGACCTGCTGTCCGTGGCCTCGTCGATGGACGGCGACACCACCCCCGAGCACATGAGCGCGGTCCTGGAGCGCACCGCCGACGAACACGCGCGCTACCAGTCCCTCTACGTCCTGGACCCCTCCGGCAAGATCCTCGCCCGGGCGGGCGGCACCCCGAAGGACGCCGACGGCAAGGGGCCCCGCAAGGACCCGGTGGCCCTCGACGACCGCGGCAAGAGCCCGGTGATCGTCGCGACGGCACCCGTCCCCGGCAAGGCGGGCACGGCCGTCGTCGGCGAGCTGCGTATCGACTTCCTCAACTCCCTCCTCAAGCGGCCCGGCCTCGGGGAGATCCGCGTCGTCGACGCCAAGCACCGGATCATCGCCTCCAACGGCGGCTACCGCGCCTTCCAGAAGCTCGACGACGCACGCCTCGACGCCCTCGTCGACGGCTCCGCCCTCAAGGTCGGCATGGCCCCGCGGCCCGGCAGCGTCCTCTACCGCAGCGGCGGCGACCACGTCATCGCCGCCGCCGCGCCGTTCTCCGGCGGCGGCGCGGCCGGGGACCTGAAGTGGACCGTGGTCAGCTGGCAGTCCGCCAAGGGACTCGCCATCCAGGAGTACAGCCTGCAGAACCGCACCGTCCTCGCCGGACTCCTCGGCTTCGCGGTCGGCGCGGCCTGCCTGGGCTGGCTCCAGATCATCGTGATCGCGCCGCTGCGCGAACTGGCCCGGCGCGCCGAGGCCCTCGCCGACGGCGACCGGCGCACGGTCCTCTACCCGCGCCACCACGACGAGGTCGGCGCCGTCACCCGCAGCCTGGAGATCATCCGGCAGCAGCTCCAGCAGCGACAGCAGCAGCGCAAGCAGGCCGCCGGACAGCCGTCCGCGCCGGCCGGAAGGAACTGATCCGCCGTGCTCTTCCTCTACTGCGTACTGCTCGTCTGCTGCCTGATCATGCTGGTCGCGGGCATCGTCGAGCAGCGCCGGCACTTCTCCAACCTGGACCGGATACCGAACCGGGTGCTGGTCAACGGCATCCGCGGCAAGAGCTCCATCACCCGGCTGTGCGCGGGCGCGCTGCGCGGCGGCGGCCTGACGACGGTGGCCAAGACCACCGGCACGGCCGCCCGGTTCATCCACCCCGACGCCACCGAGGAGCCGGTCTACCGCAAGTTCGGCATCGCCAACGTGGTCGAGCAGATCGGCATCGTGCGGCGCGCCGCCGCCTACCGGCCGGACGCGCTGGTCATGGAGTGCATGGCGGTCATGCCGGCGCTCCAGGAGATCAACCAGTCGAAGCTGATCCAGTCGACCATCGGCGTCCTGTGCAACGTCCGCGAGGACCACGTCGCCGAGATGGGCCCGACCCTCGACGACATCGCACGCTCCCTGTCGCGCTCGATGCCGTACGGCGGGATCTGCGTCACCGCCGAGAAGGAACGGTTCGACGTGCTCCAGGAGGAGGCGGACGCCCGGGACTGCGAGCTGGTCTACGCCGACCCCGACACGGTCTCGGACGAGGAGCTGCGCGGGTTCAGCTGGTTCACCTTCAAGGAGAACGTGGCGATCGCCCTCACCGTCGCCGAACTCCTCGGCGTCGACCGGGCGACGGCCCTGAAGGGCATGTACGAGGCCCCGCCGGACCCCGGCGTGCTGTCGGTCGAGCGGTACCTGGCGCCGGGCGGCAAGCGGCTGCGCTTCGCGAACGTCTTCGCGGCGAACGACCCCGAGTCCACGCTGATGAACATCAACCAGCTGCTGGACCTGGGCGCGGTGGACCGCCCGCTGAACGTGGTGATCAACTGCCGGCCCGACCGGGTCGAGCGCAACGGCCAGATGGGCTCGATCGTCCCCGAACTGCGGCCGGACAAGGTGTTCGTGATCGGGCACCCCGCGAAGAGCGCCATCGACGCGATCCCGGCCGAGTGGCGCGACCGCGCCCTCGATCTCGGCGGTGACCAGCGCGACGGCGAGGAGTTCATGCACGAGCTGCTGGGACACCTCGGGGAGAGCTCCTCTCTGGTGGCCATCGGCAACATCCACGGGCAGGGCGAGGTGCTGCTGGAGCACCTCGCGGAACTCCCGCCGGACGAGTCCGAGCCGGAGCGCGACCCCGCCGGGGAACGGGCGCAGGAGCCCGCCCCGGTCTTCACGCGCCCGCTCGACCCGTACGCGGAGGACCCGTACGCGCAGGACCCCTACGGCCAGGACCCCTACGGCCGGGGCCCCTACGGCCAGGACCCGTACGCGGGAGCCGCACCCGGGCAGCAGCAGTACGCGGGGGCCGGGTACGGGCAGCAGCCGCCCGCCCCGGGCCCGTACCCACGGCAGCCGTACCCGGGAGCCCCCTCCGCGCAGCAGCCGTACCCGGGGACCCCCTCCGGGCAGCAGCCCCATCCGGGGGTCACCGTCGGGCAGCAGTACGCGAGCGCCGCGTACGGGCAGCAGCCCCACCCGCAGGCCCCGTACGGGGGAGCCCCGCAGGGGCGGGCGCCGCAGCCGCAGCCCCCGCGGCCCGCGCCCGACCCCTACGGCATCGGCGCCGCCACGCCGGTCCCGGCCTGGCCGCAGCAGTCGCCGCAGCAGCAGGTCCCCCCGAACGCCCACCCAGGAGAACCCCGTTGATCCCCGCCGTCCTCACCCCCGAGATCGCCGCGATCGGCATCGCCCTGGGCCTGCTGTTCTCCCTGCTCTGCTACCTCACGACCAACCTCTCCCCCGGCGGCATGATCACCCCGGGCTGGCTCGCGCTCACCCTCATCGAGGACCTCCAGCGCGCCGCCCTCGTGGTCGGCATCACCGTGATGACCTACGTCCTGACCCTGCTCACGCAGAAGTTCGTCATCCTCTACGGCAAGCGCCTCTTCGCCGCCGTCGTCCTCATCGGCGTCCTGCTCCAGGCCACCGTGGTGATCGTGCTCCAGATGGAGTTCCCGCTCCTGTACGCGAACCAGACCCTCGGCTTCATCGTCCCGGGCCTGATCGCCTACCAGCTGGTCCGCCAGCCCAAGGGCGCCACCCTGCTCGCCACCGGCAGCGCCACGCTCATGACGTACGTCGTCCTGACCGCCGGGATCCTGCTCGGCGTCATGCCCGGCGCCTGACGCCCCGCCACACCACCCCTCACCCACCGCCCCGGAGCCTCCCGCATGACCGCCCCGTCGAAGAAGAAGAAAAAGAAGAGCCGCGGCACCCGCCCCGCACTGCACGCGGTCACCGTGCTCGCGCTGCTGGCCGGCAGTGCCTACTTCACCTACGCGCTGCGCACCGAGGAGCAGGCCAAGACCCCCGCCGTGCACGTCGTCGCCGACCGCAACGGCGCGGGCGGCACCACGGCGGGCACGAACGGGACCCAGAAGTGGGAACGCCTCCAGAGCCCCGCCCGGTCGGTGCTGCGCGACGGCAGCGGGCAGGTCCTCGCCACCTTCACCGACGGCGCCCGCACCGCCACCCTCACCGGCCCCAGCCGCACCTTCAGCGAGCCCGCCAACACCGCCTCCCGGGTCGTCACCGAGAACTGGGTCCGGCTGTTGCCCGAGGTGTGGAAGCAGGGCGCCGAGAACCAGCAGTGGTTCAAGGACTGGTTCAAGAAGTACTACGGGAGCAGCGAGGACGACATCTTCGCGACGGCCTTCCAGTACGTCGACAAGGCCCCGGTGAAGAAGGACGCCCAGGGCACCTCCTTCGCCGGCGACGCCTCCTTCGGGCCGCTCAACCCCACCGGTTCCGAGGGCAACGACCTGCGCCTGGAGCAGTCCGACTTCTACGACTACCTCGGCAAGCCGTACACCTTCCGCAACGGCGTCACCAAGCAGCCGCAGCCCGCCCGCTACCGGGCGATCGACTGCTCGGGCTTCGTCCGCACCGTCTTCGGCTACCGGGCCCGCTACCCCCTGATGCCCGACGACACCCCCGGCGCCGGCCTGCCGCGCACCGCGAACGGCATCGCCCGCTCCGCGCTGGGCGCGGACGTCATCCCGCTCAAGGGGACCGGCCCGGAGCACCGGCCCACGTCGATCGACGTGATCCAGCCGGGCGACCTGCTGTTCTTCAAGCTCGACGCCCGCACCAAGGACCGCCTCGACCACACGGGCATCTACCTGGGCACCGACTCCGACGGCCACAACATCTTCATCTCCAGCCGCGAAGAGGCCAACGGCCCCACCATCGGCGACAAGGGAGGCGCCTCGCGCCTCGACGGCAGCGGCTACTACGCGACCACCCTGCGCAGCGTGAAGCGGCTCTGACCCGCTCGACGCGGGCGGCGGCTACACCGGCGGCCACGCCGGGATCCCGACCGGCTGCACCAGCCAGCCGAAGTCGCCCAGGCCGCCGCGGGCCGTGAGCTCCGCCGCCTCGCCCGCCGCCGACAGGGCCCGGACGTACGCCGCCGGGTCGGTGGAGGCCAGGGCCAGCGGCGGGCGGCCGCACGGGACGCCGAGGGCGGTCAGGGCCTCCCGCTGGGTGAGCAGGGCGGCCCCCGGCCCCGCGCAGGCGTCGAGCGCCACGTGCGCGGTGACGTCGCAGCCGCCGTCCGGGACCGGCGGTACCTCCCGGCCCTCCCGGAACCCGGTCAGGGTGCCGAACGGGGGCCGGGCCGCGCGGGTGTGGGCGTAGTCCACCGCCACCGCCAGGCCCCGCTCCAGGGTGGCGACGGCCGCCGCCCAGGCCTCGTCGCGGCCCCGGCCGATCTCGGCCCGGCCCTCGTCCCCCGCCGCCGCGCCGGGCCACCACCGCTCCAGCCAGGCCCGGTCCGCCGCGTCGAGGGGGCCGCCGGGGGTCTCCGTACCGTCCGGGCCGACCAGGACGTAGCGGCCGTCCTCCACGACGTCGAGGGGGACGTTGTCCAGCCACTCGTTGGCGAACAGCAGGCCCGTCGTCCCTTCGGGGGGCTCCGCCACCCAGCGGATCCGCGGGTCGAGCCCCTGCGGCCGCGCCGCGCGCTCCACCGCGTACGGCCGCACCCGCCCGGCCACCTCGGGCGGCAGCGCGGCCAGCACCCCGGTCAGCAGCTCGCCGCGCCCCGCGCCGACGTCGACCAGGTCGAGCCGCTCCGGATGCCCGAGCTCCCCGTCCACCGTGCGCAGCAACCGGGCCACGGCGCCCGCGTAGAGCGGCGAGGCGTGCACGGAGGTGCGGAAGTGCCCCGCGGGCCCGGGACCGCCGGGACGCACGTAGAACCCGCCCGGACCGTACAGCGCGGCCTCCATGGCGGCCCGCCACCGGACCGGTCCCCTGACTCCGCCCTGAGCGCTCATCCCACAAAGGGTAAGGTCACCCTCCACCTTGGGGAGTACGCCCCCGTCACAGGGATCGCACCTGTGGTTGACTCCAGCACCTATCTCCTTTCCCTACTCTGGGTTACGTGCAGCGCCTCTACGACTTCATCCGCCGACACCCGACGAGCGTCGACAGCTTCTGGGCCGTCCTCCTCTTCGGGCTGTCGATGCTGATCGTCGCGGACGACTCCGGGGTGGCCGGCACGAGCACCCTGCACCGGCTGCTGGCCGTGCCGTGCGTCATCGCGCTGTGCACCGCCGTCGCGCTGCGCCGCAAGTGGACCGTGGCGATGTTCTGGCTGACGGTCGGGGCGGGCGTGTGGCAGCTGGTGCTGGGCCCGACGGCGAACCTCTTCGACTTCGCGATGCTGGTGGTCCTCTACACCGTGGCCGCCGGTGACGTCCCGCGCTGGATCTCGCGCACCGCGCTGGGCATGGGACTGCTCGCCTCCCCGCTCTACTTCGCGCGCTTCGGCGTGGACAAGGGCCCCAGCGGCGCCGAGGCCATCCTGTTCACCCTGTTCATGATGGTCCCCTTCGCCCTCGCCTGGGTGCTGGGCGACTCGCTGCGCACCCGCCGCGCCTACTACGCGCAGCTCGTCGAGCGGAACCAGCGCCTGGAGAAGGAGCGCGAGGCCCAGGCCAAGGTGGCGGTGGCCGCCGAGCGCGCCCGGATCGCCCGCGAGCTGCACGACGTCGTCGCGCACAACGTGTCGGTGATGGTCGTCCAGGCCGACGGGGCCGCGTACGTCATGGACGCGGCGCCGGAGCAGGCCAAGGAGGCCCTCCAGACCATCTCGGGGACCGGCCGTCAGGCGCTCGCCGAGATGCGGCGGCTGCTGGGCGTGCTGCGCACCGGCGAGCCGCAGGAGTCCGAGGACTACGTGCCGCAGCCGGACGTCGAGCAGATCGAAGTGCTGGTCGAGCAGGTGCGGGCGGCCGGACTGACGGTGGACTTCGAGGTCGAGGGCACGCCGCGCAGGCTGCCCAGCGGCGTGGAGCTGACCGCGTACCGGATCGTCCAGGAGGCGCTGACGAACACGCGCAAGCACGGCGGACCGGAGGCACGGGCGAGCGTACGGCTGGTCTACTTCGACGACGGGCTCGGCCTGCTGGTCGAGGACGACGGGCGGGGCGCGACGCACGAACTGTACGAGGACGGCGGCGCCGACGGCGCCGGGCACGGCCTGATCGGCATGCGGGAACGCATCGGTATGGTCGGGGGAACCCTGGACGCGGGCCCGCGGCCGGGCGGAGGCTTCCGCATCAGCGCGCTGCTCCCGCTCAAGAAGAGATGACGAGGTCGAGGTAACTGATGTCCATTCGCGTGATGCTCGTCGACGACCAGGTGCTGCTGCGCACGGGTTTCCGGATGGTGCTCGCCGCCCAGCCGGACATGGAGGTCGTCGCCGAGGCGGGTGACGGCCTGGAGGCGCTGGAGGTGCTGCGGGCCACGAAGGTGGACGTGGTGCTGATGGACGTGCGCATGCCGCGGCTCGACGGGGTCGAGGCGACGCGGCGGATCTGTGAGCCGGAGGAACACCCGAAGGTGATCATCCTGACCACCTTCGACCTGGACGAGTACGCGTTCTCGGGGCTCAAGGCGGGGGCGAGCGGCTTCATGCTGAAGGACGTCCCGCCGGCGGAGCTGCTGGCGGCGATCCGCTCCGTGCACAGCGGGGACGCGGTGGTGGCCCCGTCCACCACCCGCCGGCTGCTGGACCGGTTCGCGCCGATGCTGCCGACGACGACGCAGGAGCCGCGGAACAAGGAGATCGACCGGCTGACGGACCGCGAGCGCGAGGTCATGCTGCTGGTGGCCCAGGGCCTGTCGAACGGCGAGATCGCGGGGCGGCTGGTCCTCTCGGAGGCCACCGTGAAGACCCACGTGGGCCGCATCCTGACGAAGCTGGGCCTGCGCGACCGGGTCCAGGTCGTGGTCCTGGCCTACGAGACGGGCCTGGTCCGCGCGGGCGGCCTGTAGCTCCGGCGCCTCCCGGTCCGGTGGCCGCCCCGCGCGAAGGCCGCCCCGCGCGGGGCGGCCTTCAGACCGTGGTGCCCAGGTGGGCCATGAGGGTGGACAGGGTGTCCCAGGCCGCCGGGTCGGTGCCGTCGCCCAGGGGGTAGTACAGGCCCGGACGGCGGGCGGGGCCGATCGTGGACGGGCGCAGGGCCAGCGGCGGGCGCCGGGCGTGGGTCAGGGTGACCTCGGCGACGCCCGCCCCGCCCAGGGTGAACGACACCGGCAGCGGGGGCCGGCCGAAGCGCGGGGTCACGCTCAGGTCCCGGCGGCCCGGCCCGACGGAGGCGAGCATGCTGACCAGGCCGTGCCCGTCGGCCAGCGTCCCCGCCAGGCCGGCGAGGGCGTCGAGCGGCGCCGGGTCGGCGGGGCCGTACCCCAGGGTCAGGGTGACGTCCTCCTCGACCCCGGCCGCCGTGCGGGTCACCCGTACGACGGCCAGCGCGCCCGCGCCCACGACCGTGAGCAGGGTCGGCTCCGGCGCCCGGCTGCGCGCGAGGTCGGTCAGCTGCCGGGGCGACCAGGGCAGGTTCACCGGCTCGGCGGTGCCCCAGCCGGCGGGCGGACCCCCGGTCAGGGCGCGCCAGGCGGCCTCCACGGAGCGGCCGAGCAGCAGCTCCCCCTCGGCCGGGTGCTCGGTGCGGAACTGCACCGTCAGCCGGTGTTCGCCCGCTTCCGCCCCGTCGGCCCGGAGGAAGGCGGCGGCTGCCCGGGGCTCGCCCGCGGCGTCACGGGCGGGGGCGAAGGTGCCGTCCTGCCAGCTCAGCACCGCCCCGGAGAGGCCGTCGTAGTAACCGCACTCCGGGTCCTGGACCACCCATCGGTTCGGTGCGCCCGTCAGCACGGTGCGCAGCGGCAGGCTGAGCCGGCAGTGGGCGGGGGTGACGATGTGCAGGGCCGCGCCGAAGCCGGCGGTGGTGCGCAGGACGTCGGAGAGCCAGGCCGTCAGCGGGATCACGGGCCGGTCCGCGAGGACGACGGCGGTGGACTCGGTGACCACGTCGACGGTCGGCAGGGCCCCGACGGGCGCGGGCGCCGCGGAGGCCTCGGAGGTCACGGGGACGGCGGTGACCCGGCCCGCGCCCGGGGGCCAGACGGCGCCGCCGAGGACCTCGGCGAGCCGCCCGGCGACGGCCCCGGCGAGGTCGGCCGCCTCGGGGACGGCGGTGGACGCGCGGGTCTCCGTCCACCAGACGGGGACCCGCGCGGGAGTGCCGAGGAGCCGTTCGGTCTCGCCCGGGACCTGGACCAGCACCGGTGCTTCGACCGAGACCAGGGGCCGGCCGCCCGCGCCCAGCAGCTGGATCACGGCCCCGTCGGCGGCGGAGGCCGCGTCGAGCCCGGTGCCGCCGCCCGCGAGGGCCACCAGCAGCGCGGCGGTGTCGGGCATCTTGGGGGTGAGGGCGATGACGTCCTTGGTCACGGTGTCAGGGTGCTTCCTGGGTGAGGGGGGCGGCCAACGCGGTCTGCACGGTCTGGTGCGGCCGGCCGCGCCGGACGAGCGTGCCGCGGCCCGGAGGCTGCGCGCTCGCGTAGAGCTGCGGGAAGAGCTGGCCCTCGGAGCGTTCGCCGTTCATGACGAGCGCGGTCGTGCCGGACTCCCGCAGGGTGGTGAGCAGTGGTTCGTACAGGGCCCGGGAGGAGCCCGCGACGCGCCGGGCGATCACGAAGTGCAGCCCGATGTCCTGGGCGGACGGCAGGTAGGGCACGAATGCCTGGAGCGGCTGCTGTCCGGCGGTGGTGAGGATGTCGTAGTCGTCGACGAGGACCACGATGCGGGGGCCGGTGAAGCCGGGGCCCTCGCCCGGGTCGGCGTCGGGGTCGATGCCGTCCTCGGGGAGCCGCTTGTCGAGTTCCTTGGCGATGCCGGCCGACAGCGCGCCGGCGATCTTGGCGTTGTGGGCGTACCCGCCGCGGTAGGGCTCGGGGACGACTCCGCGCAGCCCGCGCCGGGGGTCGTAGACGGCGAAAACCAGCTCCTCCTCCCCGTAGCGCGCGATGAGCTGGCGTGCGACGAGGGAGAGGAGGTTGGTCTTGCCGCATTCGTTGTCGCCGAGGATCAGCAGGTGCTGGTCCTGCTCGAAGAGGTCGAGCAGGACGGGCGCGAGGACGTCCTGGTCCACGCCGATGGGGATCCGGTACGGCTCCTCGTCGGCCGACGGGAGCCGGTCGGCGGGCAGCCGGGCGGGCAGGACCCGTACGGGGGAGGCGATGTCGCCGTGCCAGGTGGCACGGACGGTGGCGGCGGCCTCCTCCAGGGCGGCGGCCAGGTCGGTGGTCCCGGTCCGGGAGTCGATGCGCGGCAGGGCGGTCTGCGCGAAGAGCTTGCCGTCGGTCAGGACGCGGCCGGGGGTGTCCGGGGAGATGGTCTCGGACAGTTTGCGGTCGATGGCCGAGTCGGAGGCGTCGCCCAGGCGCAGTTCGACGCGGCTGCCGAAGAGGGACTGGTTGGCGATGCGGACGTCGTTCCAGCGCAGCATGCCCGCGACGACGTGGATGCCGTAGCCGCCGCCCCGCTTGAGGAGGTCGGTGACGGCGTCGTCGAGTTCGGAGAACTCCTCGCGCAGGGCTCCGTACCCGTCGACGAGCAGGACGATGTCGGTGGAGGCCAGCTCGGGCAGTCCGCCGCGGGAGCGCAGGCGGCGCAGCTGGTCGACGGAGTCGATGGAGTGCTCGCGGAAGAGCTCCTCGCGGACGGCGAGCATGCCCCGCACCTCGGCGACCGTGCGGGCGGCCCGTTCCCGGTCGGCCCGGCCGGCGATCCCGCCGACGTGCGGGAGTCCGGCGAGCGCGGCGAGGCCGCCCCCGGCGAGGTCGAGACCGTAGACGGCGACCTCCTGCGGGGTGTGGGTGAGCGCGAGGGACAGGGCGAGGGTGCGCAGCAGGGTGGTCTTGCCGGACTGGGGTCCGCCGGTGACGGCGGTGTGCCCGCCGGCGACCTTCAGGTCCAGCTCCCAGGGGCCGCGCCACTGGCGGGCCGGGTCGTCGAGGACACCGAGCGGTACCCGCAGCGGGGGGCGGTCGGCGTCGCCGAGGCGCAGTCCGCGGTCGGTGACGCAGAGCGGTCCGGCGGCGGCGTCGAGCGGGGTGGCGTCGGGCAGCGGCGGGAGCCAGATGCGGCGTACGGGCGGGGCGGCGTCGGCGAGCTGGTCGACGATGACGCCGAGCACGCTGGGACCGGTCTCGCGGGCGGTGGCGGTGGGCTTCTCCTCGGCGGGCCCGTCGGAACCGGTGCTGGCGCCGAGGGTGTTGAAGGCCGGGTAGGGCAGGGCGAGGGGGCCTTCCGCGGCGCGGTCGCGGTCGCCGGCCGGGCCCCGGTAGCGGCCGGAGACGTAACCGGCCTTGAAACGGGTGTAGGTGGAGGTGTCCACCTTGAGGTAGCCGAAGCCGGGGAGCGGCGGCAGCATGAAGGCGTCGGTGGTGTCGAGGACGGTGCGCGACTCGTCGGCGGAGAAGGTGCGCAGGCCGAGCCGGTAGGACAGGTAGGTGTCCAGGCCCTTGAGCTTGCCGCCCTCGATGCGCTGGCTGGACAGCAGCAGGTGCACGCCGATGGAGCGGCCGATGCGGCCGATGGACAGGAACAGGTCGATGAAGTCGGGCTTGGCGGTGAGGAGTTCACCGAACTCGTCGATGACGACGAACAGGTGCGGCAGCGGCTCCAGTTCGGGGTTCTCGGCGCGCAGGACGGCGTAGTGCCCGATGTCGGCGACGTGGCCGGCGTCCTTGAGGACCTGCTGGCGGCGCTTGACCTCGCCCGCGAGGCTGGTGTGGACGCGTTCGACGAGCCCGGCCTGGTTCTCCAGGTTGGTGATGACCCCGGCGACGTGCGGGAGCTTCTCGAAGGGGGCGAAGGTGGCGCCGCCCTTGTAGTCGACGAGGACCATCGCGAGGTCCTCCGGCGAGTGCGTGGCGACCAGGGCGAGGACGAGCGTACGGAGCAGCTCGCTCTTGCCGGAGCCGGTCGCGCCGACGCACAGCCCGTGCGGGCCCATGCCGAGCTGGGAGGACTCCTTGAGGTCCAGCAGGACGGGGCCGTGCCGGTCGTCGATGCCGATCGGGACGCGCAGGAAGTCCCGCTCGCCGCGCGGCGCCCACATGCGTGCCACGTCGAGGGCGGCGGGGTCGTCGATGCCGAGCAGGCCCATGAAGTCGACGGGGCCGGAGACGGGGGTGCCCTCGGCGACGGACTCGGCGGACAGCCGCAGCGGGGCGAGCATCCGGGCGAGGCCCTCGGCGGTGGCGGGGCCGAGCTGGTCGCAGAGGCCCTCGGCGGCGGGGGCCTGGGGGGTGCGCAGGTCCCGGACGGTGACGTGGGGGCCGTCCACGGTGATCCGTATGGTCACCTCGTCGGGCTCGTGGACCTGCTCGGCGAGCAGGTGGAGCACGGTGGTGTTCATGTCGGCGAGGCCCACCGCCGTGTCGGGGCGGGGCAGTTCGACGGCGTTGTCCCCGTACTCGTCGCTGACGACGAGGAGCCGGCTCGCGAGGGCCAGCGCGCGCCGGTCGGAGAGGCCGCGGCGCACCTCTGCCGCGTAGGAGGCGCGGCGGCGCAGCTCGGGGGCGAGGACCTCGGCGAGCTGCGGCAGGCTGGGGGCGATCCGCCGGGCGGCGACCGGCCCGTCCTGTTCCTGCGGGTCCAGGACGTGCGGGAGCCACTTGGCCCATTCCCAGTCCGCGTCGAGCCGGTCTCCGGGGACGCCGAGGGCGATCGCGACGTCGTCGGGGGCGTGCAGGACCGCGGTGTGGACGAGCAGGGCGCGGGCGACGCGCAGGACGCCTTCGCGGTCGCCGACGACGCTGATGTTCCCGGCCCGGTCGAGGGGCACGGTCAGCGGGAAGTCGCTGGCGCGGGCGAAGCGGGCCATGAGGGCGCCGGCCTCGTTGAGCATGAACCGGTCGGGCGGGGTGAGGACGCCTCCGGCGCCCGAGCCGAGGGCGAGCGGCTGGACGGCGACCTCGCCGGTGCCCAGGCGGGGGCGCAGGAAGTCGGGGTCGGCGCGGCGGCGTTCCCACAGCCGGGCCGGATCGCGCACGAGGTCGTAGAGGGCCTCCGGCGGCGGGTTGAGGCGGCGGGCCTCGTCGCGGAGCCGCTTCTCGCGCGCGCCGAGTTCCTCGCGCTGCTCCTCCAGGTACTCCAGGTAGCGCTCGCGCTGGGAGCGGCGGGTGCGCTGCGCCTTGCCGCGCTGGGACCAGAACATGGCGATGGCGCCGATCAGCGCGACGACCAGGACCATCGCGCCGACGGCGGCGAACTGGCTGTTGCGGACGACGGTCATCATCACGACCGAGCCCATCACGCCGGCCATCGGCAGGAGGGCGGTGGCCGGGCTGCCGATCTTGCCTTCGGGGAGGTTGGGCGGGGCCTCGACGGTGTGGGGTTCGGCGGGGGCGGGGGGCATGGTGCCCCGGGCGGGCCGGTGGACGAGCTGCTGGGTCACCGGGCCGCACCGGCCGCCGGGAGCGCGAGGGCGCGCTGGAGTACGTCCGCGGCGAGCCGTACGGCCGCCTGCCGGGTCTCGGCGCCGAGGAGTTCGGTGCGGACGGCGCCGCCGGAGGCGAGGTGGCGGTCGTACGGGAGGACGACGACCCCGGCGCCGGTGGCGCGCAGTTTCTCGACGGCCTTGCCGAGCTCGACGGCCGGGTGCGGGGACTGGCAGGTGAGCACGACGACGGTCCGGGGCAGCACGGGCACGGGGAGGGAGGCGAGCCAGTCGAGGACGGCGTGGGTGGAGACGAGGCCCTCGGCGGTGGCGGGAGTGGTGAGCACGCGGGCGTGCGCGGTGTCGAGGGCCGTACGGGCCACCTCGCCGGGGAGGGTCTCGCAGTCGACGACGGTGACGCCGAAGTAGCGGCGCAGGGCGACCATCACGGTCCGGTACGTGGCGACGTCGACCTGGGCGCCGATGCGGCCCTGGCTGCCGGGCAGCAGCCAGCCGCCGTCGGCGAGCGGGACGAGGTATCCGGTGATGTCGGTGAGCTGCATGGAGGGGCGGACGATCTGGGCGAGGTCGCCGCAGGTCCAGCGCAGGGACTCGACCCCGAGCCGGACGGGGAGGGTGCCGAGGGCGGCGTCGGCCTCCAGCGTGAGCACCGGGTCGTGGCGGTAGTGGTTGTAGGTGCGGCTGAGCAGGGCGGTGACGGTGGTCTTGCCGGAGCCGCCGCGGATGCTGGTCACCACGATCTGGCGGCCGGTGGTGACGGGCTGCTGCACCTGGGTGGCCAGGCCCGTCTCGTTGGCGACGGCCCGCGCGGCGGAGGACCCGAGCGCCCCGCGCAGCGCGCGCAGCGCCCGCCGTCCGACGGGGTCCCCGTGCCGGGGCCGGCCGGCGGCCTCGGTGGCGGGGACGGGGACGGTCTCGGGGGCGCGGATCCCCTGCGGGGCCCCGTGCGGGGCCGACGCGGGGTAGGGGTACGGGGTGCCCTGCGGGGCGGGGGCCCGACCGCCGGTCCGCGCACCGGGGAACGGCCCGTGCGCGGCGGCGGCCCGCGCCGGGGCGCCGGGGGCGGCCTCCGGGTCGGGGTGGGGCTGTATCGGGGGGCGGCCGGGGGCGGCCGGGCCCTGGCCCGCGCCCGCTTCCGCCGACGGCGCGGGGGCGGTCGGCGTGGGATCGGTCGGCGCGGGAGCGGTCGGCGCGGGAGCGGTCGGCGCGCCCGTCAGTTCGCCGAGGACCCCGGCCTGCCAGTCGTCACGCCGGCTCTGGCTCATGTCTGACATGTCTGAGTCGCAACCCTTACGCGAAGGTGCCGAGCAGCCGCCCGTACACGCCGAACACCCCGATGAGCAGCGGGAACAGCACGATGACGCACAGCGACTCGGCGGTGTCCCCGAATCGCCGCAGCCGGACCCGTACGTGCTCGGGCGGCTGTACGGCCAGTACCCCGAGCGCCGCCAGCGCCAGCACCAGCAGCGTCGCCAGCGGCCCGGCCGAGCCGGCCCGCTCCGCCCACACCAGCAGCGCGGCCACGGTGACGGCGGCCCCGGCCAGCAGCAGCGCGACCACCTCCGCGACGAGCGGGAACGCCCGCGCGCGCAGCCACAGCACGCCGGCGACGGCCACGGCCAGCGACACCGTCCAGACATCGGGTTCCCGCAGCGCGAGCACCCCGGCCGCACCCGCCGAGACGGCGGTGGCGAGGGTGGCCAGCGCCATGCCCCGGTGGGTGGCGCCGAGGGCGGTCGCGACCTTGTACCGGCTGACCGAAGCCCCCCGCGCACGGCGGTCGTCGAGCCCGGTCAGGCCGGCCGCCGCCAGGGCGAGCCGCGGCAGCAGCCCGAGCA
Organism: Streptomyces sp. NPDC031479; assembly: GCF_055581065.1. Lineage (NCBI taxonomy): Bacteria > Bacillati > Actinomycetota > Actinomycetes > Kitasatosporales > Streptomycetaceae > Streptomyces > Streptomyces sp. NPDC031479. The sequence continues at coordinate 58,166 of NZ_JBVIKC010000048.1, forward strand.
GGATCACCGAGACCACGGCCAGCACCGCTCCGGTACGGGCCCCCGCGCCGCCCTGGGCGACGGCGACGGCCTCCCAGCCACCGGTCAGCGCCACCACGGCGGCCGCCCCGACGAACCCGCCCCGCCCGAGCGGCGTGAACCACCCCAGCAGCGCGAGCCCCACCGCGAGCGCGCCCGCCACGGCGGCGAGCCTTCCCATCGGACCCCAGTGCTGCGCGTCGCCCAGGGTCCACGCCCCGAGCACGCCGACGGCCCCGGCGGTCGCCAGCAGCGCCGCCGCCAGCCCGGACCGCTTCAGCCGCCCGGCGAGCGCCCCGACCACAGCGGCGACCGCGGCCACCGCGAGCAGCGCCCCGGCCACCGCGCCCGGCGCGAACTCCCGCCGGGCGAACCACCCGGCGAGCAACGCCCATCCGATCAGCCCGGCCCCGGCGGTGACCCGCCGCGCGCCCGGCCGCCAGCGCCAGGCGCGGACGTCCAGGTCCTCGGCGGCCTCGTCCGTGACGTCGTGCACGACGGGCGCGGACGGCACGTCCTGCACCCGCACGAGCCGCAGCACCGCGCCGTCGCCGATCCCGGCGTCCGCGAGGCAGACGTCGTGTTCGAGCACCGACCCGTCGGCGGTCACCAGGTGGCGCAGCGTCGGCTGCGCGGCGACCCGGTCGTCCAACATCCGTATGACGTCGGGCAAAAGCCGCCCGACAGGCTCCTGGGAGGGCAGTACGAGATCCATCCTCCGCCGCTCACCCACCAGGGTGACCCGGCTCAGTGCCGTACCGATTCCCGCCCCCATGCTCACCACGCGCCCGAACCTATCACCGAGTACTGACCTGTCCCGGGGTGCCGACCTTGCCGATGAGCCGGTGCGAGATGAACGACCATCCCACGCATCCCGCGCACAGCACGGCCGCGATGACCAGTCCGGCGACGGCCTTCCCGATCCGCTCGTCGGCCACGCGCCGCCCGCGCTGCGCCCCGAACAGCACGGCGTCACGCATCCTGCGCCGCCGTACCGCGACGGACTCCAGCAACTGGCTGTCGTAATCCTCGGCTGCCATCCCGGCCCCCCTTCCTCTCCGCCCCGACGCTAATACCCCGGTCCAAGGTTCCACACGGGGCCCTCCGCGTCCGCAACGGCCTCCCCGATGAACCGGGCCGCCTCCCACTCGTCGACCCCGACCGGCCCCGGCTCCTGCGCCAACCGCTCCGCCGGCCGCCAGCGCAGGTCGGCGCCGAACAGCTCGTCCGTCCGTACGCCCCGCAGCACGCGCCGCCTCAGCAGCGGACCACGGCCCCCGGCCGCCCGGTGGTACGTGACGCGCCCCTCGGCATCGAGGGCGTCGAGCACGGGGCCGTCGAGCCGGGTGAGGGGTGCGCCGCCGAGAAAGCCCGCCAGCGGGCCGTGCCGGTACCGCACCCCCGTCAGTTCGAGGAAGCCCGCGCCGTCCCGGAAGAACTCGCCGCCCCGCTCGTAGAAGAGGAGCAGCGGTTCGTAGAGGTCGGGCAGCCCGGCCCCGACATCCGGGTCCAGCGCGCGGAGTTCCGCCAGCCGCACCGCTCCGGCGCAGGTGCTGCGGACCTCGACGTAGCCGATCCCGCCGAGGAACTCCCGTAGCGCTCCGGCGAGCTCCGGCGCGAGCACGAAATCCGGGGCGGCGTAGGGGGTGACGTCGAAGAAGGGCCAGGCCTCCTCGGCGGAGTACGCCCGGGCCCACAGGGCCGCCCTGCGCATGTACTCGCGCAGCAGGACCCGCCGGGACTTCACGTGCCCGAACGCGAAGTCCCAGTCCCCGCACCAGTCCACCGCCCGCAGCCGCTCCAGCACGCGCGACGCCGCGTCACCGGCCACTCCGGCTCCCTTCTCCTGGTCAGCACCGCCCCGACAGTTCCTCCAACGCGTCCAGCGAAGCCGCCTCGTGCGTGACGGCCTCGACGACGGAGCCGCCCCGGCGGCCGTCCGCCGCGGCGCCCAGCAGTTCCTCCAGGGCCTCCGGCGCCCGGACGCCCCGCAGGCGGGCGGAACGCAGCCGAGACAGCCACGGCACCCCCGCCTCGAAGGCCGCGGCACCGGCCGCGTTGCGCGGTTCGTAGCCCGCCGCTCCGTCGGCGGACGCCCAGAGGAAGCCCAGGACCCGCTCCCCGCACCGTACGCGGGCGTAGCGCACCGGTTGCCCGGTAGTGCTCTCGTAGTCCCGGCCGTCGGGACCACCGGGCAGCCGGTCCATCAGCCGCCGCCGCCACCGCTTCGGGACCTCGAAGGTGCCCCACGGGTCGTCGTAATCGGGGCCCGTCTCCCACTGGTCGGCGAACCCTTCGGCGGTGGGCCGCGCGTACCGGGTCGGGTCGCCCGGATCGACCGGCGCCCCCGTCACCCCGGAGATCCGCTCCAGCGCGGCGGCGAGGCGCGGGGCGTTCTCCTCGCCCACCTCCCGCTGCGGGCGCCCCCGGAGGTCGAGGGTCAGCCAGGCGTCGGCGTACGCGGACAGGGCCACCAGCACCGCCCCTTCGCCCCACACCTCGACCCGGAGGGTGAAGAGCTTCTCCGCCCGGCGCACCGCGCCGGCCTCGCGCCACTCACCCGCCAGCTCCAGGCCCACCGTCAACAGGCGGTCCGGGAACAGCCCTACGGCGTCCGCCCGCCCCGCGGCGCCGGCGAGGCCGGCCGCCACCGGGACGTCGCGGCAGGCGAACAGCGGACCGGCCATGTCACGCCGGTCGGCGAGCACGACCGAGCCGGCACCCTCCCCGGTCACGAGTCCGCACGCCGCCAGGACGTCCGCGAGGCCCGAGAGAAGCCCCACCGCCCCCAAGGCCGCCGCCGGCGGGGACCCGCCGACGGAGCGGGCTCCCAGAACCACTCACCGACGGGCTCGGACGTGATCACCGGCTTCTCCACCTCCGCCGGCGACCCCCGGACTCACGCCTCGGACCTCCCCGTCAGCTCCTCTTCGGCCGGCCGCTCATCCTGGCCCCGGAGCCGGTCCGCACTCTCAGCCCGAGTGCCTCAACCGGCAAGGAACCGGCCCCGGACGACGCCCCGGCTCGAAGAGCCGGTGACCCGCCACCCGCGCACCCGGCCCTACTCGCGATGCCACTCGCGAACGAGGCGGCCTTCCTCGTCCCAGACGGTCTCCTCCTTGAGGGAGTAGATGTCGTCGTCGAAAAACTTTCGGGACTTGAGAATGCCATTGGGGTGCCATTCCCGGAACTCGCCCACCGCCACCCCGTTGAGGACATTCCCCTCCAGCTTCAAGGTGCCGTCCGGATACCACATCCGGGACAAGCCGTTCCTGATCCCGTCGAGGTAGACGTCAAGGCACACCAATTGCCCGTCCTGGTATTCGGCCACCTCGCCCGTGAACAACTCGTCCAGGTAGAGCACTCGATTTCCCATATCCATATCGACATCGGGATCGTCGGTGTCGACACGCTGCACCGGGCTCATTATGGAATCCAATTCTCGTCGCTCGGCGGATATCCCGTGAACCGGCCATGAGGCGAAGGCACTCCGGGGAGCATATTGTAACAGTTGGCACAGAACGGGGCGCCTCTACCGATGACTCCCGTTTCCCTGTCCTTCAGGAAGGGGAACTCCACGGATGCCCGTATCTCCTTGAGAGCGTCCACGCCATCCGGCAGCCCCAGGCGAGTACGGGCCCACAGCAATTCGTTGGTGGCTTTCACTTCCGCGTGGCCCAGCGGCTGGTCCGGGTGAGGCTTGGTAGGGGCCATTTCTTCGTAAAGTGCACGAATAGTGGGGTGAACCCTTTCCTTGGGCATGACGTTGTCCGGCCGCCCGTTGATTCCTTCGATCACGATGCCGGTCCGAGTGTCCATGACTGCACCCACACAGGCACCCGTATCACCCTTGACGAATTGCTTGGCGTCCTTGGCATCTCGATACATCTGCGCCCTGCCCTCCGCAAGGGAATCGAGATACTGATCGACAGGCTTGCCGTCGACGTGAGTGATTACGTCGTTCGCCACTGTGACACGGGGGCCATCCAGGTCGAACAAGTCCAGCAGTTTCTCTCCGTGACCGGCCGGGAGCGTGCCGTCCGGGTTCGGCAGCCGGGTCTCTGGAGAAATCGCCTCGGCTGCGGTCGACGCCGTTCCGTGCACGTCGTGATCCGAGTGCCCGTCATGGCCGCCGGAATGAGGGAGATCGGAGTGGCCGTGCTCCGGAACGCTCGGGTCATCCGGGTGGCCGAAGCCGTCGGGCCCATGACCACCTGCGCCGTCACCCTGGTGCGGGATGCCGGGGCCGTCGTGGCCGCCGCCGCCCGTGCCCGGGCCGTCGCCGTGGCCGCCCGTGGAGGGGGTGTCGCCGTGGCCGCCGGTGGGGGTGGTGTCGGTGCCGCCGTGGCCGGGGGTGGTGCCGCCGGGTTCGGTGTGGCTGTTGTGGGCGCCGTTGTCCGCGGCGCCGCCCGGGGTGTGGCCGGCCGCGCCGCCCGGGGTGTGTTCGGCCGCGCCGCCCGGGGTGTGGCCGGCCGTGCCGCCGGGGGTGTGGGAGGTGACGTCGGCGGTGTGGGCGCCGACGCCGACCGGGACGTTCTCGTGCTTGGGGACCTCGGCCAGCGGGTGGTCGGTGCCCTTGGGGACCGCGGTGAGGTCCTGCTTGGGCAGCCCGTTGTGGTCCAGGAGCTGGTTCGAGGTCTTGTCGAAGTACTGCGGACGGCCCAGCGCGTCGTCGGGGAGACGGACGGTGTCCTCGGGGTGCGGGAAGGTGATCCCCGGGGCGTCGGCCTTCGGGAGGTCCTTCCAGATCACGTCGTCGATCTTCGGGAACGCCCCGTCGGCCTTGCCCAGGTTCGCGAACAGGTCACCGATCTTGATCTTGGCGAGGCTGCCGGCCTTGCCGATGTAGGTCATCGGGTCGATGATCCGGCCCGCCTTGCCCGCCACGCTGAGGATCTTCCCGACCGTGCCCGCCTTCGCCGCCGTACCGGCGCCGCCGGTGAACACGGTGGTCAGGACGTTGAAGGTGACCGCACCGGCCGCGCGGGCCGGGTTCTTGCCCCACTCGTCCCACGCGACCAGCGCCTTGCCCGTCTCCTTCACCGCGGTACGCGAATCACGGATCCACGGCGGCAGGTCCTTGTCGTCCGCCATCCAGAACGCCGTGCTCATACCCGGCACCGACATGATCGCCAGACCCGTCGCCAGCTTCGCCAGCCCCGTCCAGGCCTGACCCGCCTTGTCCCACCCGTCCACACCGATGAGCGTCCCCAGGCCACGGATCGTGCCCCAGATCCCGTCGACGATCAGACCGTCCCAGACGAAGGACTTCGCCCAGTAACCGATCTCCCACGCCCGATGGGT